>NZ_DKGR01000040.1:48748-114803 GCF_002453335.1 Arsenicicoccus sp. UBA6765
CCCCGCACCCCCGCAGGAGACCCGCCATGCGCATCCACATCGGCGCCGACCACGCTGCCCTCGAGGCCAAGACCGCCCTGATCACCCACCTGCGCGACGCGGGCCACGAGGTCACCGACCACGGCCCCTTCGTCTACGACGCCGAGGACGACTACCCCGTCTTCTGCCTGCGCGCCGCCGAGGCCGTCGCGGCCGACCCCGCGTCGCTCGGCTTCGTGCTCGGCGGCTCCGGCAACGGCGAGCAGATGGCCGCCAACAAGGTCGAGGGCGTGCGTGCCGCGCTCTGCTACAACCCCGAGCTGGCCGAGCTGGCGCGCGAGCACAACGACGCGCGCGTCTGCTCCATCGGCGGTCGCTTCACCACGCCGGAGGAGTCGTTGGCGATCGCGGACACCTTCGTCGCCACGCCGTTCTCGGGGGTCGAGCGCCACGCCCGCCGCATCGCGATGCTGGACCACTACGAGGCGTCGGGGGAGCTGCCCGAGCTGCCCGAGAGCGCGCGCTGACCGCATGGCAAACCCTCACGTCAGGTGTGACGGATGTGACGGGTGTGGCGGCTGGGACCCCACCCGCGTCGTCACGGTGCGTGTCCAGACCCTGTCCGAACTGTCCCTCCTGCACCGGACCGTCCGGGTGAAGGTCAGGCGAACGGCGCATCTCGTTCGGGTGTTTCGGACACGTAGCGTCTCGCAGTCTGTTCTAGTGGAGAGCGAACAGCCCGCTCGCTCCCCGTCCTTGAGGAAGTCCCCATGGCCGTCCACGCCGGTCACTCCACCCGCACCCCGCAGGCCCCCGTCCTCACCTGGCTGGTCGTCCCGGCCCTGGTCGCGCTGGGGGTGCTCCTCGCCCTCGCCTCGGTCGTCGCGATCGTCATGGGGATGGCGCCGTTCGCGCTCGCGTCCCTCGTCGGCCTGGTCGCTGCTGTCGGGGCGTTCTGGACGATGCTGGACCGCCGCCGGCTCTGACGCCTCCCACCGGCGGCCACCGGCCGTCGAGCTGACCGTATGACGAAGGCCCCGCCGCCCTCCGAGGAGAGGTGACCGGGCCTTCGTGCCGCCTGGTGGGGCGGGCTGGAGCGGGTGACGAGAATCGAACTCGCGTAGCTAGTTTGGAAGACTAGGGCTCTACCATTGAGCTACACCCGCAGGTCGCCCGACGGGATCCGTCAGGACGAGCACTGCACAGGGTAGTTCGCCGACCGGGCCCGCGGGAAATCCGACACCCCGCCCCGCCGGTCACGCGTCCCGAGCCCGCGGTCGGGACCGGTAGGATCGAGGCTTCACGGGCTGTGGCGCAGCTTGGTAGCGCGCGTGCTTTGGGAGCACGATGTCGCAGGTTCAAATCCTGTCAGCCCGACCACCGCGGGGGCCCGCCGGACGGCTCCGGCGGGCCCTCGCGCATCCTGGCAGCCCCCGTCGGCGGTGCCCGCTCGGCCGTGGCAGGCTAGGGGCATGACGGCAGCGAGGACGGCATACATCGTCGACGGCGTGCGCACCCCGATCGGCAGGTATGCCGGAGCGCTCGCCCCGGTCCGGCCCGACGACCTCGCGGCCCACGTGATCCGCACCCTGGTGCAGCGCCACCCCTCGGTGGCGTGGGACCAGGTCGACGACGTGGTCCTGGGCTGCGCCAACCAGGCGGGCGAGGACAACCGCAACGTGGCCCGTATGGCGGCCCTGCTGGCCGGTTTGCCGGAGCAGGTGCCCGGGGTCACCGTCAACCGCCTGTGCGCGAGCGGCCTGGACGCGGTCGCGGCGGCGGCCCGGGGCATCCTCGCCGGTGACGGCGACCTCTACGTGGCCGGCGGGGTGGAGTCGATGAGCCGGGCGCCGTTCGTGATGCCCAAGGCCGAGAGCGCCTACAGCCGCAGCGCGGAGGTCCACGACACGACGATCGGCTGGCGCTTCGTCAACCCGGCCATGCGGGACCGCTACGGCGTGGACAGCATGCCCGAGACCGCCCAGAACGTCGCCGACGACTGGGGCGTCAGCCGCGAGGACCAGGACGCCTTCGCCCAGCGCTCGCAGGAGCGCGCGGCCGCCGCCATCGCGAGCGGCCGGCTCGCGACCGAGATCGCGCCCGTCACGATCCCGCAGCGCAAGGGCGACCCCACGGTCGTCGACACCGACGAGCACCCCCGCCTGGGCAGCCTCGAGACGCTCGGTCGGCTCCGGCCGTTGTTCCCAGGTGGGTCCGTCACGGCGGGCAACGCCAGCGGGGTCAACGACGGCGCCGCGGCGCTGCTGGTCGCCAGCGAGAGCGCGGTCGAGAGGTTCTCCCTGGAGCCGCTGGCCCGCATCGACGGCGCCGCCGCTGCCGGCCTGGCCCCCCGGGTGATGGGCTACGGGCCCGTCCCGGCCGTCCGCAAGGTGTTGTCCCGCAGGGGTGTCGAGCTGGACGACGTCGGCGTGATCGAGCTCAACGAGGCCTTCGCCAGCCAGAGCCTGGCGGTCCTGCGCGACCTCGGGCTGCCCGACGACGCGGCGCACGTCAACCCGCACGGTGGGGCCATCGCGCTCGGCCACCCGCTCGGCATGAGCGGGGCCCGCCTGGCGCTGACGGCGGCGATCACGCTGGCCGACGACGGGCACGACCACGCCCTCGCCACCATGTGCGTCGGCGTCGGTCAGGGCGTCGCCATGCTGCTCTCCCGCCCCTGACAGGCCCCTGACCGAGACGGGTTCCGGGCCGCCGATAGGGTTCCCGCAGATCCATCACGACATCCAGCACGACATCCGTCACGACGTAGTGAGGAAGGAAAGACATGGACAAGGTGGTGTCCTCCGCCGAGGAGGCCGTGGCCGACATCGGCGACGGAGCCTCGCTGGCGGTCGGCGGGTTCGGTCTGTGCGGCATCCCGAGCGTGCTCATCCGGGCCCTGCACGAGCAGGGGGCCACGGACCTCGAGCTGGTCTCCAACAACTGCGGCGTCGACGACTGGGGGATGGGGATCCTGCTGGCGGACAAGAAGATCCGCCGCATCCAGGCGTCCTACGTCGGAGAGAACAAGGAGTTCGAGCGGCAGTACCTCACCGGCGAGCTGGAGGTCGAGCTCACCCCCCAGGGGTCGCTCGCCGAGAAGCTCCGCTGCGGGGGCTCCGGCATCGCCGGCTTCTACACCCTCACCGGGTCCGGCACCCAGGTCGCCGAGGGCGGCCTGCCCCTCCTGCACGACGCCGACGGCAAGGTCGTCAAGACCTCGCCGCCCAAGGAGACCAAGGTCTTCGACGTCGA
This sequence comes from Arsenicicoccus sp. UBA6765, assembly GCF_002453335.1. Classification (NCBI taxonomy): domain Bacteria; kingdom Bacillati; phylum Actinomycetota; class Actinomycetes; order Micrococcales; family Intrasporangiaceae; genus Arsenicicoccus; species Arsenicicoccus sp. UBA6765. The sequence continues at coordinate 51,983 of NZ_DKGR01000040.1, forward strand.
CGGCGAGCCCAAGACCTTCGTCCTGGAGGAGGCCATCTCCTGCGACTTCGGCCTGGTGCGGGCGTGGCGCGGCGACCGGCACGGCAACCTCGTGTTCCGCGAGGCCGCCCGCAACTTCAACCCCGTGTGCGCCATGGCCGGTCGCGTGACGATCGCCGAGGTCGAGGAGCTCGTCGAGCCCGGCGAGCTCGACCCGGGCGAGGTCCACCTGCCGGGCATCTACGTCCAGCGCGTCGTCGCGCTGACGCCCGAGGAGGCCGCGGAGAAGCGCATCGAGCGCCGCACGGTCCGTCCCGCAGCCACCGCCGACCAGCAGCAGAAGGAGGCGTGAGCCATGGCGCTGACGCGTGAGCAGATGGCCGAGCGTGCCGCCCAGGAGCTGCACGACGGCGACTACGTCAACCTCGGGATCGGCCTGCCGACGATGGTCCCCAACTACGTGGCGGACGACGTCGAGCTGGTCCTGCAGTCCGAGAACGGCATCCTCGGCACCGGGGCCTACCCGGTGGAGGGCACGGAGGACCCCGACCTCATCAACGCGGGCAAGGAGACGGTGACCGTCCGCAAGGGCGCGAGCTACTTCGACTCCTCGACGTCCTTCGGGATGATCCGCTCCGGCAAGGTCGACGCCGCGATCCTCGGTGCGATGCAGGTGTCCGAGCACGGCGACATCAGCAACTGGATGATCCCCGGAAAGATGGTCAAGGGCATGGGCGGCGCGATGGACCTGGTCCACGGCGCCAAGAAGGTCATCGTCCTGATGGAGCACACCGCCAAGGGAGGCGCGCACAAGATCCTGAAGGAGTGCACGCTGCCCTACACCGGCAAGGCCGTCGTCCAGCGGATCATCACCGACCTGTGCGTCTTCGACGTCACCGCGGAGGGCCTGGTCCTGCGCGAGCTGTTCGACGGGGTCACCGAGGACGAGATCCGCGACAAGACCGGCTGCGACTTCACGGTCGACCTGACCTGACCGAACCTGCCCGACCTCGCCCGGGCCCGAGCACCACCGTGTCGGGCCCGGCCGGGACGACCGTTAGGGATAGGCGGGGCGAGCCGATAGCATGTCGAGAGCCTCGGTTCGGCCGAGGCCCCTTGTCGATGTCGCCGGCCGCCTCCCCAGACTCCACCGAGGCGTGGCGGTCTGGCGCCGACGAGGGCCCCCAGACCTCTAGCACAGACCTTGGAGCAACCGCAGTGAAGAGTGCCGTCGAGAACCTCAGCCCGACCCGGGTCAAGCTGACCGTCGAGGTCCCCTTCGAGGAGCTCAAGCCGAGCATCGACGCGGCGTACAAGACCATCGGCCAGCAGGTGCAGGTTCCCGGTTTCCGTCGCGGCAAGGTCCCCGCCCGCATCATCGACCAGCGCATCGGCAAGGGCGCCGTCCTGCAGGAGGCCGTCAACGAGGCGCTCCCGCAGTTCTACGGCCAGGCCATCGACGAGACCGGCCTCAAGCCGCTCTCGCAGCCCGAGGTCGACGTCACCGAGATCCCCCTCGAGGACGGCCAGCAGCTGGCCTTCGCCGCTGAGATGGACGTCCGCCCCGCGATCGAGATGCCGGACTTCACGGGCATCACCGTGGACGTCGACGACGTCGAGGTGACCGACGAGGACGTCAACGCCAACCTGGCGCAGCTGCAGGAGCGCTTCGGCAGCCTCGTGGGCGTCGACCGCGCCGCCAGGACCGGCGACTTCGTGTCGATCGACCTGTCGGCGAGCATCGACGGCGAGGAGATCGACTCGGTCTCGGGCGTCTCCTACGAGATCGGCTCCGGCAACATGCTCGAGGGCATGGACGACCAGCTGGTCGGCGTCAAGGCCGACGAGACCAAGACGTTCACCGCCCCCCTCGCGGGTGGCGACCGCGCCGGCCAGGACGCCGAGATCTCCATCACGGTCCTGTCCGTCAAGGAGCGCGAGCTCCCCGAGCTGGACGACGAGTTCGCCCAGCTGGCGTCGGAGTTCGACACGATGGACGAGCTGCGCGCCGACGTGACCGCGCAGACCGAGCGCGCCAAGAAGTTCGAGCAGGGCGCCCAGGCCCGCGACAAGGTCCTGGCCCAGCTGCTCGAGACGATCGAGATCCCGCTGCCCGAGTCGCTGGTCGAGGCCGAGGTGGAGTCCCACTTCGCCGAGGGCTCCGAGGAGGGCCACGACACCGCCGAGCACCGCGACGAGGTGGCCAAGAACGTCCGCGAGGCCATGAAGGGCCAGTTCCTCCTCGACGCCATCGCCGAGGAGCGCGAGGTCCAGGTCGGCCAGCAGGAGCTCATCGAGTACCTCGTGATGCAGGCCCAGCAGTACGGCATGGACCCCAACCAGTTCGCCCAGATCATGGACTCCAACGGCCAGGTGCCCTCCATGGTCAGCGAGGTCGCTCGCCGCAAGGCCCTCGCCACGGTGCTCGAGGACATCACGATCAAGGACGCCTCCGGCAACGTGGTCAACCTGTCCGACCTGGACGTCGAGGTCGAGGACGGCGACGAGGGTTCCGACGACTCGGGCTCCTCCGACGACACCGAGGGCTCCGACGACGCGCCGGCCACGAAGGCCTCCGCCAAGAAGGCTCCGGCCAAGAAGGCTGCTGCCAAGAAGGCTGCTGCCAAGGACGCCGACGCGGCCGACGCGACCGACGCCGCCGCCGCGGCTGACGCCGCCGCCGGGGGCTCCGAGCAGGAGGCCAAGCCGGCCAAGAAGGCTCCCGCCAAGAAGTCGCCGGCCAAGAAGGCTGCCGCCAAGGACTCCGACGCGACCGACGCCGCCGCCGAGGGCTCCGAGGAGGAGGCCAAGCCGGCCAAGAAGGCCTCCGCCAAGAAGGCTGCCGCCAAGGCCGACGAGACCGACGACGCCTCCGAGGGCAAGCCGGCCAAGAAGGCCCCCGCCAAGAAGGCCCCGGCCAAGAAGGCTGCTGCCAAGGACGAGGACGCCGCGGACGCCTGATCCCGCACGCCCGCCTCGCGGGCCGCACTCCACGAGGAGCCCGTCACCGAGAGGTGGCGGGCTCCACGCCGTCCCAGATCCCCTCGGTCCCGCCTCGGCAGCGCACCGTCGCGTGGCTCACGCGCTGGGCCAGGCGGTGTGCGCTCACGGCGAACACGCGCCCCGACGGGAAGGGTGTGTCGGCGCCGGGCGTTAGTGTCATCAGCAAGCGACGCTCCAGGCCGGTCCACCGGCCGGGCGCCACCCCAGTGCGACAGAGAGATGAGACTCACGGTGAGCCAGAGCAACGTCCCCGCGACCCCGGTCGCAGCGGCCGCGCCCCAGGGCGGTCTCGACGACCACATCTACCAGCGGCTCCTCAAGGACCGCATCATCTTCCTCGGCTCGGACGTCCGCGACGACAACGCCAACGCGATCTGCGCCCAGCTCCTCCTGCTCTCGGCCGAGGACCCCGACAAGGACATCTGGCTCTACATCAACAGCCCCGGCGGCTCGGTGACGGCCGGCATGGCGATCTTCGACACCATGCAGTGGATCCCCAACGACGTCTGCACCGTCGCGATGGGCATGGCCGCCTCCATGGGCCAGTTCCTGCTGTCTGCGGGGGCCAAGGGCAAGCGCTACGCCACCCCGCACGCCCGCATCCTGATGCACCAGCCCCTCGGCGGCATCGGCGGCACCGCCACGGACGTCAAGATCCAGGCCGAGCTGCTGCTCGCGATGAAGAAGGAGATGGCCGAGCTCATCTCCGAGCACACCGGCCAGCCGGTGGACAAGATCACGGCCGACTCCGACCGCGACCGCTGGTTCACCGCGGCCCAGGCCAAGGACTACGGCTTCGTCGACCACGTCTTCGAGCGCGCCGTCCAGACGCCCGGCAGCGGCGGCACGGACGCCTGATCGCCATACCGACAAGACCCACTCGGAGACCCAGATGATCCAGCACCCCCAGCCCATGCACGGCGCTGCCGGCCAGCCCGGTGCCGTCATGCCCACCAGCCGCTACATCCTGCCGCAGTTCGAGGAGCGCACCTCCTACGGCATGAAGCGGACCGATCCCTACACCAAGCTTTTCGAGGACCGCATCATCTTCCTCGGCGTGCAGGTGGACGACGCGTCGGCCGACGACATCATCGCCCAGCTGATCGTGCTCGAGTCCCAGGACCCGGACCGCGACATCACGATGTACATCAACAGCCCCGGTGGCTCGTTCACGGCGATGACCGCGATCTACGACACCATGCAGTACATCCGCCCCGACGTGCAGACCTTCGTCGTGGGCCAGGCCGCCTCGGCCGCGGCCGTGCTCCTCGCCGCCGGTGCGCCGGGCAAGCGCTACGCCCTGCCCAACGCCCGCGTCCTGATCCACCAGCCGGCCGTCGAGGGTGGCGGTGGTCAGGCCAGCGACATCGAGATCCAGGCCAACGAGATCTTCCGCATGCGGACCTGGCTCGAGGAGACGCTGGCGCAGCACTCCGGCCGCACCCCCGAGCAGGTGCGCGACGACATCGAGCGCGACAAGATCCTGTCCGCCGCGGCGGCCAAGGACTACGGCCTGATCGACGCCGTCCTGACCAGCCGCAAGGCGACGCTGGACTGAGCTGGACCAGCCCTCGGGCTGCCCGACCGGCGACGCCGGACGGGCAGCCCGAGGCGCGACCGGGGCATTCTGCTGTCGGCTGAACTCCCGGGGCCCTGCCGTGACGCGCAGGGGATAACAGGTGCTGGGGCGGGTCGTCCCAGGTACCGTCCTAGAAGACGACGCTCGCGCGTCGGCGGTCCAGGACCGGCCCGGACGGGGCGGTCTCGCACAGGTGGAGGTGGCAGATGGCACGCATCGGCGACGGTGGAGACCTGCTGAAGTGTTCCTTCTGCGGCAAGTCGCAGAAGCAGGTCAAGAAGCTCATCGCGGGCCCGGGTGTCTACATCTGCGACGAGTGCATCGACCTGTGCAACGAGATCATCGAGGAGGAGCTGTCCGAGGCTCCTGACTCCGGTCTCGACGAGCTGCCCAAGCCCCGCGACATCTTCACCTTCCTGGAGTCCTACGTCATCGGCCAGGAGGATGCGAAGCGTTCCCTCGCGGTCGCCGTCTACAACCACTACAAGCGCATCAACGCCGGGGCGGCCGGGTCCGCCACCGGGCCGTCGGCCACCAAGCGCGGCGACGAGCAGGTGGACATCGCCAAGTCCAACATCCTGATGATCGGCCCCACCGGCTGCGGCAAGACCTACCTCGCCCAGACCCTGGCGCGCATGCTCAACGTGCCCTTCGCCATCGCGGACGCGACGGCCCTGACCGAGGCCGGCTACGTGGGCGAGGACGTCGAGAACATCCTCCTCAAGCTCATCCAGGCCGCCGACTACGACGTCAAGAAGGCCGAGACGGGCATCATCTACATCGACGAGATCGACAAGATCGCCCGCAAGTCGGAGAACCCCTCGATCACCCGTGACGTGTCCGGCGAGGGCGTGCAGCAGGCGCTGCTCAAGATCCTCGAGGGCACCACGGCGAGCGTGCCGCCCCAGGGCGGGCGCAAGCACCCGCACCAGGAGTTCATCCAGATCGACACCACCAACGTGCTGTTCATCGTCGGTGGCGCCTTCGCCGGCCTGGAGCAGATCATCACGGCCCGGGCCGGCAAGCGTGGCCTCGGCTTCGGGGCGTCGATCGCCGCCCAGCGCGAGGCGGGGGCGCCGCGGTTCGCCGACCTGCAGCCGGACGACCTGATGAAGTTCGGCCTCATCCCCGAGTTCATCGGCCGCCTGCCCGTCGTGGCCACGGTCGACGAGCTCGATCGGTCCGCCCTCGTGCGGATCCTGACCGAGCCGCGCAACGCCCTGGTCAAGCAGTACCGCAAGATGCTGGACATCGACGGCGTGGAGCTGTCGTTCACGCAGGAGGCCATCGACGCGATCGCGGACAAGGCCATCGCGCGGGGGATCGGCGCCCGCGGCCTGCGCGCGATCATGGAGGAGATCCTCCTGCCGGTCATGTTCGACGTGCCCTCCGACGACGACATCGTCGAGGTCTCGGTCACCCGCGAGACCGTCGAGGAGGGCGCCACGCCCGTCGTCGTCCGCGCGACCGACAAGCGGCGCAAGGAATCCGCCTGACCGGCAGACCAGCCGGTATGACGGTCGCCCGGCCCGGGGCGGCCGACCTCCTCTAGCGCGACCGGTTGCTGGTCGTCATCCAGGCCACGGCAGCCACCCCCAGCACGGCAGCAGCGACGACGGCGACGGGCGCGACCGGCAGGACGGACCTCGCCAGCAGGCCCAGCCCCCACGTGACCGCCGCCACGGCCGTCAGCGCGACGCAGCGCTCGACGTAGCGCCGCACCAGGCGGGGGTCCAGCCGTGCCGGGCTCGGCGCGGTCGTCGACACGGCCACGCAGGCCACGTGCACCACCACGAGTCCCGCCACCAGCAGCACCACCGGCGACGCCGGGTCCTGCGGCGCGACGAGCAGGTAGGCCGCCAGCGACGCCAGCGCCACGGGTCCTCCGGCGGGCTCCGGACGGACGGCCGCGATCACCGCACCCAGGACGACCAGCGTGAACCCCACCGGTGACAGCTGATGACCGCTCGTGGCGACGAGCGGGACGACCCAGGCGCACAGCATCCCCAGTAGGCGGACCGCGAGCTGGGACCCGGAGGTGGATCGCGCCTCGACGAGCCAGCGGGTGAGGACGCGCTCGATCCCGGTCGTGCCCGTCGTCCGCCGCGCGCCCCTCGTGCCCCTCGCGCCTCTGGTTGACCTCGCGCTGCTCATGCCCGGGCCCGTTCGTGACGGGCCTGCAGCCGGCGCAGCAGCTCCTCGACGGAGGAGGCGTCCTGCCAGGCGACGACGGGGATGCCCTCCTGCTCGAGCAGGTCTGCCGTGCGGCGGCGTTCGAGGGTGAGGAGCCGCCAGGCGATCGTCTCGACGTCCTCGTCGACCACCGTGGCGGCGGGGGTGACGTCGATGCACGCCACGTCCAGCCCGCGCCTCGAGAGGGCGACCACGGCGTCGACCACGACGCGCGAGGTGAGCGGGGTGAGGGCCAGCAGCAGCGATCCGGGCGCGAGCCCGAGGCTGAGCTGTTGCACGTCGGGTTGCCGGTCGCTGGCGGGGTCGACGGTGGCGAGGGCGCCGAGCAGTCTCTGCAGGTGGCGGCGGCCGGTCCCGGCGGGGACGGGCAGGACACCGGCGTCGCCGAGCACGCGCAGCCCCACGCGGTCCCCGGCCGTCGTGAAGTGCCCGGCGACGTGGGCCGCGGCCTGCACCGCTGCCTCCACGCTGCTCGGGGCGCCGGGGTCGGCGTGCGGGATGTCGCTGAGCACGTCGACCAGGAGCATGACCTGGGCGTCCTGCTCGGCATACATGGTCCGGACGTGCAGGCTGCCGGTGCGGGCGGAGGTCGGCCAGTGGATGCGCCGGATCCGGTCGCCGGGGCGGAAGGCCCGGATCTCGGCGAACTCCGAGCCCTCGCCGGCGCGCCGGGACAGGTGGCGGCCGAGCTGCTGGGCGGGCCGCAGCTGGTCCGACCGGAGCGGAAGCCGTTGGGGCGAGGGCAGGGCGAGCAGCGGGTGGCCCTCGCCGGCCCGGAACCGGCTGGAGTGCGCGGCCCAGGCGGACGACAGGCGCACCTCGCCGCGGCCGACCGAGTGCCGCCCCCAGACCTCGGGCGACACCAGCTGCTCGCCGTGGTGCTGATCGCCGTCGAGCAGGGTGCTGGTGGCGCCGTGCGGCACCTCGGGCCGCAGCCGGTCGCTCGGCGCCAGGTCGACGCCCAGGGCCTCCGCGCGAGGGTCGTGCGCCACGTCCACGGTGACGGTGGTCGTGGAGCCCTCGGGCAGGCGGTCCGACCGGACGCCGGTCCGCAGCAGGCTGGGTCGCTCGGGCCGGCCCAGCGCGCCCAGGACGGCGACGACGAGCAGCGGTATGGCGACCACGAGCAGGTCCGTCCGGTGACCCAGCACGGCGGCGACCGCCAGGGCCACCCCCACCCCCACGACGGCGAGGTGGTGCGGCGTCGCCGACCAGGCCGCCTGCCGGGCCGCGGCGTCGGGGCGGCCGCCCCGGGTGGGTGCCGTCATCGGCCGTGGCCACCGGTGAGGGCGGCGGGCGTGGGCACGGTGTCGAGCAGGGACCGCACGATGGTGGCGCCGGACACCTGCGTCATCCACAGCTCGGGCTTGATGGTGAGGCGGTGCGCGAGGGCGGGGACGGCGACGTGCTTGACGTCCTCCGGCGTGACGTAGTCCCGGCCCTGCACCACGGCATACGCGCGGGCCACCGTCACGAGCGCCAGCGAGCCACGGGGAGAGCTGCCGACCTGGACCGACCCGTGCCGTCGCGTGGCACCGACCAGGTCGACGCAGTAGTCGACGACCGAGGGGTCGACCTCGACGAGCTCGACCGCGCGCTGGGCGTCGAGCAGCTCGCCCGGCGCGAGGACCTGCTCGACCTGCTGCTCCTCGGCCCGGCGTCCGAGCCGGCGCCGCACGACCTCGGCCTCCTCCTCGGGCGTCGGGTAGCCGAAGGACACCCGCAGCAGGAACCGGTCGAGCTGGGCCTCGGGGAGGGGATAGGTGCCCTCGTGCTCGACCGGGTTGGCGGTCGCGAGCACGTGGAACGGCGCCGCCAGGGGAAAGGTCCGGCCCTCCACCGTGATCTGGCGCTCCTGCATCGCCTCGAGCAGCGCCGCCTGGGTCTTGGGCGGGGTCCGGTTGATCTCGTCGGCGAGCAGCAGCCCGGTGAACAGCGGCCCCTCGCGGAACTCGAACTCGTGGGTGGCCTGGTTGTAGAGGAAGGAGCCCGTCAGGTCCGAGGGCAGCAGGTCGGGGGTGAACTGGGCGCGGGTGAAGGTCAGGCCCAGCGCCTGCGCGAACGAGCGCCCGGCCAGCGTCTTGCCGAGGCCGGGGTAGTCCTCGAGCAGCACGTGACCGCCCGCGAGGATGCCGGCGAGGACGAGCTCGAGGCCCGCTCGCTTGCCGACGACGGCGGTCTCGACCGCGTCGAGGACCCGGGCGCAAGTGAGCGTGACGTCGGTCGGGCGGGAGGCGTTGCTGCTCATAGGTTCTCGATCGTCGCGATCAGGCTGGTGAGCGCTCCCTGCGAGCGCGGAGGGGTCTGGGGGTGCTCGACCAGGCGGGAGAGCTCGGGCCCGAGCAGCTCCCTGGCGCGGTCGGGGTCGGTGGCGCGGTCCACGCCGTGGTGGGTGAGGAGCCGGTGGTCGACCAGGTCGACCAGCAGCGGCGACAGCGTGCGCTCCCAGGTGCGGCCGTCGCGCAGGCCGTGGACCGCCCAGGTGAGGGCGCTGAGCCGCCGGTCGTGGGTGAGGGTGCGCCGGACCTCCCGGTCGCGGGCCCACGGCGCGGACCAGCCGGCTCGCGCGGCGCGCGCCCGGTCCGCGAGGCGCCACCAGGTAGCCAGGACCGCCGCGATGGCGGCGGGCACGACGACGGGGTGGAGCCGCGCGCCGAGCAGGGATGCGCCGCCCAGGACCACGAGGCACAGGACCAGCCCCACCAGGACCCGGCGGGTCAGGGTGCGGCGGGTCAGGGCGCGGCTCATGGGCGCTCCTCGTCGCGGGCCGCTGCCGTGCTCGGGGCGGTCGCCGCGGTGCTGGTAGCGGTGCCACGGGCGAGGAGGGCGTCGTGGAGGCGGTCGAGCGCCATACCGGCGGAGCTCCGCAGCTCCTCGTCGACCTCGTGGCTGGAGAACCTCGCCTCGCGGTAGGCCTCCGCCAGGGCGGCGATCGCGTCCTCGGGCACGTGCTGCTCCGCCAGCACGCGGCGGGTGAACTCGGCGGACGTCTCGGCCTCGCGCCGGCTGCTGCCCGCGGCCGCCGCCAGGCGCTCGAGCTCGACCCAGCACGCGACGATGCCGTTGCGGGGCGTGCCGCCGGCCAGGGCGACGCGCTGCTGTCGCGCGGCCTCCTCGTCCAGGACGGGCTCGGGCACCAGGTCCGGACCCAGCGGCGAGTCCTCCCGATCGTCGCGCGGCAGCGCCCGCAGCCTCCGGACCACCGTGCGCGCGACGACCACGGCGAGGACGAGCATCGCCGCGACGAGCAGCCAGGGGAGCCAGCCCGGCAGGCCGCCCCACCCGTCACCACCCTGGGGCCGGACGGGGGTCGCCGGAGCGCTGCCGACCTCCGAGGCGGGCAGGGACCGCGGGTCCGGCACCCCGCGCTCGTTCGGTGCCGTGGGTGGGGGCCCCGACGTCACGAGGGCCGGGCCGCGCACGGTGGCCCAGACGAGCGCGGCGATCACCAGGGCCAGGGCGGCGGCCAGCAGCCCCGAGCGTCCTCGCGTGCCCATCGTGCCTCCACCCCCGTCGGTCCGTGCTCAGTGACCAGTGCTCAGTGACCAGTGATCCTGCCACGCCGGCCAGGCCGGGGTGGGCACGGGGGCTCGGACGTGGTGAGGTGGTCCCATGGCTCTTGCCTTCTCCCTGCGCCGCGGCCTCCCGGCCCCACGGCAGTCGACGCCCACGACCTGTGGGTCGACCTGCCTGGTGGTGGCCCGCATGCTGACGGACCCGGCGTATGCCGACCGCGTGCGGCGACGTGGCCTGGTCCCCGAGGAGCTGGTCGTCCGCAACCGCACCAACCGCCTGCTGGCGAGCCCCGTGTCCTGGCAGCTGCCGTGGCCGCGCGCGCTCGGGACGCCGCCGTGGGGCGCGGCGCGTGAGCTGGCCCGGGTGCTCGGGGTGCGTCGTCGGGCCGTGCGCTGGCACGTCGTCCGGTGGGCCGGCCGAGCCGAGCGAGCGGAGCTCCTGCGCACCTGGGAGACCTCCCTCGCCCCAGACTCACCGGCCCTGCTGTATGTCGGGAGCCGGTGGCTGCCTCGTCACGTGACGATGCTCGTGCCTGCCTCCGACGGTGCGGGGGTAGACGTCTTCGAGCCGTCCGCCGGCGAGGTGCTGGAGCTCGACCTGGCGGCCTTCATCGACGGGCGGGTGTCGTTGGCCGGGTGGAGCACCCCCTGGCTGGTCGTGGGGCCGGTCGTCGGACGGGGAGGCTCGTCGTGACCGTGGCCCCCGCGACCGTGCTCGGGCTGCCCGTCGGCCTGGACCCTCGCACCCCGGTCGTCATCGGGGTGGGGGAGTGGAGCGAGCGGCTGGGTGACCCGGCCTACGCTGCGCTGTCGCCGGTGGCGCTGGCGGCCCGAGCCGTCGAGCAGGCCCTGGCGGACGCTGCTCCGGGCGCGGGGGCGCGGGCGTTGCACCGGGCGGTCGACGTGGTGGCCGACATCCCGCAGTTCGAGGTCTCGACGCCGGAGGCCGTCGCGCCGCTGGGCCGATCGGACAACGTGCCGCGATCGGTGGCCACGCGCACAGGACTGCGCCCGCGCCACGTCCTGACCGACGTGGCCGGCGGGCAGGGGCCGCAGCACCTCGTCACGGAGCTCGCCGCGAGCATCGCCCGCGGCGACTGCGAGGTCGCGGTGGCGTGCGGCGCCGAGGCGCTCTCGACCATGCGGCACCTGCTCTCACGCCCCGCGGCCGAGCGGCCGAGCTGGTCCGAGGCCGTGGGCGGTCAGCACGAGGGGCGCGGGCACGGCCTCGAGGGGCTGGTGGACTTCGACGACTCCGGCCAGATCGACGCCCCCCGCCTCTACGCATTGCTCGAGCGGGCCCGGCAGCGCCGGCTGGCGCAGGCGGGGATGGACGACCCGGACTACGGAGCCTCGATGGGCGAGCTGTTCGCGCCCTTCACCCGGGTCGCGGCCCACCACCCGCACGCAGCCCTGCGCGAGAACCTCTCTGCCGCAGACCTGCTCACCGTGACGCCGCGCAACCGGATGGTGGCCGAGCCCTATCCCAAGCTCCTCGTGGCGCGCGACCTGGTCAACCAGGGCGCCGCCGTGATCGTCGCGTCGATCGAGCGCGCCGCGAGCCTTGGTGTGCCGCAAGACCGTTGGGTCTATCTGCACGGGCACTGCGACACGGTCGAGCGACCCCTGCTGGAGCGACCGGACCTCGATGCCTACCCGGCCGGCGTCGCCGCGGTGCGGTCCGCCCTGGAGGTGGCGGGCACCGGCCTGGACGAGGTGCGCCACCTCGATCTCTACTCCTGCTTCCCCGTCGCCGTGTCGTCGGTGTGCGACGGGATCGGCCTCGCCCCGGACGACCCGCGCGGGCTCACGCTGACCGGCGGGCTGCCCTACTTCGGCGGCCCCGGCAACGACTACACCATGCACGCGATTGCCGAGGCGGTCCGCCGGTTGCGCTGCGCCCCAGGGGACTTCGCGCTCACCACCGGCAACGGCGGGGTGCTGTCGAAGTACTCGGTCGGGCTGTGGTCGACCACCCCACGGGCCTGGCGACCGGGCGAGTCGGGAGCCGTGCAGCGCCGCCTCGACGCCGCGCCGACCGTGCCCCACCGCGCCCCGGGGCAGCACACCGCCCTGACGCCGGGCGCCGGCATACGGGACGGCCTGGAGACCTGGACGATCACGCACGCCAAGGACGGGGCGCGCGAGGCGACCCTCGTGGTCCGCGACGCCGACGGGGTGCGCTCGATGCACCGCACCAGCGACCCAGCCGTCCTGGCCGACCTGGCCGAGCTGACGGACCTGACCGACTAGGCCGGCGCCGCGGGGTCAGGCCTTCGGGCGCTTCTCGGCGGGGATCAGCTCGACGTCGCTCACCGCGAGCGCCTCGCCCTCGCCGTAGGTCAGGCCGCTGATGTTGCCGGTGGCGCGCAGGTCGGCCTCCGCGAGGCGCAGCTGCTCGACCTGGGCGGCCGGCGCCGTCAGCGTCATCGCGGTGATCTCGCTGCGCATGCCGACCTTGGCCTCGGACTTGGCCTTGCGGACGCCCACCAGCGCGGCGGAGACGGTGCCGAGCAGTGACGAGTCGCCTCGGACCGCAACGGTGCTCAGCTCGTCCGCGGTCGGCCACGGCTGACGGTGCACCGTGCCCTCGCGGAACCAGCTCCACACCTCCTCGGTGGCGTAGACGAGGACGGGGGCGAACAGGCGCAGGAGCACGTCGAGCGCGAGGCGCAGCGCGGCGCGCGCGGACGCGGCGCCCTCCTCGCCGCGGCCACCGTGGGCACGGTCCTTGACCAGCTCGATGTAGTCGTCGCAGAAGGTCCAGAAGAAGGTCTCGGTGGCCTCCAGCGCGCGGGTGTAGTCCATCGCCTCGTAGCCCGCGGTCGCGGTCTCGACGACCTCGGCCAGGGACGCCAGCATCGCCCGGTCCAGGGGCTCGGTCACCTGCTCGACCAGGTCGCCGGAGACCTCGCCGAAGGACAGCGCGAACTTGCTGGCGTTGAGCAGCTTGATGGCCAGGCGACGGCCGACCTTCATCTGCGCCTCGTCCAGCGCCGTGTCCGTCCCGAGGCGAGCAGCCCCGGCCCAGTAGCGGATCGCGTCGGTGCCGTGCTGCTTGAGCAGGTCGATGGGCGTCGTGGCGTTGCCCTTGGACTTGCTCATCTTCTTGCGGTCGGGGTCGAGGATCCAGCCGTTGACGGTCGCGTCGGTCCACGGCAGCGAGCCGTGCTCCAGGTGGGCGCGCACCATCGTCGCGAACAGCCAGGTGCGGATGATGTCGTGGCCCTGGGGACGCTGGTCGAAGGGGAAGATCTTGGCGAACAGCTCGGGGTCCGAGCCCTGCCCGCCCGCGCGCCAGCCCGCCGCGATCTGCGGGGTCAGCGAGGAGGTCGCCCACGTGTCCATGACGTCCGCGTCGCCGACGAAGCCGCCGGCCTGGCCACGCTGGGACTCGTCATACCCCGGGGCCGGCTGCGAGGCCGGGTCGACCGGCAGCTGCTCCTCGGTCGGGACGATCCGCTCCTCCCAGCGGACCTCGCCCTGCTCGTCCACGCGGTACCACACGGGGATCGGCACGCCGAAGAAGCGCTGCCGCGAGATCAGCCAGTCGCCGTTGAGGCCGCCGACCCAGTTGTCGTAGCGGGACCGCATGTAGGACGGGTGGAAGTCGAGCTCGCGCCCGCGCGCCCGCATCGCCTCGCGCAGGTCCTCGTCACGACCACCGTTGCGGATGTACCACTGGCGGGAGGTCACGATCTCGAGGGGCTTGTCGCCCTTCTCGAAGAAGTTGGCCTTGCGCTGGGTCTTGGTGGGCTCGCCGTCCAGGTCGCCCGAGCCTCGCAGCGCGTTGACCACGGCCTCGCGGGCGGAGTGCGTGGTCTTGGTGGCCATCTCGGAGTAGATCTCGCGACCGGTCTCGGACGTGATCCAGTCCGGGGTCTCCGCCTGGATGCGGCCGTTGCGGGTGATGACCGACCGCGTCGGCAGCTGCAGCTCGCGCCACCACTGCACGTCCGTCAGGTCGCCGAAGGTGCAGCACATGGCGATGCCGACGCCCTTGTCCATCTCGGCGGCCGGGTGCGCCAGGATGGGCACCTCGACGTCGAAGAGCGGGGATCGCACCGAGGTCCCGAACAGCCCCTGGTAGCGCTCGTCGTCCGGGTGCGCGATCAGCGCGACGCAGGCCGGCAGCAGCTCGGGCCGGGTGGTCTCGATGTAGACCTTGTCGCCGCCGGGGTCGTGGAAGGACACCCGGTGGTAGGCACCCGGGTAGTCGCGCGCCTCGAGCTCGGCCTGGGCCACGGCGGACTGGAAGGTCACGTCCCACAGCCCCGGCGCCTCGGCCTGGTAGGCCTCGCCGCGCGCGAGGTTGCGCAGGAAGGCCTGCTGGGCGGTGGCGCGGGAGTGGTCGTCGATGGTGCGGTACTGCACGTCCCAGTCGAGGGACAGGCCGAGATAGCGGAAGGTGTCCTCGAAGGTCACCTCGTCCTTGACCGTGAGGATGTCGCACAGCTCGATGAAGTTGGCCCGGCTGACCGGGACCTGGTCGGCGGCCTTGACCGACTTGCCGTCGGCACCCTCGTGCGGCGGGGTGAAGCCCTCGACATAGGGCAGGGTCGCGTCGCCGCGCACGCCGTAGTAGTTCTGCACGCGCCGCTCGGTGGGCAGACCGTTGTCGTCCCACCCGATCGGGTAGAACACCTCGTGCCCGGTCATGCGCTTGTAGCGCGCGAGGCAGTCGGCCTGCGTGTAGCCGAAGACGTGCCCGATGTGAAGCGACCCCGACGCGGTGGGCGGGGGCGTGTCGATCGCCCAGATCTGCTCGCGGGGCAGGTCCATGGCCCGCGCCCGGTCGAACCGGTAGGTGCCCTGGTCACGCCATACCTGCAGCCACTTGTCCTCCAGGCCGTCCAGCGACGGCTTGTCCGGGACGTGGGTGCGCGGCGTGTCAGTGGTCATGCGCGGATTCTCCCAGACCGCGAGACCGCGTCGCCAATCCGTATGCCGTCGCCCGGGTCACCTCCCGACCAGGGTGACCCGCCGGTAGGGTCTGCCCCATGGCGAGCTTCTGGCAGATGCTGCGACGTGATCCCGTCTACACCCCCGTGGTCGAGGCGTTCAAGGGGGTCTTCGCGCTGCAGGGACTGCGCTTCCGGATCACCGGCGGCGACAACGTCCCCGGCCAGGGTCCCGCGGTGATGATGATCAACCACACCGGCTACTTCGACTTCACGTATGCCGGACTGGCGGCTCTCCCGTCGCGTCGCCTCGTCCGGTTCATGGCCAAGGAGAGCGTGTTCCGCCACCCGGTGAGCGGTCCGCTGCTGCGGGGGATGCGGCACATCTCGGTGGACCGGGCGGCGGGGGCGGCGTCCTACGGGCACGCCCTGGACGCCCTCAGAGCCGGGGAGATCGTGGGCGTCTTCCCGGAGGCGACCATCTCGATGTCCTTCGAGCCCAAGGCGTTCAAGAGCGGCGGGGTGCGGATGGCGCAGGCGACGGGCGCGCCGATCCTCCCCGTGGCGATCTGGGGCTCGCAGCGGGTGTGGACCAAGGGCCACCCCAAGCGGCTCGGTCGCACCAACGTGCCCATCGGCATCACGGTGGGCGAGCCGATCCGGGTGCGGCCCGAGGACGACGTCGTCGAGGTGACCGCGCACGTGCGCGACACGATCACGCGGATGCTGCACGAGCTGCAGGACGCCTACCCGCCCGTGCCCGAGACCGAGCGGCACCTGGTGCCGGTGCGTCTCGGCGGCACGGCGCCGACGCCCGAGGAGGCGGCGGTGCTGGAGGCGCGGCTGCGCGCCAAGGGCGTCCAGGGCTGACCTCCCTCGGGCAGGCGCCCCCGCCCGGCGGCGGGCGGTGGACGTCATACGGCAGGCAGGGCCACCCTGCTGATCGTGCAGACGGCGGTCTCGCGGGATGGTTCGATGGCCGTATGCCGCACCCCCTCGCCCTCCCGCCCAAGGCGTCACCGGGGGACCGCATCGCCGTGGTCTCCCCGTCCTTCGCCGCGCCTGCCGTCTATCCGCAGGTGCACGAGCAGGGGATGCGTCGCCTCGCTGAGGTGACCGGGCTGGTGCCGGTGGAGTACCCCACGACGCGCCAGCTCGGGGCCTCGCCGCAGGACCGGGCGCGGGACCTCATGGCGGCCTTCACCGACCCGCAGGTCCGCGCCGTGCTGGCCGTCGTGGGCGGTGACGACCAGATCACCGTGGTCCCGCACCTCGACCCCGAGGTGGTGCGCCGCGACCCGAAGCCCTTCCTCGGCACCAGCGACAACACCAACCTGCACGCGTGGCTGTGGGGCGCGGGCGTGGCGAGCTTCTACGGCGGCTCGTCGCAGGTGCACCTGGGCCCGGGGCCGGGCGTGGACGAGGTGCATGCGGCGTCGCTGCGGGCGTCGCTGCTGACGGGGGAGCGGCTGGAGATCACGGATCCGGGGGAGTCGCAGGACCTGGGCCTGGACTGGGGCGACCCGCGGGCGCTGACCGAGGGCGGGCCGCGCGAGCCGACGGAGCCCTGGACGTGGCACGGTCCGCGGCGCGCGGTCACCGGGCCGACCTGGGGTGGCTGCCTGGAGGTGCTGCAGTGGATCCTGACGGCGGGGCGCTTCCCGGCCGACCCGGGCGTGCTCGACGGCGGGGTGCTGCTGGTGGAGACCTCCGAGGAGCTGCCCTCCGCCGTCGAGGTCGGTCGCATCCTGCGGTCGATGGGGGAGCGGGGTCTGCTGGCCGCCGTCGACGCGGTGCTGGTGGCGCGCCCGCCGGTGTCGAGCTTCGAGGTACGCCCGGGGGTCGAGGACCGGGCTCGGCTGCGGGCCGCCCAGCGGGAGGCGGCCGTGGAGATGATCGCGCGGTACAACCCGGACGCCGTGGTGTGCGTGGGCATCCCCTTCGGTCACACCCGGCCACAGTGGATCCTCCCGCACGGTGGCGTCATGACCGTCGACGGGGAGCAGCAGCGGGTGTGGGCCGACTACTCGTGAACCCGCCGGGGGTAGGACCATCGGCCTGGGGTGCGAAGGCCGGTCGATCGGACTACCGGGGGTAGGTCAGACGGCGAAGCCGAGGTGAGCGAGGGCCTGACGCAGCAGCGTGGCGTGGCCACGGCCCATCTCCTCGGCGACGGCGCGGCTGCACGCCTCGCGGGGGGTGAGCCAGGCCAGGTCCAGGGCGTCCTGGGAGGGCGCGCAGTCCCCGGCCACGGGCACGACGTACCCCAGCGCCACCGCGTGCTGGCGCGGGTCGTGGAAGGGCGTGACGCCCGGGGTGGGGAAGTACTCCGAGACCGTGAACGGCTGAGGGCTGACAGGAATCCGCGGCATCGCCAGGGGCCCGAGGTCCTTCTCGATGTGCCGGAGCAGCGCGTCCCGCAGCCGCTCGTGGTAGAGCACGCGCCCGCTCACCAGCTCGCGAGCCATCTCGCCGTTGCCGGACACGCGCAGCAGCGTCCCGAGGTGGGTGACCTCGCCCCGGTCGTCCACGCGCACGGGCACGACGTCGACGTACAGGATGGGCAGGCGCTCGCGGGCCTGCTCCAGAGTCTCGTGGCTGAGCCAGGCGGCCGAGGCATCGACGTCGGGGAGGTTCATGGCGCCATTCCACCACGACCCGGTGATGCCGGGGGGTGCCTGCCGACCCGCCAGGGCCGTCCGGCAGGCTAGGACCATGAACGTGATCAGCACCGCCCAGATGAAGTCCCTGCTCGAGCGCGCCCCCGAGAACCCCCGCGTCGTGGCCACGGGCAACCACGTGCCCCCCTGGGCGCTGCTCGAGATCGTCGACGAGGCGCTGCCCACCTATCGGCTCAACATGCTCAACGCGCCGGCCGGCATCTCCACCCGCGAGGGCGTCGAGCACGAGTCCTGCTTCGTCGGGGTGGGGATGCGCAAGCTCCCCACGCTGCACTACACGCCGACCCGACTGTCCCTGGTGCCCATGCTCTTTCGCACCACCCTCGCCCCGGACGTCGTCGCCGTCCACGTGAGCGCCCCCATCAACGGCAAGGTGTCGCTCGGCGTCGAGGTCAACGTCATGGTCGCCGCCATCGAGGCGGTCAAGGAGCGCGGCGGGATCCTGGTGGCGCAGATCAACAAGCACATGCCCTACACCTACGGCGACGGCGAGTTCCCGGTCGACATCTTCGACGCCTTCATCGAGGCCGACGCCTCGATCGCCGCCGTCCATCCCCAGGCCAAGCCCGACGACGCGACCTCGCTCATCGGCGAGCTGGTGTCCGGACGGGTCGGCAACGGCGCCACGCTCCAGCTGGGCATCGGCGCGGTCCCCGACGCCACGCTGCCCGGCCTCGCCCGCCGGCACAACCTCGGCATCTGGACCGAGATGTTCTCCGACGGCGTGCTGCTGCTCGACCGCGTGGGGGCCCTCGACGAGATGCGACCCATCGTCGCGTCGTTCGCTTTCGGCAGCGAGGCGCTCTACCAGTGGTGCCACCTCAACAACCGGATCATCATGCGCCGCACCGAGATCACCAACGACCCGGGCCAGATCGCCAAGCAGCCGCAGATGACCTCGATCAACACGGCGCTGCAGGTCGACCTGCTCTCGCAGGCCAACGCCTCGCGCATCAAGGCCCGGATCCACTCGGGCTTCGGCGGGCAGACGGACTTCATCGTGGGGGCGCTGCACGCCAAGGGCGGCCAGGCGATGATGGCGCTCCGCTCGTGGCACCCCAAGGCCGACGTGTCGACGATCGTGCCCATGCTGACCGAGCCGACCACGTCCTTCCAGCACTCCGCGGTGATCACCGAGCAGGGCGTGGCCGAGGTCTTCGGTCACCCGGAGAAGGTCCAGGCCCGCAACATCATCGAGCAGGCCGCGCACCCGCGGGTGCGTGATTCCCTGTGGGAGGCGGCGCAGGGGCTCGGCCTGGCCTGACCCCTGGACCGCCGGCGTCCGCGTCCGTGTCCGTGTCCGTGAACGAGTGTTCACCATGTGGTTAGGGCACCGTTTGTCGGCTACGAAGTCGTAACGTGCTGGGCATGGGGTCGTTGAACCACGTTCCGTCTCACCACCGTGTCGCGGTGGCCGGGCTGCAAGCCTCCCTGGCCGCCATGCCTCCGGGTGAGCAGGTCCGGCTGGCCAAGTCCACGTCCAACCTCTTCCGCCCCCGGGGCCGGGCCTCGCAGGGGCTCGACGTCTCGGGGCTGACCGAGGTCCTGCACGTCGACCCGGTGGCGCGCACGGCCGAGGTCCAGGGCATGTGCACCTACGAGCACCTCGTCGAGGCCACCGCCCCGCACGGGCTGATGCCGCTGGTGGTGCCGCAGCTGCGGACGATCACGCTCGGCGGAGCCGTCAGCGGGCTGGGCATCGAGGCCACGTCCTTCCGCAACGGGCTCCCGCACGAGTCCGTGCTCGAGCTGGACGTGCTGACCGGGACCGGCGAGGTCGTGACGGCTCGCCCGGACGGCGAGCACGCCGACCTCTTCGCGACCTTCCCCAACTCCTACGGCAGCCTCGGCTACGCCACGCGCCTCGTCATCGAGCTCCAGCCGCTCGGTCGTCAGGTGGCGCTGCGCCACGTGCACCTGGGTGGGGTGAGTGAGCTGACCCGGCTCGTGGAGCAGGTCACCGAGGCCCGGTCGTATGCCGGAGAGCCCGTCGACGCGATGGACGGCGTGGTGTTCGGGCCGGACGAGGCCGTGCTGACGCTCGCGCGCTTCGACGACGAGCGGACGGGCCCCACGAGCGACTACACCGGTCAGGACGTCTACTACCGCTCAGTGCAGCGCTACGACGAGGACCGGCTGACGGGCGTGGACTACCTCTGGCGCTGGGACACCGACTGGTTCTGGTGCTCAGGGGCCTTCGGGGCGCAGCACCCGCTGGTCCGTCGGGTGTGGCCGCGCCGGTGGCGACGCAGCGACGTCTACCACCGCATCGTCGGGCTGGAGAACCGCTATGGCGTCGCAGCGGCCCTCGACCGGCGGCGCGGTCTGCCCGACCGGGAGCGCGTCGTGCAGGACGTCGAGGTGCCCCTCGAGCGTCTCGAGGACTTCGTCTCGTGGTTCCTCGAGCACGTGCCCATGGTGCCGATCTGGGTGTGTCCCCTGCGGCTACGGGAGTCGGAGGGCCCCGGTGGCATCCGGACCGCTCGGACCTGGCCCCTCTATCCGCTCGAGCCTGGGCGCACCTACGTCAACGTCGGCTTCTGGGGCACGGTGCCCATCGAGCCGGGCCGCCGCGACGGCGACGTCAACCGGATGATCGAGGAGCGGGTCGGAGAGCTCGGCGGTCACAAGTCCCTGTACTCCGACGTCTACTACGACCGACAGACCTTCGACCGCCTGTACGACGGGGCGGCCTGGCGCGCGGTCCGCGACCGGTACGACCCGTCCGGCCGATTCCCGACGATGTACGACAAGGTGGGTGGTCGATGATGTCCATGACTGCACAGACTCCGCGGGTGGCTGACCTGGTGACGGTGGTGACCGAGGGGCCGCTGCCGTTCCGCCTGACGGCCTATGACGGGACCGACCTCGGTCCCCAGGACAGCGACCTCGCGGTGCACGTCGCCAGCGAGGAGGGGCTCCGCTACATCCTCTCGGCGCCCGGCGACCTCGGCCTCGCCCGCGCCTACCTCACCGACAACCTGGTGGTCCGGGGCGTCCAGGAGGGCGATCCCTACGAGATCTTCCGCCGGCTCAAGCGCGAGGTGCGGACGCGTCGGCCGGCGCCGAGCGAGCTGGCTGCGCTGCTGCGAGGATTCGGCCCGCGCATGGTCCTCCCTCCGCCGGCACCGCCGATGGAGGCGTTGCCGCGCTGGCGCCGGGCGGTCCGCTCGATCGACCCCCGTCGGCGCGCGGCTGCCTCCATCTCCTCGCACTACGACGTGTCCAACGCCTTCTACGAGCGGGTCCTCGGCCCGTCCATGGTCTACACGTGCGCGGTGTTCGACACCCCCGAGACGACGCTGGAGCAGGCGCAGGAGCGCAAGTTCGCCCTCGTCGCCGACAAGCTGGCGCTGCGGCCCGGCCAGCGGCTGCTCGACGTCGGCTGCGGCTGGGGAGGGATGGCGATGCACGCCGCCCGTGAGCACGGGGTGTCGGTGCTGGGGGTGACCCTGTCGCGCGAGCAGGCCACGTGGGGGCAGGAGGCCGTCGAGCGTGCGGGTCTGTCGGGGCAGGTCGAGATCCGGCACGCCGACTACCGCGACGTGACCGAGGGCGGCTTCGACGCGATCAGCTCGATCGGCCTGACCGAGCACGTGGGGGTGCGCAACTACGGGAAGTACTTCGCCTTCCTGCACGACCACCTCCGCGAGGGCGGGCGCCTGCTCAACCACTGCATCACCCGCGCCGACGGACGGGCGGACTTCCGGCCGGAGCCCTTCACGGACCGCTACGTCTTCCCGGACGGGGAGCTGGCCGCACCCGGGCGTCTCGTGAGCGAGTGCCACGACGCGGGGTTCGAGGTCCAGCACGACGAGAACCTCCGCATGCACTACGCCCTCACGCTGCAGCAGTGGTGCGAGAACCTCGTCGACTCGTGGGACTTCTGCGTCGAGGATGCCGGGCTGGCGACGGCGCGCATCTGGGGCCTCTACATGGCCGGCTCGCGGATGGCGTTCGAGGCCAACTGGCTGCAGCTGCACCAGATCCTGGCGACCAAGGTCGGCGAGGACGGGGCCACGACCTACCCCCTGCGACCCGACTGGCGTCCCTGAGCCGTATGCCGTCCCCGCGTGCGGGCGGACTCGCACGCACCACCAGACGAAGGCCCAGGACGCCACGCCGCTGCTGGGCGTTGTGCAGGTGAGTCCGCCGCACCCTGACGTCACGCGTCGGTCGTCGCTCAGGACGGCGGGTGGAGAGGCGGTGGTTGCCGTCGGTGCGGCGGCGGCGTGAGCTCCAGCCGTCGTGCCCAGTCCGGCCACGCGAGGTCAGCACGCGCCGAGAGCGGGAGCTGCCACCCCGGACTGGGCCTGCGCGACGGCATACGCCTCGGAGACGGTCGCGAGGAGGTCCTCGATCGCGGCGGTCACCGCGGGCGTGCGCCAGAGCTCCTCCAGATCCATCTGCCACCACCTCCGGCCGCCCGCCACGTCCTCGTCGACGGACCAATCCTATTGCCACGCAACACGATCCGGTAGGTGCAGCCGGGTGATAGGGCTCGCACACAGTAGCGAAAAGGATGGATTCGAGGTGTGTCTGCGGTCTCCGATAGACTGGTCTCACAGACGTCTGAGCCGCTATCACCGGCGAGTCTCCGGAAGAACGGCGCCCCGCCACCAGCAGAGCGCCTACTAGACCCGGACGGGCGGGCCCGTCACAGCCTTCGACCAGAGCGGTCGGCCGCGTTCGTCATACGAGCCCGTATGACGAGATCCCGCGACCGGCAAGCGAGGTGGCACCGCGGGAGCGCCGCACGGCGCGATCGTCCTCGTGATCAGCACCGTCCAGATCACCGTGACTCGTCCCCAGGGAGCCCCACCCATGACCTATCCCCAGGTCTCCACCGATCCGCAGCTGCCCGCCGCACCGTCCGGCGTGGTCTCGAGCCCGCGCTTCCCGGAGATCGAGGAGCGCATCCTGCGCTACTGGGACCAGGACGGCACCTTCCAGGCGTCGGTGGCCAACCGCCCGGTGGGTGAGGACGGTGCCAACGAGTTCGTCTTCTACGACGGGCCGCCGTTCGCCAACGGCCTGCCGCACTACGGCCACCTGCTGACGGGCTACGTCAAGGACATCGTCCCGCGCTACCAGACGATGCGCGGCCGGCACGTCGAGCGGCGCTTCGGCTGGGACACGCACGGCCTGCCCGCCGAGCTCGAGGCGATGCGCCAGCTGGGCATCAAGACCAAGGACGAGATCGTCGAGCTCGGCATCGACGCGTTCAACGCCAAGTGCCGCGAGTCCGTGCTGACCTTCACCGACGAGTGGCAGGACTACGTCACCCGCCAGGCCCGCTGGGTCGACTTCGACAACGACTACAAGACGCTCAACCCGGACTACATGGAGAGCGTCATGTGGGCCTTCAAGACGCTCCACGACAAGGGCTTGATCTACGAGGGCTTCCGCGTCCTGCCCTACTGCTGGAACGACCAGACGCCGCTGTCCAACCACGAGCTGCGCATGGACGACGACGTCTACCAGGTGCGCCAGGACCCGGCCGTCACGGTGGGGCTGCGGATCGAGGGCGACGGCCCGGACGACGACCTCGACGGGGCGCTCGCGGTCGTCTGGACCACGACGCCGTGGACCCTGCCGTCCAACCTCGCGATCATGGTCGGCGGCGACATCGACTACGTCGTGGTCGAGTCGGACGTGCCGACCGGGCGCAGCGAGCGCTACGTCTTCGCCGAGGCGCGGCTGGCGTCATACGCCCGGGAGCTGACCGGCGACCCCAAGGGCGACGTCGAGTCGCTGGTCGTCAAGCGGCTCAAGGGGTCCGAGCTCGCCGGCCACCGCTACCAGCCGCCGTTCTCCTACTACCTCGGGCACGCCAACGCCTTCCGCATCGTCGAGGCGGAGTTCGTCACGACCACCGACGGCTCGGGGCTCGTTCACACCGCCGGCGCGTTCGGCGAGGACGACAAGGTCGTCACCGACCGCGAGGGCATCGAGGCGGTCATGCCCGTCGGCCCCGACGGCCAGTTCACCCACCCCGTCGTCGACTACACCGGGATGCTCGTCTTCGACGCCAACCCGCACGTCATCGACCACCTCAAGGCCGCGACGCGCGGCGAGGGCGAGACCGGCTCGGTCACCGAGGGCACCGTCCTCGTGCGCCGCGAGACCTACGACCACTCCTACCCGCACTGCTGGCGCTGCCGGCAGCCCCTGATCTACAAGGGCGTGTCGAGCTGGTTCGTCGAGGTCACGAAGTTCAAGGACCGGATGCTCGAGCTCAACGAGCAGATCTCGTGGACCCCCGAGCACATCAAGCACGGTCAGTTCGGCAAGTGGCTGGAGAACGCCCGCGACTGGTCGATCACGCGTAACCGCTTCTGGGGCAGCCCGGTTCCCGTGTGGCGCTCCGACAACCCGGAGTACCCGCGCATCGACGTCTACGGGTCCTTCGAGGAGATCGAGCGCGACTTCGGGCGCGTCCCGCGCAACCACGAGGGCGAGTCCGACCTGCACCGTCCCTTCGTGGACGAGCTGACCCGCCCCAACCCCGACGACCCCACGGGCCGCAGCACGATGCGCCGGGTCGAGGACGTCCTGGACGTGTGGTTCGACTCCGGGTCGATGAGCTTCGCCCAGGTGCACTATCCCTTCGAGAACGCCGAGTGGTTCGAGCACCACTTCCCGGGCGACTTCATCGTCGAGTACATCGGTCAGACCCGCGGCTGGTTCTACACGCTGCACGTGCTGGCGACGGCGCTCTTCGACCGCCCGGCCTTCTCCTCCTGCGTGTCCCACGGCATCGTCCTCGGCTCCGACGGCGCCAAGATGAGCAAGTCGCTGCGCAACTACCCCGACGTGTCGGAGGTGTTCGACCGGGACGGCGCCGACGCGATGCGCTGGTTCCTCATGTCCAGCCCGATCCTGCGCGGCGGCAACCTCATCGTCACCGAGAAGGGCATCCGCGACGGGGTCCGTCAGGTCCTCATCCCGCTGTGGAACACCTGGTACTTCTTCACGCTCTACGCCAACGCCTTCGACGGCGGGCGCGGCTACGAGGCGCGCTGGTCCACCGGCTCCACGGACCTGCTCGACCGCTACCTGCTGGCCAAGCTGCGGGAGTTCGTGGAGGCGATGCAACAGCAGATGGACGCGTATGACGTCGCGTCCGCCTGCGAGACCATGCGCGGCTTCCTGGACGTGCTGACGAACTGGTACGTCCGCCGCTCGCGGGAGCGCTTCTGGGACACCGGCGGGGCCGACCGCGAGGCGACCACGCAGGCGTTCGACACGCTCTACACCTGCCTCGAGGTCGTCACCCGCACCTGCGCGCCGCTGCTGCCGCTGGTCACCGAGGAGATCTGGCGCGGCCTCACCGGCGGCCGCTCGGTGCACCTGGCCGACTGGCCGGACGCCACGCAGCTGCCGAACGACCACGAGCTGGTCGCGCGCATGGACCGCGCCCGGGACATCTGCTCGGTGGCGTCCTCGCTGCGCAAGGCCCAGAACCTCCGCGTCCGCCTGCCCCTCGCCGACCTCACCGTGGTCACCGAGGACGCCGCCGGTCTCGCCGCCTTCGCCGACATCGTCAAGGACGAGGTCAACGTCCGCGCGGTCACGCTGCGGGACGTGGGTGAGGTCAGCGAGGAGGACTTCGGCATCTCGCAGCGCCTCACCGTCAACGCGCGCGCGGCCGGTCCCCGGCTCGGCAAGGACGTGCAGCGCGCCATCAAGGGCTCGAAGTCCGGCGACTGGTCGGTCGTCGCCGACGGCGTCGTCACCGCCGGTGGGCTCGCGCTGCACGACGGCGAGTTCACGCTCGAGACGGTCAGCGCCGGCGACGGCCCGGACCACCACGCGACGGCCATGCTGCCCGGCGGCGGCTTCGTGGTCCTCGACACCGAGGTCACCCCCGAGCTCGCCCGCGAGGGCGTGGCCCGCGACCTCGTCCGCGCCGTCCAGCAGGCCCGTCGCGACGCCGGCTTCGAGGTGTCCGACCGGATCTCGTTGACGGTCACCGGCGCCCAGGAGGTCTACGACGCGACGGTCCACCACCAGGACCTGCTCGTCGAGGAGACCCTGGCCAGCCAGTTCGGCTCCGCGCCCAACCTGCTCGCGATCGACGGTGACGGCGTCACCGAGGTCGAGGTCGGCGACGGCTACCACGCACGCATCCTGGTGAAGAGGCTCTCGTGAACAACCACCGCCATGACGATCACGACGACGCCGAGGGGATGGACGGCCACGACGCCGTCGACCTCTCGGGCAACGAGGACCTCAACGAGCTGATGGGTCTGGACCCGCTGGGCCCGGGCGAGCGCGCCGTGGCCCGCAGCGGTCGCCCCGACGCCGCGCAGCGCGACGCCGCCGAGCGGCTCGCGACGGCCAAGCGGATGCGCGAGATCGAGCGGGACATCCTCGGGCGCATCCCCGAGAACGACGTCACCCCCTCGCTCGACCGCATCCAGGCGGTCATGGAGCTGCTCGGCGACCCGCAGCGGACGTTCCCGGTGATCCACCTGACGGGCACCAACGGCAAGACGAGCACCACCCGGCTGATCGAGACGCTGCTGACCGAGCACGGCCTGACGACAGGGCGATTCACGTCGCCGCACCTGCACGACATACGGGAGCGGATCGCCATCGGCGGTCAGCCGATCAGCCCGGAGCGCTTCGTCGCGGCCTACGACGACGTCCTGCCGTTCGTCGAGATGGTCGACGGGCGCAGCGTCGCCGAGGGCGGCCGGCCCATGGGCTACTTCGAGGTCATCGTGGCCGTCGCGTATGCCGCCTTCGCCGACGCACCCGTGGATGTCGCGGTCGTCGAGGTGGGGCTCGGCGGCAGCTGGGACGCCACCAACGTCGCCGACGGTCAGGTCAGCGTCATCACCCCGATCGGCATCGACCACCAGAAGTTCCTCGGCGACACCCTGGAGGACATCGCCTCCGAGAAGTCCGGGATCATCAAGGCGGGCGCCATCACCATCAGCGCCGAGCAGGAGCCCGAGGTCGTCGAGGTCCTGGTCGAGCGGGCCGAGCAGGTCGGCGCCCAGATCGCCTGGGCCGGGCAGGAGCTCGAGGTCGTCGCTCGCGACCAGGCGGTCGGGGGCCAGCTCCTCACGATCAAGGGGCTGGCGGGGGAGTACCCCGACATCCTCCTTCCCCTCTACGGCGAGCACATGGCGGGCAACGCCGCGCTGGCGGTGGCGGCGGTCGAGGCCTTCATCGGTGGGGGCGAGCAGGCGCTGGACCCCGAGGTCGTCCGCGCGGCCTTCGCCCGGGCCAGCTCGCCCGGGCGCCTGGAGATCGTGCGTCGCAGCCCCACCGTCATCGTGGACGCCGCGCACAACCCCCAGGGGGCCCGGTCGTTGCGCCTCGCGCTCAGCGACTCGTTCGCCTTCACCCGCCTCGTCGGGGTCCTCGCGATCCTCGAGGACAAGGACGTGCTCGGCATCCTCGAGGAGCTGGAGCCGGCCTTCGACGAGGTCGTCGTCACGCGCTCGACGTCACCACGGGCCCTCTCGCCGAGGGCCCTCGGACGGCTGGCCCGCGAGATCTTCGGCGACGACCGGGTCACGGTTTTCGAGTCCCTGCCGGACGCGCTCGAGCAGGCCGCGGCGCTCGCCGAGGCCGACGCCATGGCCGGCGGAGCCGGAGCCGGGGTCGTGGTCACCGGCTCGGTGACCACTGCCGCCGAGACCCGCATGCTCCTGGGGGTGACGAGCGCATGAAGGGTCTGATGCTCCACGGCGTCCCGCGTGCCCTCACCCGACGTCTGCTCTCCGCGGTCATCGCGTCCGAGTCGGTCGTCGTCTTCTTCGGCGCGCTGGTCGCGATGTCGCTGGACCGCGCCGAGGGAGGATCGGGCACGACCTGGCTGGTCGCCGGCTCGATCCTGGCGGTGCTGTGCATCGTCGACGCCGGGATGCTGCGTCGCCCCTGGGGCGTGACCCTCGGCTGGTTCCTGCACCTGGCCACGCTCGTGTCGGCGCTCGTGGTCCCGATGATGTTCTGGGTGTTCGTGATCTTCTGCGGCCTGTGGGTCGTCGCCCTGGTGCAGGGCCGCAAGATCGACGACCTCGCGGACGAGGCACGTCTCCGGCACGACGCCGAGCGCAGCACCGGCACCTCCGCCACCTGAGCCCGTCCGCACGCGTGCGCGGCGATCTCCCGCGTGCATGGCGGGTTCTGGCGCGCGTGGGTGCCCCCAGCCTGTGTGGCGTGCTGCAGCGCGCCACCGACGCCGGATGCCGCCACCGACGCCGGACGCCGCCACCGAGCGCAGATCGCCGCCACCGATCGCAGATCGACCGGCCTTCGTCACACCCGCCTGGGGGACGAAGGCCGGTCGATGCCTCGGCCGCCGGCGGGGCGGACGGCGGGCTCGGGCGGTCGATAGGGTGTGGCCATGACTGAGACCACCACCGAGCGCACCCTCGTCCTCGTCAAGCCGGACGGGTTCGAGCGCGGACTCACCGGCGAGGTGCTGCGCCGCATCGAGGCCAAGGGCTACACGCTGGCCCAGCTGCAGATCCTCACGCCCGACCGCGAGCGCCTGGCGCAGCACTACGCCGAGCACGAGGGCAAGCCGTTCTACGAGCCGCTGCTGGAGTTCATGTCCTCCGGCTCCGTCACCGCTGCCGTCGTCGAGGGCGACCGCTGCATCGAGGGCTTCCGGTCGCTGGCCGGCGCCACCGACCCGACCAAGGCCGCGCCTGGCACGATCCGCGGCGACCTCGGCCGCGACTGGGGCCCGGGCGTGCAGAAGAACATCGTCCACGGCTCGGACTCCGCGGAGTCCGCCGAGCGCGAGATCGGCATCTGGTTCGGGGGCCAGGGCGCCTAAGCGCGCTCTAGCCGGTCGACGACTCCGGGGCCATCGGGTCGCCCAGGTCGTCGATCCCCGCCATGAGCAGGTCGAGCAGCGCCGCCAGCTGGTGACGCTGCTCCTGCGTGAGGACGGCGAGCAGGTCGGACTCGACCAGGTCGGCGGCCTGGATGGTCTCGCGGAACTTCTCCCACCCGGCGCGTGACAGCGTGATCAGCACGCGCGAGCGGTTGTCCGGGTCGGGGTCGCGTGACACCAGCCCCTTGTCGACCATCTTGTCGAGGCGGTGGGTCATGGACGACGGCGCCACCGATGTCTGCTCGGCGAGCTGGCTCGGCGTGAGCGTCTCGCCGCGCGCCGTCGCGAGGCGGGCGAGCACGGCCCACTGTCCGGTGGTCAGGTCCACGTCGGCGAGCTGCGCGTCATACCACCGGTCCAGCTGCTTGGCGAGGCGGTTGACCGCCGTGATGACCCGCTGGACCAGCTCGTCGCCCCCGGCGGCGACATAGGCCTCGACGTCCGCGGTGTACTGCTCCGCGACCCGGCGCCGGCGCATCGCCGTGCGCCGGCCGGACGCGGACTCTCGTGCGCTCCCAGGCATCGGGCCAGTATGCCGGACGGCCCGCCACCCTCGTGGGTGACGGGCCGTCGGCCGGGGCCGCCGCTCAGCAGCAGCGGCTGGTGGGGTTGCGCTCCTGGTCGGCGTACTTCTGCCGCCAGAAGTCCCGCTCCGTGGGGATCGGCGCACCGGGGTGGGTCCGACGCAGGTGGTCGACGTAGCGCTCGTAGGCGTCCGCGCCGGTCACGCCACGCCAGTACCACCGGGCGGTGCTGAGAGTCTTGCCGAGCGTCTGCACGTGATGCCCTCCGTCAGTGGTGGACACCCTGGGGTGAGGGGTCGAGGCCAGCGGCCTTCCACTCAGCGTAGACCGCCTTCTCCGCGGGGGTCGGCAGGAAGCCCTTGGGGGCGAAGATACGGGACGGGACGTCCTCCTCCTCGCTCGTGGGGAGACCGCCGGCGCGGAACGCCTTGATCGCGGTCCAGATGGTCGCGACGACGACCATGATCACGAGGACCGCGAACAGGACCGAGAGCACCTCCTGGACGACCGTGTTGCGGATGACGGCCTCCATGTCCCCGGCCGACTTCGCGGGGGCAACGACCTTGCCCGCCTCGTGGGCCTTGACGTACTTGTCGTGGTTGGCCCAGTAGCCGATGGCGGGGTTGCTGCTGAAGATCTTCTGGTACGACGCCGAGAGCGTCACCGTCAGCAGCCACACGAGCGGCAGGCCCGGGATCCAGGCCCAGCGGAACAGCCCCATCTTCATCACGACGGTGAAGACCAGGCACAGGGCGATGCAGGCGAGCAGCTGGTTGGCGATGCCGAAGAGCGGGAACAGCGTGTTGATGCCGCCGAGCGGGTCGGTGACGCCCATGACCAGGATCGAGCCCCAGCCGATGACGACGATCGCCGAGCAGACCCAGGCACCGACGCGCCAGGACGGGTCCTTGAACTTCCCCAGGCCGGGGATGTTGCCGATCGCGTCGGAGAACATGAAGCGGGCGACACGGGTGCCGGCGTCGATGGTCGTGAGGATGAACAGCGCCTCGAACATCACGGCGAAGTGGTACCAGAAGGCCTTCATGCCGGCGCCGCCGAAGAAGGACATGACCTGCGACATCCCGAAGGCCAGCGTCGGAGCGCCGCCCGTGCGAGAGACGATGGACTTCTCCTGGACGTCCGCCGCCGCCTGGGCGATCTTGCCGGCGGTGGCGGGCTCGAGCGCCCCGCCGCCGGGGGAGTGCAGCGGCAGGGTGTTGGCCCACGCCGCCGCGGTCTCGGGGGTGCCGCCGGTGACGCCCTTGGGCGCATTCATGACGAAGTACAGGTGCTGGTCGAGGATGCAGGCGGTGATGAGCGCCATGATCGCGACGAACGACTCGGTCAGCATGCCGCCGTAGCCGATGATCCGGGCCTGCGACTCCTTCTCGATCAGCTTGGGCGTCGTGCCGGAGCTGATGAGCGCGTGGAAGCCCGAGATGGACCCGCAGGCGATGGTGATGAACAGGAACGGGAACAGGTTGCCGGCGAAGGCCGGTCCGGTCCCGGTGTGGGCGAACTGCGTCACCGCGGGCATCTGGATCTGCGGGGCGGTGAAGACGATGCCGAGGGCGAGGACCCCGATGGTGCCGACCTTCATGAAGGTCGAGAGGTAGTCACGCGGCGCGAGGAGCAGCCACACCGGCAGCACGGAGGCCGCGAAGCCGTAGACGCAGAGCCACAGCGCGAGCGCCCGCGGGGACAGGGTGAACAGCGAGGCGCCCCAGGCGGAGTCGGCGACCCAGGACCCGGAGACGACGGCGAGCAGGAGCAGGGCCACGCCGATGACCGAGACCTCGTTGACCTTGCCAGGTCGCAGGAACCGCAGGTAGACGCCCATGAGGAGCGCGATCGGGATGGTCATGGCGATGGAGAACACGCCCCACGGCGACTCGGCGAGGGCACCGATGACCACGATGCCGAGGACGGCGATGAGGATGATCATGATGGAGAGCACGCCGAGGATGGCGGCCCAGCCGCCGATCGGGCCGAGCTCGTCGCGGGCCATCTGGCCGAGCGAGCGCCCCCGGCGACGGATGGAGATGTGCAGGACCATGTAGTCCTGGACGGCGCCGGCGAAGACGACGCCGAGGATGATCCACAGCGTGCCGGGCAGGTAGCCCATCTGCGAGGCCAGGACCGGCCCGACGAGCGGGCCGGCGCCGGCGATCGCGGCGAAGTGGTGGCCGAACAGCACCCGACGGTCGGTCGGCATGAAGTCCTTGCCGTTGCTCAGCTCCTCGGCCGGGGTGGCGCGGGTGTCGCGCGGCCGCAGGACCTTGTACTCGATCAGCCGGGCGTAGAACGTGAGGGCGATGACATAGCTGCCGACGGCCGCGAGCACGAACCAGACGGCGTTGACGTGCTCGCCGCGCACCAGGGCCAGCATGACCCAGCCGATGGCGGCAGCCAGGGCGATGAGGGCGAGGACGCCCTTCTTGACGGGCGACGGGCTGAACGGCTCCTCGACGGCCACGGGGGGCAGGTCGGGATCGTTCCGCACGGCGCGGACGCGGTCGTCGGTGACGGTCATCCGGGTTTCCTGTCTTTCTCGATGTGCTCCGGCTGCCCTGGAGGGTGGTCGGGGGAGTGATGGGCGGCGGACGCCCGCTCGTGACGCTAGCGACCTGGCACCCCGCAGAGGTAGGACCACGCGGGTCATCGAGCCCCAATGGTGGTGGATCGTTATGCACCGCGAGGCACGACGACGCCCTGCGCGGAATGGGTAGGGTAGGACCCATGGCTGACTTCGATGTGGTGGTCCTGGGTGCAGGCCCCGGTGGTTATGTCGCGGCGATCCGAGCGGCTCAGCTCGGCAAGAAGGTCGCGGTCGTCGAGAAGAAGTACTGGGGCGGTGTGTGCCTCAACGTCGGGTGCATCCCGTCCAAGGCGCTGCTCAAGAACGCCGAGCTGGCGCACACCCTGCAGCACGACAAGAAGAAGTACGGCATCGAGGGCGACGCCACGATGTCCTACGGCCCCACCCACGCGCGCAGCCGCCAGGTGTCCGCGGGCATCGTCAAGGGTGTCCACTTCCTGATGAAGAAGAACAAGATCACCGAGATCGACGGCTGGGGCACCCTGACCGGGCCGAGGTCGATGGACGTCAAGGCCGAGGACGGCTCCAGCAAGAGCATCAGCTTCGACAACCTGATCATCGCGGCCGGCGCGGTGACCCGCATGCTCCCCGGCGTCGAGGTCTCCAAGAACGTCGTGACCTACGAGGAGCAGATCCTCACCGACGAGCTCCCCGGCTCGATCATCATCGCCGGGTCCGGCGCCATCGGCGTCGAGTTCGCCTATGTCATGAAGAACTTCGGCGTCGACGTGACGATCGTGGAGTTCCTGGACCGCATGGTCCCGACCGAGGACGCGGACGTGTCCAAGGAGCTGCTCAAGCACTACAAGAAGCTCGGCGTCAAGGTCATGCTCGGCACCAAGGTCGAGTCCGTGGAGGACACCGGCTCCGGCGTCAAGGTCACGGTCAGCCCGGCCAAGGGCGGCGACCAGCAGGTCCTCGAGGCCGACAAGCTCCTGTCCGCCATCGGCTTCGCCCCGCGCACCGAGGGCTACGGCCTGGACGCCGTGGGCGTCACGCTCACCGAGCGCGGCGCGATCGAGGTCGACGACTACCTGCGCACCAACGTCGACGGCGTCTACGCCATCGGTGACGTCACCGCCAAGCTGATGCTCGCCCACGTCGCCGAGGCCCAGGGCATCGTCGCCGCCGAGACCATCGCCGGCGCCGAGACGATGCCGATCGACTACCGCTTCATCCCGCGAGCCACCTACTGCCACCCGCAGATCGGCTCCATGGGCCTGTCGGAGCAGCAGGCCAAGGACGCCGGCCACGAGGTCAAGACCGCGTCCTTCCCGTTCTCCGCCAACGGCAAGGCCATGGGCCTCGGCGACGCGGTCGGCTTCGTCAAGATCGTCGCCGACGCCAAGTACAACGAGATCCTCGGCGCCCACCTGATCGGCCCGGACGTCACCGAGCTCCTCCCGGCGCTCAACGTCGCCCAGACCTGGGACCTCACCGCCGACGAGGCATCGCGCGTGGTCTTCGCCCACCCGACGCTGGGCGAGGCGGTCAAGGAGGCCCTGCACGGCATCGCGGGTCACATGATCAACCTCTGACGGGTCGGCCCTCACGGGCCGGATGCCGTATGCCGGGAGGCGGGTCGCCCCATCGCGGGGACCCGCCTCCCGGCATACGGGCTGGGGCTCAGGCCCAGGCTCAGGCGCTGCGGCCGCCGCCGGCGTCGCGGGAGTGCTGGCCGGACGGCCGGACGGCGTCGACGAGGTGCTCGATGGGGACGGGACGGGCGAACAGGTAGCCCTGCATCGCCGAGCAGCCCAGGTCGAGCAGGACCTTGCGCTGCTGCTCCTGCTCCACCCCCTCGGCGAGGGGCTCGCGCCCGATCGAGCGGCAGAGCTGCACGATCGAGGCGATGAAGCGCCGGGCGCTCGCGTCGCTGCTGATGTCCGTGAGGAAGGACCGGTCCAGCTTGACGACCTCCACGGGGAGCTGGCGGAGGTACTCCAGGGAGGAGTAGCCCGTCCCGAAGTCGTCGAGCCAGAGCGAGACGCCCACCTCGCTCAGCGCGTTGCCGATGCACACGGAGGCCGCGAGGTCGAGGGTCGCGAAGGTCTCGGTCACCTCGAGGATGAGCAGCTCGGGCGGGAACCCGGTCTCCTCGAGGATCTGCCGGACGTCGTCGACGAAGGTGGGCTGGGCGATGTGGACCGTCGAGATGTTGACGGTCACCCGCAGCGGCCGGTCCGGGCGGTTCGCGCGGTTCCAGGCGTTGACCTGCAGGCAGGCGCGGCGCATCACCCACAGGCCGATCGTCGAGATGAGCCCGGACTCCTCGGCGTAGGGCACGAAGTCCCCGGGGCTCATCTGCATGACGCCGTCGCGCTCCCAGCGGAGCAGGGCCTCGACCGCGAAGGTCTCGCCGCTGGCCGCCTCCACGATCGGCTGGTAGTGCAGGGTGAACTCGCCGTGGTGCATGGCGGCGCGCAGCTCGGCGTCGAGGCGCAGCAGGCGGCGCGCCTCGAGCACGATCTCCTGGGTGGCCATGGTGACGGTGCCGCGGCCGGACTTCTTGGCGTGGGTCAGCGCCGCGTCGGCCGCGGACAGGGCGTTGGCGCGCGTGGTGGGCTGCGAGACGTGGTGCACCCCGATGGAGCAGGTCACGTTGAGCACGTTCTGGTCGAGGGTGAACGGCTCGGAGATGGCGTGCTGCAGCCCGTGGGCACGGCGCACGGCCTCGCCCGGCTCAGGGGCGTCGCACAGGATGACGAACTCGTCGCCGGCCATGCGGGCGAGGACGTCGTCGGGTCCGCAGTGCTCGGTGAGTCGTTGCGCCACGGCGCTGAGCAGGTGGTCCCCGACGACGTGACCGTAGGTGTCGTTGATGGCCTTGAAGGTGTCCAGGTCGAGCGACATGAGCGCCAGGGGGGCGCCCCGGCCTGCGGCCGGCAGGCGCTCGTCGAGCGCGTCCCACAACCGGTGACGGTTGCCCAGCCCGGTCAGGGCGTCCCGGGTGGCGCGCCTGCGCAGCTCACGCTCGAACTCGAGCGAGCGCATGACGTCCGCAGCCGTCTCCACGAGCGCGGCCGACGCCTGCCGGGTGGGTCCGGGCAGGACGGCGCGTCCCGGCGCGAGGGCGATGTACCGATCGCCCGTGATGCGATAGGCCTCCTGTCCCCGGCTGGGCTGCTCGGTGACGGTCCACTCGTGGGTCTGCCACAGCGCCGCGAGCTCGTCGGCGAGGACCTGCGGGACGTCGTCCACCTCGCTCTGGCCGCGGAGCCGCTCGCTGGCGGTGTAGAGCTGCTCGGCGATCCAGCGCTGGTTGGCCGACCGCCCCTGGACGGACAGGTGCACGAGGACGATGGCGAGCAGGGCGTGGCCGAGCAGCGCCCCCAGCAAGGTGCCCTGGGCGCCGAGCGCGACAGAGCACGACGCGAGCCCGATGGCCATGAGCTGCGGCACGACCCGCGTGACGGAGCTGGTGAGCGTCGGGGCGTGCTCGCGCTTGCCGTCGAGGACGCAGCCGATCCAGACGGCGACCTCGCTGAGGACGTACTGCGCGAGGACGCCGGCCAGCGCGGCGAGCAGCACGTGCCAGGTCATCGCGAACGGTGCGGCGCCGCCGGCGAGGTGGTAGACGCCGGTCGCGGTGCCGCTGGAGACCGCGGCGATGCCGACGTTGAAGGTGGTGTCGAGCGCGGTGATGCGCCAGCGCAGGCAGGTCCACAGCGTGACCGCGCAGGTGGCGGAGACGTACCCCCAGTGCGGGGCGACCACGAGCAGGGGGGTGGTGAGCAGTGCCTCCGGCAGGTCCCCGACGAGCGTCCCGGGCACGCGGACGCCGCGCAGGATGAGCGTGACCACCACCACGAGGACGATCACGCACCCTGCGACGTAGGCGGTGGACGTGGGGAGCACCTGGCCGGGGAATCGCAGGGTGAGTGCGAAGGACGCCACCCCGAGGGCCGCCGCCACCACGGTGTAGGCGCGATAGGCCGGGGTGTTCGCCCAGGGGGGCGGCGGTGCGTGCCCGGTCGCCGAGCGGTCACCGACGGCGGTGTTCATCACCTCGGGGATCGCGCTGGTCATGGGTGGCCTGTCGGTGCGGGTCGGAACCGGACTGGTGGGGCTGGTGGGACACGTGCGGGGTCTTCCCGGCACATCCCGTTTCATCCCCCTGCGGGTCGAAAGTAACTATAGTCATCACCGAGCGTGCGCGGTGTGCTACACGCTGCAGGGAGACGGGCCCGTCCAGGGCGCCCGGGAGCGTCATACGGGACGACCGCCCGATTAGGGCCGCATGAGCACGGCTGGTAACGTGGGTCTCTGCCGTGGACCGGCCGCGGATCAAGAGCGCCCTCGGAATGAGCCCGGGGGCACCGCGCTGCTAGGAGAAGGAGTCGCTCCATGCCGTTGGAAGCAGACGTCAAGAAGACCATCATGACCGAGTACGCCACGCACGAGGGCGACACCGGCTCCCCCGAGGTGCAGATCGCGATGCTGACGCAGCGCATCAAGGACCTCACCGAGCACTCGCGGGCGCACAAGCACGACCACCACTCCCGTCGTGGTCTGCTGCTGCTCGTCGGCCGTCGCAAGCGCATGCTGCGCTACCTCGAGGCGACCGACATCGAGCGCTACCGTGCGCTGATCAAGCGTCTGGGTCTGCGTCGATAACTCTCGTCGTGCACCGGAGGGAGCGGCTCCTGAGTGATCAGGGGACCGCTCCCTCCGGCGTACCTGCGAGATGACAACTTCATAAGCCCGTATCGTGAGTGACGGCGTCAGACGCCGCGCACGCACCGATCGAAGACACGCTGCCGCACAACGACGATGTGGTCAGCGACGAAGCGAAGACAAGGAGGACCCATGGAGGGTCCAGACATCACGTTCACCGAGGCCACGATCGACAACGGTCGGTTCGGTACCCGCACGATCCGGTTCGAGACCGGCCGCCTCGCCAAGCAGGCCGGCGGCTCCGTGACCGCCTACCTCGACGACGAGACCACCCTGCTGTCGACCACGGTCGCCGGCAAGTCCCCCAAGGACCAGTTCGACTTCTTCCCCCTCACGGTCGACGTCGAGGAGCGCATGTATGCCGCGGGCCGCATCCCCGGCTCGTTCTTCCGTCGCGAGGGCCGCCCCGGCACCGACGCGATCCTCACCTGCCGCCTGATCGACCGCCCCCTGCGCCCGACCTTCAAGAAGGGTCTGCGCAACGAGGTCCAGGTCGTCATCACGGTCCTGTCGATGCACCCCGACCACCAGTACGACGTGCTCGCCATCAACGCGGCGTCCGCGTCCACGCAGATCTCCGGCCTGCCCTTCTCCGGCCCGATCGGTGGCGTCCGCGTCTCGCTGATCGACGGCCAGTGGGTCGCGTTCCCCAACTTCTCCGACATCGAGCGCTCGGTGTTCGACATGGTCGTGGCCGGTCGCAAGGTCACCACCAAGGACGGCCAGGACGACGTCGCCATCATGATGGTCGAGGCCGAGTCCACCGACAACACCTGGGACCTCGTCAAGACCGAGGGCAAGCAGGCGCCGACCGAGGAGGTCGTCGCCGAGGGCCTCGAGGCCGCCAAGAAGTTCATCGACGTGCTGTGCACCGCGCAGGCCGAGCTGGCCGCGCAGGCCGCCAAGCCGGTCCAGGACTTCCCGATCTTCCTCGACTACGAGGACGACGCCTACTCGGCCGTCGCCGAGGCCGCCGAGGCCGAGCTCAAGGACCTGCTGGCCATCGCCGGCAAGCAGGAGCGCGAGGACAAGCTCGACGCGCTCAAGGACCGCCTCAAGGGCGAGCTGGGTGCCGAGCACCAGCCGCTGCACGGGCGTGAGAAGCAGATCTCCGCGGCCTACCGCGCCGTGCAGAAGAAGCTCGTCCGCGAGCGCATCCTGCGCGACAAGGTCCGCATCGACGGCCGTGGGCTCGCGGACATCCGCGCCCTGTCCGCCGAGGTCGAGGTCCTGCCCCGCGTGCACGGCTCCGCGATCTTCGAGCGCGGCGAGACCCAGATCATGGGCGTGACCACGCTCAACATGCTCCGCATGGAGCAGCAGATCGACTCGCTGTCGCCCGTCTCGCGCAAGCGCTACATGCACAACTACAACTTCCCGCCGTTCTCCACCGGCGAGACCGGCCGCGTGGGCTCGCCCAAGCGTCGCGAGATCGGCCACGGCGCCCTCGCCGAGCGCGCGCTCATGCCGGTGCTGCCGACCCGCGAGGAGTTCCCCTACGCGATCCGTCAGGTGTCCGAGGCCCTCGGCTCCAACGGCTCGACCTCGATGGGCTCGGTCTGCGCGTCCACCCTGTCGCTGCTCAACGCCGGTGTGCCGTTGCGCGCCGCCGTCGCGGGCATCGCGATGGGCCTGGTCTCCGCGGAGATCGACGGCGAGACGCAGTACGCCGCGCTCACCGACATCCTCGGTGCCGAGGACGCCTTCGGCGACATGGACTTCAAGGTCGCCGGCACCAAGGAGTTCGTCACGGCCATCCAGCTCGACACCAAGCTCGACGGCATCCCCGCCTCGGTGCTCGGTGGCGCGCTCACCCAGGCCCGCGACGCTCGCCTGCACATCCTGGACGTCATGGCCGAGGCCATCGACGTGCCGGACGAGATGAGCCCCTACGCCCCGCGCGTCATCGCCGTCCAGGTCCCGGTCGACAAGATCGGCGAGGTCATCGGGCCCAAGGGCAAGATGATCAACCAGATCCAGGAGGAGACCGGCGCCGACATCTCCATCGAGGACGACGGCACGGTCTACATCGGCGCGACCGACGGTCCGTCGGCCGAGGCGGCCCGCGCGGCCGTCAACGCCATCGCCAACCCGCAGATGCCCGAGGTGGGCGAGCGCTTCCTGGGGACGGTCGTCAAGACCACGACCTTCGGGGCGTTCGTGTCGCTGCTGCCGGGCAAGGACGGTCTGCTGCACATCTCCGAGGTGCGCAAGCTCGTCGGCGGCAAGCGCATCGACGCGGTCGAGGACGTCCTCGGCGTGGGCCAGAAGGTCCAGGTCGAGCTCAAGGAGGTCGACCCGCGCGGCAAGCTCTCCCTGGCCGCCGTCCTCACCGAGGAGCAGGAGGCCGCCAACGCCGCTGCTGCCGAGGAGGCCAAGTCCCGTCCGGAGCGTAGCGACCGTGGTGGCGAGCGCGGCGACCGCGGTGGAGACCGTGGTGACCGTGGCGGCGACCGTGGTGGCGAGCGCAACGGTGACGGTGGTCCCCGTCGCGAGCGCTCCGACGAGCGTGGCGAGGGTGACGGCGACCGCCGCCCCCGCTCGCGCACCCGTCGCCGCCGCAGCGACGTCGAGGAGGGCCAGGGCACGCCCGAGTCCGACCAGCTCGCCGCGGCCAGCGAGTCCCACGGCGAGGCCCCGGCCTCGTCCGAGGACGCCTGAGCCACGGCCTGAGCGCCTCTGCTGTGCACCGGAGGGCCGGTCACCCCGCACGGGGTGACCGGCCCTCCGGCATACCTGCCCACCAGGTGAGCAGACGGTTTGGTGAGGCGACCTCGGTGGGTATGCCGCCCGCCATGAGCGCACAGGACCCCACCAACCAGATCCCGCCCCTGCAGGAGCCGCCGCTGGACGAGGCCCCTCCCGCCGCCGAGGAGGTGCCCACGGACGCCGAGCGCGGCCAGCGCGGCCCGGCCTCGGACCAGACCGGGGCCGAGCAGACCGGCGTCGACGGCGGCGAGATGCTCGGAGCCGGGACCGGACCCACGGACGGCCCGGTCAAGGACCCCGACGACTGGGTGACCGGCGACCAGCCGGCGACCGACGCCCAGAAGTCCTACCTCGACTCGCTGGCGCGGCAGGCGGGGGAGCAGATCCCCGCCGACCTCACCAAGGCCGAGGCGTCCGAGCACATCGACCGCCTCCAGGCCGCCACCGGACGCGACCAGCAGGGCCGTCAGCAGCCCTGACCGGCACCACGGGTCGAGACAGGGGGCCCTCGGCAGGAGGACCAGCGCGTTCCGGGGCAGAATGTCCTCCGACGGAGGGAGCGCGGATGTCGTTCGTGGACAGGGTCGATCGGTTCCAGCGGCGGCATCGCGGCATCGGTTTCCCGCTGGCGGTGATCTACAAGTTCTTCGACGACCAGGGCC
The DNA here is from genome assembly GCF_002453335.1 of Arsenicicoccus sp. UBA6765. Lineage (NCBI taxonomy): Bacteria > Bacillati > Actinomycetota > Actinomycetes > Micrococcales > Intrasporangiaceae > Arsenicicoccus > Arsenicicoccus sp. UBA6765. Next base: position 91,869 of record NZ_DKGR01000040.1, read on the forward strand.
CCTACCTCGGGGCGCTGATCACCTACTACGGCTTCCTATCGTCCTTCCCGCTCCTGCTGCTGCTGTCCTCGGTCCTCGGCTTCGTCCTGCAGGACCGGCCCGAGCTCGAGCAGCGGCTGCTCGAGTCGGCGCTGAGCCAGTTCCCGGTCATCGGCACCCAGCTGAGCACCCAAGGGCTGCAAGGGGACTGGAAGGCCATCGCCATCGGTCTGCTGGTCGCGCTGTATGGCGCCCTCGGGGTCGGCCAGGCGCTGCAGAACGCCCTCAACGTGTGCTGGGCGGTGCCCCGTAACCAGCGGCCCAACCCCTTCGTGTCGCGGGGGCGGTCGGTCCTGCTGATCGTCACCGCGGGACTGTTCCTCCTCGTCACGACCGTCATCTCGGGCATCGGCAGCTCGGCGTCGGCCTACGGCCTCGACCTGGGGTCGGCCGGGGCCTACCTGCTGACCGGGCTCGCCGTGGCGCTCAACGCCGGGATCTTCCTGCTGATCTTTCGCATCGCCACGGCCCACCCGATGCGGTGGCGCCGCTCCATCCCCGGGGCGCTGGCCGCGGCCGCGTGGTGGCAGACGCTGCAGACCGTCGGTACGGCCTACGTGTCCTTCGTGGTCAAGGGGTCCAGCGACGCCTATGGCGTGTTCGCGCTGGTCCTCGGCCTGATGGGCTGGGGCTTCCTGGCGGCGTGCGGCGTCGTCATGGCGATCGAGCTCAACGTGGTCCTGGCCAAGCGGCTGTGGCCCCGGGCGCTGCTCACGGTCTTCACCGACGACGTGGACCTGACCGAGGCCGACAAGAAGTACTACGAGGGCCTGGTCAACGCCAACCGGCTCAAGGGGTTCCAGCAGGTCGACGTGTCCTTCGAGAGGTCGCTCAAGGACATGGAGGACGAGTACTACGGCTCCGAGTAGCCGAGCCTGGGTAGCCGACCGGTCCAGAGCTGGGATCGGGGGCTACTTCTGGTGGCCCTGACCACCAGGAGTAGCCCCGATGTCTCGACGCGGTCGCAGGCTCGGCGCCGCCGGAGACTCAGACGTCAGCGGCAGCCCGGGACGTGCTCGGCCAGCACCTCCAGGACGTGGCGGTAGGTGTGCCCGGTGGCGCGGGACATCCCGAGCTCGCAGGCGCGGTTGGCCGAGACGTAGGCGTCGAAGGACCGCCCCTCCAGCTCGTGCGCCTCGACGCGGGTGGCCGATGCCGTGAGCTCGGGGTGCAGCATCCCGCGGTCACCGGCGAAGCCGCAGCACCCCCAGTCGACGGGGACCACGACCTCCCGCGCGGCGGCCTGGGCGCACGTGACCAGGTCGTCGACCACGCCGAGGTGCACGGTCGAGCAGGTCGGGTGGACGGCGACGGTGCCCAGCGGGTCCGCGACCTCCACGCGAGGCAGGACCTCTTGGGCGACATACGACACGGCGTCGATCACCCGCACCCGACCCCACCGCTCGGCGTCCTCGGCCGGGAGGTGGTGGGCGAGGTCCACGAGGCCGTGGGTGCACGACGCGGCGTCGCAGACGACGGGCAGGCGGCCCTCGTCCGTGGCGCGCCACAGAGCGCGAAAGACCTTGCGGGACATGGCGTCCGCTCCCTCGGTGAGGCCCTTGGAGACCCACGGCGTGCCGCAGCACAGGCCCTGCAGCTCGTCGGGCACGACGGCGTCCAGCCCGGCCCGGCGGGTCAGGGCGAAGAACGCGTCGACGACCCCCGCGTCGGTCGACTCGTCCGAGGGCGCGAACAGCGAGCCGAGGCACGAGGAGAAGTAGACGAACGCCGCGCCCGTCGGGTGCTGGGGAGCGGGCCGGCGTGGCCCGCGGCCGGGCAGGTCGCTGCCGACCAGCGGCACGAGGTCCGGGTCGAGGACACGTCGCGCGGCGCCCGACAGGGCGGCCTTGACCGGTCCGGGCACCGTGTCGGCCACGGCGAGGGCGGCCCGCAGGGTCGTCATCGTGGTGCCCCAGCCCTCGGCCAGCCGGATGCCGCCCCGCTGGGTCCTCGGCGCGTGACGCTCGGCGCGGAAGGACTTCATGAACAGGCCGGTGTCGATGCCGACCGGGCAGGCCTTGACGCACAGCGAGTCGACGGCGCACGTGTCGACCGCCTCGTAGTCGTAGGCCTCACGGAGCTCGGCCGCCTGGTCGGCCGGCAGCCGCCCGAGGTCGCGCAGCAGCGTGATGCGCCGACGCGGCGTGGTGGTGAGATCCCGTGAGGGGCAGACCGGCTCGCAGTAGCCGCACTCCACGCAGCGGTCGACGGCCGGGTCGACCGCGGGCATGGTCTTGAGGTGGCGCAGGTGGGCGCCAGGGTCGTCGTCGAGCAGCGTGCCGGGGTTGAGCAGGCCCGTCGGGTCGGCGAGACGCTTGACCTCCTGCATGACGGCATAGAGCTCGTCGCCGAACTGCCGACGGACGTAGGGCGCCATGATCCGTCCGGTGCCGTGCTCGGCCTTGAGCGTGCCCTCGTGCCCGAGGACCAGGGACACCATCTCCTCCGTGAACGCCTCGTAGGTCTCGAGCGCGGCCGGGTCGTCCAGGCGTGGGTTGATCATGAAGTGCAGGTTGCCGTCCTTGGCGTGCCCGAAGGTGACGGCGTCGCCGTAGCCGTGGCGGCGGAAGGACTCGGTCAGGTCCGCGACCGTGGCGCTCAGCGACGCCAGCGGGACCGCGATGTCCTCCAGCAGGTTGGTCGTGCCCTGCGGGCGGGCGCCCGCGACCGAGGTGTAGAGCCCCTTGCGCAGGTGCCACAGGGCGGCGCGCTCGCGGGCGTCGCGGGTGAAGCTGGCCCGGTGGGGGAGCCCCAGGTCGGCCACCACCGCGTCGAGGTCGGTGATGCGACGGTCGAGCTCGGCGCTGTCGTCGGTCGTGGCCTCGACCAGCAGGGCGGCGTGCCGGTCCACGTCCAGACCCGAGAGCTCCGGACCTGCCTCGGGGTACTGCTGGACCACCCGCAGCGAAGCGGCGTCCAGCAGCTCCAGGGCCTTGGCGCCGGCCCCGACGAGGTCGCCGAGCGCGTCGGTGGCCTGGCCGATCTCGTCGACCACGAGCAGGGCGGTGGCGGCATACGGGCTGATGGGCACGGTCCGGAAGGTCGCCTCCGCCACCCAGCCGAGGGTGCCCTCGGACCCGACGACGAGGTGCTCGAGGATCCGCACCGGCTCGTCGTGGTCGACGAAGGAGTTGAGGCCGTAGCCCATGGTGTTCTTCATGGAGTACTGGTGGGCGATGCGGGCGAGCGACTCGGGGTTGCCGCGGACCCGGTCGCGCAGGGCGAGCAGGCCCTCCCACAGCGCCGGCTCGTCGCGGCGCAGCCGGTCGTCCGCGCCAGGCGCGCTCGTGTCGACGATCGTGCCGCTGGGCAGGACGAGGACCAGCGAGTCGAGGGTGCGGTAGGTGTTGAGCTCGGTGCCGCACTGCATGCCCGAGGAGTTGTTGGCGACGACCCCGCCCACGGTGCAGGCGATCTCGCTGGCCGGGTCCGGACCCAGGCGGCGTCGGTGCCGCGCCAGGTGACCGTTGACGGAGCGCAGGGTCGCGCCTGGCTGGCAGCGGACGCGCTCGCCGCCGTCGAGCACCTCGACGCCGCGGAAGTGGGTGCGGGTGTCGAGCAGGATGCCGTCCGAGAGGGCCTGCCCGGACAGGCTCGTCCCGCCGGAGCGGAAGGTCACGGGCACGCCGTCGGCGCGGGCGGCCGCGAGGGTGCGGGCGACGTCGTCGACGCTGCGGGCGGTCACCACGGCCTGCGGCGTCAGCAGGTAGTGCGACGCGTCGTGCCCCTTGGACACCCGGTCGACGAGGCGTCGCGAGGTGATCGGGCCGAGGGTGCTGTCCAGGGTGCTGGTCGTGACGGTCATCGGGGCCGACCTCCTCGTCGTTGTGGTCCTACTACTCTAGGCCGCGTATGACGTCCGCCCCGGCCCGAGGCGTCGGTTCGGCGCGCGGGCGGGCGTGGGCGCACCCGGCGCGCCACGCCACCGGCGCCTAGGGTGGACGCCGTGAGCGACAACATCCTGGTCTCTGTCATCGGCGCCTCCGGGCGCATGGGTTCCACCGTCTGCGACGCGGTCGAGGCCGCCGAGGGGCTCGAGCTGGTCGGCCGCTTCGACGTGGGGGACGACCTGGGAGATCTCGCCGGCGCGGACGTGGTCGTGGAGTTCTCGCTGCCGGACGCCTCGCCCGCCAACGTCGCGCACTGCGTCGCGCAGGGGGTCCACGTCGTCGTGGGCACGACGGGCTGGAGCGAGTCCCGCCTGGAGGCGCTGCGCGGCCAGGTGGCCGCGGCCCCGGACGGGACCGGCGTGCTCATCGCCCCCAACTTCGCCATCGGCGCCATCCTCATGATGGCCTTCGTCGAGCGGGCGGCCCGCTTCTACGAGTCCGTCGAGGTGATCGAGCTGCACCACCCACGCAAGGTCGACGCCCCGTCGGGCACGGCCGCGCGGACGGCCGACCTGATCGGCGCCGCGCGCTCCGAGGCGGGGCTCGGAGAGGTGCCCGACGCGACGGAGCAGGACCCCGACGGCGCTCGCGGGGCGCGCGTGCACGGCGTGCCGGTCCACTCCGTGCGGCTGCGCGGCCTGGTCGCGCATCAGGAGGTGCTCTTCGGCGCCGAGGGGGAGCAGCTGACGATCCGCCACGACTCGTTCGACCGCGTGTCGTTCATGCCGGGCGTGGTCGAGGGCGTGCGCCAGGTCGGTTCCCACCCGGGCGTGACGGTCGGGCTCGAGCACTACCTCGGTCTCTGACAGCGGGTCCGCCGCCGCGGCGCCGAGTCCTGCGGCGGGCGGGGCGGCATACGGCACAGGACCCGCACCCCCGATCACCGGAGGCGCGGGCAATGCTGGCTCGGATCCCTGCTGGCTCGGATCAGCGACGCGCGACCGTGGTGGTCGGGGTCGCCGAGGTGCGGAGGTCCTTCTTGCCGTTCTTGCCCTTCTTGCCCTTCTTGGCGGACCCGGGCTCGCCCAGCGCCAGGGTGCCCACGGCGTGCGCCACGGCCTTGACGTTGATCGCGAGGGCCGCCTTGTTGGCGTTGCGCAGGGTGTCCTGCGCGGTGTGGTAGCCGGGGTCGTAGGCGACGCCGGCGGTCCCGCCGAAGAGCGTGGCCTCCTGCGCGGTCTTGAGACCGCCCGCACCGGTGAACAGGCCGCCGACGGGCACTCCCGCCTCGAGGAACGGCAGCTGGTCGGAGCCGCCCTGCATCGGCGCCGCGACGTAGGGCTGGCCGCGGTCGTCGAAGTAGCCGGTGAACGCCCGCTGCAGACGGGCGGACCCCTGCGGCATCCACGTCTGCGTCGAGTCGTAGACGCCGATGATGTAGTTGGGCGACGCCAGCATGTCGAAGTTGAGGTAGCCGTTGATCTTGAGCAGGGAGTCCACGTCGTTGTCCTGCAGGTCCTTGACGTAGTGCTCGGACCCGAGCAGCCCGAGCTCCTCGGCGCCCCACCAGGCGAAGCGGATCTTGTGCGCGGGCTTCTTGAGCTGGTTGGCCTGCTTGGCCACCTCGAGGACCGTGGCCGAGCCGCTGGCGTTGTCGTTGACGCCAGGCCCCTGCTGCACGCCGTCGAGGTGGGCCCCGACCATCAGCACGTCGTCGGCCGATCCGCCCTTGGTCTCGGCGAGGACGTTGAAGGTCCGGCGCTTCTCGATGATCTTGTCCAGGACGAAGCTCATCTGGACCGGCCCCTTGGCCATGTCGGCGAGCAGCGCGTCGCCGTCCGCCTTGGTGATGCCGGTGGCCGGGGCGTAGTCGCCGGACGGCCCACCGAGGGTGCCGTTGAGCGGACCGGGGGCGTTGTTGTAGATGAGGATGGCGGCGGCGCCCGCGGCCTTGGCGGCCTTGGCCTTCTCGCCGAAGGTGCACGTGCCCCGGGAGACGAGCGCGATCTTGGCCGTGGCGACGACCCCGCTCCAGTCCGCGGCCGAGCAGCCGGTGGCGGTGCTGGGCGCCACGAGCTGGGCCTGCACCCCGGCCTTGGGGGTGCTCGGGCTGTAGGAGAAGGGGGTGTGGGTGACTGCCCGGGCGGTCGGTGAGAGCTCGTTGAGCGAGGTGGAGACGACCGAGTCGTAGGTGAACTCGAAGTACTGGCGGCGAGGGGTGTAGCCCGCGCCGCGCAGCTGCTTCTCGACATACTGGGCGGACAGCTCGTAGCCGCGCTCGCCGGCGGCGCGACGGCCCTGCGAGGCCATGGCGATGCGCTCGAAGGCGCTGAGGTGGGAGACCACGGCGCCGGGGTCGACCCGCGCGGCGAGGTCCGAGGGGGTGCGGGGCTTGGGGTCGGCGTGGGCCGCGGGTGCTGCGACGGTGGCGACAGCGGTGGCTGTCGCCAGGCTCAGGGTGAGGGCTCGGGGGTGTGCATAGGTCCTCCAGAGGCGGGGAGCCACGCCGTCGTGGCCCCGGTCCGCCCGACCCTAGGGGGCTACTCGTGAGTCGGGGAGGCCTCCTGCACCTGGGATTCCCCTGGGAACACGCGCTGCTCGCGTCGCGGCGCCGTGCCAACCCGGGCGGATGTTCCTACCTCAGGCGGGCACATCGACCTGGCGTGCGAAGCCGGGCGGATGTGCCTACCTGAGGTAGGTCAGGAGGCGAGGAGGACGTGCAGGGTCCGCGGGCCGTGGACGCCCTCGACGCGGGACAGCTCGATGTCGCTGGTGGCGCTCGGCCCGCTGATCCAGGTGAGCGGGCGACCGGCGTGGGCCGCCTCGGTGAGCCGGGCCACCGCCTCGGGCACGTCCGACACGACCTGGTCCGCTCGCACGACGCAGACGTGCACGTCCGGCACAAGCGACAGGGCTCGGCGACCCTGGTCGGGACCGTGGTCAAGCATGATCGTGCCCGTCTCGGCCACACCCACGGACGCACCCGTCACCACCGCGTCGACGGCGTTGAGCTGGGCAGCCGTCAGGTCGGCGTCCTCGAGCAGCGACAGACCGGCGGACGCGATCGCGGCCCGCCACCCCTCGTCGAGCCCGTCGGGGAGCACGACCGTGTCGACGCCGTGGCGCTGCAGGGCTGCGGTCACGCGGGCCCCGACCTCGTCCGCGGCGCACCGCTCCACGACGGCCTTGTAGTCCTCGACCCGCTCCACGAACCGGCCGAGCAGGTCGTCCACCGGCGTCGGACGGGCGTACTCCCACGCCACCGGGACGTCGGCCTCGGGCGTCGAGCGCGGCACGTCCGCCAGCGCCGCCCGCACCCGCTCCAGGATCTGCTCCCTGCTCATCGCTGCTCTCCCTCGGGCTGCTCGGTGCTGCCGTGGGCACGCTGGTCGGACGCCCGGTGGGCATCGGTGGACGGGTCGCGCCCACGGTCGGCGGGGTCCCCGGCCGGCTGGTCGCCGTCACCGCGCTCGCGGGCCCACCAGTCGCGGAAGGACTCCGTCGGCAGCATCTGCACGTCCCGCGCGTTGGTCCACTTCGACGCCGGCCACGGCAGCGTCCCGAAGTGGTCGAACCGCGACCCCAGCACGCGCCCCGCCAGGCCGGAGCCCTTCATGGCGGCGCCCCAGCGGCGGTGGTCGGCCATCATCCACGACGCCGTCCGCATCACGCCGGCCTCGGAGTGCGGCATCCGGTCGGCCTTCTTGGCCTCGACGACCTTGCCGCGCATGTGGACCAGCATCTTCGGTATGTCGATGCGCACCGGGCACACGTCGAAACAGGCGCCGCACAGCGAGGAGGCGTACGGCAGCGACCGGTCGACGGCGGAGGCCGTGCCGCGGAGCTGCGGCGTCAGCACGGCGCCGATCGGCCCGGGATAGACCGAGCCGTAGGCGTGGCCGCCGACCTTCTCGTAGACGGGGCACACGTTGAGGCAGGCCGAGCAGCGGATGCAGCGCAGCGCGGTGCGCCCGAAGTCGTCGGCCAGCACCGTGGTGCGCCCATTGTCGAGCAGGACGACGTGCATCTGCTGCGGTCCGTCGCCGGGCGTCGGCCCCGTCCACAGCGAGGTGTAGGGGTTCATCCGCTCGGCCGTCGAGGACCGGGGGAGCAGCTGCAGGAAGACCTCGAGGTCGGCGAAGGTCGGCACGACCTTCTCGATCCCGACGACCGAGATCAGCGTCTCGGGGAGGGTGAGGCACATGCGGCCGTTGCCCTCGGACTCGACCACGCACAGCGTGCCCGTCTCGGCCACGGCGAAGTTCGCGCCGGAGATCGCGACCTTGGCCCGCAGGAACTTCTCCCGCAGGTGCAGGCGGGCGGCACCCGCGAGGTGGGCTGGCTCGGTGTCCAGGTCGTCCGGAGCCGGTCGCCCGTAGTCCGCCATCTCGTCGAGGAAGATCTCGCGGACCTCGGCGCGGTTGCGGTGGATGGCGGGGACGAGGAAGTGCGAGGGGCGGTCGTGCCCCAGCTGCACGATGAGCTCGGCCAGGTCGGTCTCCCAGGCGGCGATGCCCGCGGCCTCGAGGGCCTCGTTCATCTCGATCTCCTGGGTGGCCATGGACTTGACCTTGACCACCTCCGGGGGGACCTGACGCCCCTCGGGGTCCACCTGGGGCGGCTCGTCGCGCAGGGCGTCGCGCACCAGGCCGACGATGATCCGGTTGGCCTCCTCGGCGTCGCTCGCCCAGTGGACGGTCGTGCCGGCGCGGGTGAGGGACTCCTCGAGCTGCAGCAGGTAGTGGTCGAGGTGCCGCAGGGTGCGGTCCTTGATCTCCTCGCCGGCCACCCGCATCTGCTCCCAGTCGGGGCGCTCGGCGACGACGCGGGCGCGCTTGTCGCGGATGGTGGTCATCGCGTGGTGGAGGTTCTTGCGCTGCACGGGGTTCGCGAGCTCTCGGCGCGCCGCGGCCGGGAAGGGCGGTGAGTCGACGAGCTCGCCCGTGGGCGGCGCGGGGGTGAGGCGGTGGGCGGGCTTCGTCATACGAGCTCCTCCATGGACTCCTCGGTGCTGGCGAGCACCTCGGCCAGATGGATGGTGCGGATGCCGGTGCGCTGGCGGGCGAGCACGCCGCCGATGCTCATCAGGCAGCTGTTGTCGCCGGCGATGACGTACTCGGCGTCGGTGTCGGCGATGTGGCGGGCCTTGTCGGCGGTCATCGCGACCGAGACGTCGGAGTTCTTGAGCGCGAAGGTGCCGCCGAAGCCGCAGCAGCGGTCGGCGTCCGGCAGCTCGACCAGGTCGATGCCCCGGACCGCGCGCAGCAGCTGGTAGGGGCGGTCCCCGACCTTGGTGATGCGCAGCGAGTGGCAGGTCGGGTGGTAGGTGACCCGGTGCGGGAAGTAGGCGCCCACGTCGGTGACCCCGAGGACGTCGACGAGCAGCTCGGGCAGGTCGTAGGTCTTGGCCACGACGTCGGCCACGCGGCGCTGCAGCTCGGTGCTGCCCTCCCGCTCCGCCAGCATCGGGTGCTGCTCGCGGACGGACCCGATGCACGAGCCGGACGGGCCCACGACGTAGTCGTAGCGCTCGAACGCCGCGAGGAAGGTGTGGACCGTCGGCAGCGCCTCGTCGAGGTAGCCGGTGTTGGTGAACATCTGCCCGCAGCAGGTCTGCTCGCGCGGGAAGACGACCTCGCACCCCAGCCGCTCCAGCAGCCGGACCACGGCCTTGGGCGTGCTGGGATACATGGTGTCGTTGACGCAGGTGGCGAACAGCGCGACGGTCTTGCCCTCGCCCGGTCTGGTGGTCATCGTGCCTCCCTCGGTGGGTTCTTCGACGGTATGACGGACCCCGCCCGCCCGCTCGCCGGGGGACGTCTCGGGCGCGGCGGAGGTCACGGGAGCATCCAGGACAGGACCGGCGTGGACTGCAGGCCGACGAGCAGGCAGAGCACGACGAGCAGGCCGAGGCTCCACCAGATCACGCGGCGCAGGATCTCGGACTCGCGGCCGAGCAGGCCGACCGCCGTGGCCGCGATGGTGAGGTTCTGGGGGCTGACCATCTTGCCGACGACGCCGCCGGAGGTGTTGGCGGCGACGAGCAGGGTCGGGTCGATCCCGGCGTGCTTGCCGGCCGTCTGCTGCAGCGTCGCGAAGAGCGCGTTGGCGCTGGTGTCCGAGCCGGTGACGGCGGTGCCGAGCCAGCCGAGGACGGGGGAGAAGAACGCGAACGCGGCGCCGGTGCCCGCGATCCAGGTGCCGATCGTGATCGTCTGGCCCGACAGGTTCATGACATAGGCGAGGGACAGCACCGAGGCGATGGTGAGCATCGAGAAGCGCAGCTTGTGGGCGGTCTCGGTGAGCTGACGGACGGTGTCGCGGGCGCTGACCTTGTAGACGAGGGCGATGATCACCGTGCTGATCAGGAGCATCGTGCCGGGGCTGGACAGCCACTGGAAGGTGTAGACGGTGGAGCCGTTGACCTTGCCCGCCGCGTTGAGGACGTGCCCGTCGAGACCGGGCCAGGGGATCTTGACGTCCGTGCCGGCGAGCCAGGTCTTGACCGGGCCGACCAGCTTGGACAGGGAGAACACGGCGATCACGAGGAGGTAGGGGAACAGCGCCATCACGATGCGCGAGGCGGGCAGGTGGCTCGCGGCGGGCAGGTCGGAGGAGCTGGGCAGCTGGGCGCGCTGCTCGTCGGTCATGTCGGCGCGCTCCTGCTGCTTCTCGGCGCTCATGCGCTCGAGGGCGGCGTCGCGGCCCTCGGGCTGCCAGAAGCGGAGCATCACGACGGCGGCGGCGAGGCCGACCAGCGACGCGATGATGTCGGTGAGCTCGACCGAGACCCAGGTGGCGGAGATCCACTGCGTGACGGCGAACGCGACGCCGGTGACCAGGGCGATCGGCCAGGTCTGGCGCAGACCTCGGCGCCCGTCGGCCAGGAAGACGAGGAACAGCGGCACGAACAGCGCCAGCACCGGGGTCTGGTGACCGACGTAGGCGCCGATCTCCGTGTAGGGGATCTTGGTGAGGTTGCCGGCCGTGATGATGGGGATCGCGATGGCGCCGAACGCGACCGGGGCGGTGTTGGCCAGCAGGACCACGGTGGCGGCGCGCAGGGCCGAGAAGCCGACGGCCATGAGCATCACGCCGGTGATGGCGACCGGGGCGCCGAAGCCGGCGAGCGCCTCGAGCAGCCCGCCGAAGCAGAAGGCGATGAGGATCGCCTGGATGCGCGGGTCGTCGCTGATGATGTTGAACACCGCACGCAGGTCCTCGAACCGTCCGCTCACCACGGTGACCTGGTAGAGGACGATGGCGGTGAAGACGATCCAGACGATGGGGAAGAGCCCGAAGATCGCGCCCTCGGTCGCGGACAGCAGGGCCAGGCCGACGGGCATCTTGAAGGCCAGCACCGCGACGACCAGGGCGACGGCGAGGGCGGTCAGGCCGGCCACGTGGGCCTTCCACCGCAGGGCGCCGAGGGTCACGAAGATCGTGGCGAGGGGGAGGAGGGCCACGAGGGCCGACAGCAGGAGGCTGCCTCCGACGGGATCCAGGTCGGGGCGGAAGGTCATGGGAACTCCATCGTTCTCAGGTCGGGCGAGGGCTCGGCCGACACCTGTGGTCAGACCATTACCGCTCACTATGAGGTGTGGTCGGACCATTTGCAAGGGCTGCAACGCCATGAACGATCCACGCGACTGCGAGAATGACCGACATGAAGGCCTACGAGTCCGTCGTGCACCACGTCGAGTCCGGCATCCTCGCCGGCTCGTTGCGGGTCGGTGCGCACCTCCCGCCCGAGCGCGACCTGGCCGTGGAGCTGGGCGTGAGCCGGTCGGCGGTCCGGGAGGGGATCCGCGCGCTGGAGGCCCAGGGGCTCGTCTCGTCCGCGGTCGGTGCCGGCAACGACGCGGGCACCCGCATCACCGACCAGCGCAGCGAGGCCCTCAGCAGGCTGCTGCGCCTGCACGTCGCGCTCGCGAAGTACCCCGTCGACGAGGTCGTCGAGGCCCGCGTGGCCCTGGAGCGGTCCAGCCTGGCGCTCGCCGCCCAGCGGCTCGACGAGGAGTCGCGGCTGCGGCTGCGGGGACTGCTGGACCGTATGGCGGAGCCCGACACCACCCAGGACGAGTTCAACGCGCTGGACACGGACTTCCACGTCGTCCTCGCGGAGGTGGGGCGCAACCGGCTGATGACCGACATGACGGTGGCCGTCCGCGAGTCGCTGCGCAGGCCGATCCTCGACGCCGAGCGCTCGCTGGGGGACTGGGACGGGTTCCGCGGCGAGCTGCAGGAGCACCACGAGGCGATCTACGCGGCCGTCGTCGACGGTGACCAGCGGCGTGCGGCCGACCTGGTCGAGGCCCACATCCGCGCGGCATACGCGATCCTGCCCATCGTGCTCGACGGCGCCCCGGGGTCCACGCCTCCCGCCATTGGTCACCAATGACGTTCTCGGGGCCGTTTGGATCGTTCATATCCGCCACTGGTGACCAATGGCGCCGGGGCTTGGGGTGAGCTGCGTCCGCCGCGTCAGGCGAGGGCGGCGGCGAGGCGGATCTCGCGCAGCAGCTGCTCGTCCGTGTCGCCCTCGACGACGACGCGGTCGCGGTACGCGCTGTCGGGCGCGAAGCCCCCCGCCTCGAGGAAGCCTCGGGTGCCGGCGTCCTCGGCCGGGACCCAGGCGTAGGCGTGGGTGAATCCCGCGTCGCGCAGGAGGTCCACCACGGCGTTGAGCAGGCGTGAGCCGTGGCCCTGGTGTCGGGCGTCCGGGTGCACACCGAGCGTGAGGATCTCGCCGTCACCGTCCTCGGCGTCCGGGTCCTCGCACGGACCGAGCGCCGCGTAGCCCACCACCTGCGGCCCGGCGCACGACACGACGAGCACGTGCCGCGGCGACGGCGGCTGCTCCAGCGACGCCCGCCAGGCGCGGGCGAAGGGGAGGGGCTCGAAGCGCTCCAGCGTCTCCGCCGGCACCAGCCCCGCGAAGGCCTCCCGCCACACGGCCGACTGGACCGTGCCCACCGCCGGGGCGTCGTTGACGCGGGCCTGACGGACGCTGGCGTCGGCCGCGACGCCGGCCGACCCCTCGAGGGGGTGGTCATGCCCGTGCTCGTGCTGGTGCCCGTGCTGGTGGTCGTGCCCGTGCTGGTGGTCATGCTGGTGGTCGTGCCCGTGGTCGCTCACCGACCGATCCTCTCAGACCGACATGCGAGCTACTGACCGGTATCGTGACGCAGCACACCTCGACCGGGCCCCCAGCCCTTTGCGGGTGCCGTCGCGGGCGAGGATACTGAGGCCCATGTATGGCAACGACGTCATCGACCCGGACGAGCCGCTGAACGCGGCCGAGACCGACGAGTACACCCAGGCCCGCGTGGCCTCGGCCGACGCGGACCGGGCCCCGGGTGACTCTGCGGCGTTCGACGAGCTCATCGCCCGGGACCTGCGGATCGAGCCCCGGGACGACATGCCGGACGGCTACCGGCAGACGCTCATCCGCCAGATCGCGCAGCACGCGCACTCCGAGATCATCGGGATGCAGCCCGAGGGCAACTGGATCACCCGGGCCCCCAGCCTGCGTCGCAAGGCCATCCTCATCGCCAAGGTGCAGGACGAGGCCGGGCACGGGCTCTACCTCTACTCCGCCGCGGAGACCCTCGGCGTCGACAAGTCCGAGCTGCTCGACAAGCTGCACGCCGGCAAGCAGAAGTACTCCTCCATCTTCAACTACCCGACGCTCACCTGGGCCGACGTGGGCGCCATCGGCTGGCTGGTCGACGGCGCGGCGATCATGAACCAGGTGCCGCTGTGCCGGTGCTCCTACGGCCCCTACAGCCGCGCGATGATCCGCGTCTGCAAGGAGGAGTCCTTCCACCAGCGGCAGGGCTTCGAGATCCTGTGGGTGCTCGCTCGTGGCACCGACGAGCAGAAGGCCATGGCCCAGGACGCCGCCAACCGGTGGTGGTGGCCGGCCCTGATGATGTTCGGCCCCGAGGACTCCGGCGAGGCGGCCCAGCAAGGCCACACCGCGCAGAACATGGCGTGGGGGATCAAGCGGTTCAGCAACGACGACCTGCGCCAGAAGTTCGTCGACATGACGGTCCCGCAGGCGCAGAAGCTCGGCATCACCCTCCCCGACCCCGACCTGCGCTGGAACGACGAGCGCGGCCACTGGGACTTCGGCCGGATCGACTGGGAGGAGTTCTGGCGGGTGCTCAAGGGCGACGGGCCGTGCAACGCCGAGCGAATGAGCAACCGGATCAAGGCTCACGAGGACGGGGCGTGGGTGCGAGAGGCCGCCAACGCGTATGCCGCCAAGCAGGCCTCCCGCTCGAAGAAGAGTGCCGCATGAGCGAGGCCACCTGGCCCCTGTTCGAGGTCTTCGTCCGCGCCAAGCGTGGTCTGTCCCACGTCCACGTGGGGTCCCTGCACGCGCCCGACGCGACGATGGCGCTCCACAACGCCCGCGACCTCTACACCCGTCGTCAGGAGGGCGTGTCGATCTGGGTCGTGGAGGCCGACAGCATCATGGCGTCCAGCCCGGACGAGCGCGGCTCCTTCTTCGACCCGAGCGCCGACAAGGTCTACCGCCACCCGACGTTCTACGACGTGCCGGAGGACGTGGAGTACCTATGAGCGCCAGCACCGTCGCGGGACCCTCGTCCCCGCCCCCTCCCGGCACGTCCGGGACTCTCGCCGACTACGTCCTCGGCCTCGCGGACGACGCCCTCGTCTACACCCAGCGCCTGGGGGAGTGGGTCGCCGACGCCCCCGCCATCGAGGAGGACATGGCGCTCGGCAACATCGCGCTCGACCTGCTCGGCCAGGCCCGCAGCCTGCTGACCTACGCCGGCTCGCTCGACGGGACCGGACGCTCCGAGGACGACCTCGCCTACCTGCGCGACGAGCGTGAGTTCCGCAGCGTCCACCTCGTCGAGATGGAGCGCGGCGACTTCGGCGTCGAGATGGCGCGGCTGCTGTGGTTCTCCACCACCCGCCTCGCGATCATGCAGCGGCTCGCGCGCTGCGAGGACGAGACCCTGCGCGGCGTCGCCGGCAAGGCCGTCAAGGAGCTGGCCTACCACCGCGACCACGCCCGCAACTGGGTCGTCCGCCTCGGCGACGGCACCGAGGAGTCGCACCGGCGGATGCAGAAGGCGCTCGCGGTCGTCGAGCCCTATGTCACCGAGCTGTTCGTCGACGACGACGCTGCCGTCGCGGCGGCGGGGTCCGGCGCCGGCGTGCGGCCGAGCGAGGTCGAGGACGAGGTGCGCTCGTATGTCGAGGGCGTGCTCGCCGAGGCGACGCTGCGTCCGGCCGACCCGTCCCGCTGGACGGCGCGGGACGGGCGCCGCGGCATCCACTCCCGGCCGATGGGCTACCTGCTCGCCGAGATGCAGCACATCGCGCGCTCGCACCCCGGCGCCACCTGGTGACGGCGATGCAGGCGGCGACGCGGCCCGGCAGCTCCGCGTCCACGCAGGTCGCGGACGCCATACGGGCCATCCCCGACCCCGAGATCCCGGTCATCTCCATCGACGACCTCGGCATCGTGCGGTCGGTCGAGGTCGACGAGGAGCGGCGCCTGGTGCGCGTCGTCATCAGCCCGACCTACTCCGGCTGCCCCGCCATGGGCCTGATCGAGGACCTCGTGCGCCACGAGGCGACGCGCGCCGGCCTGTCGGCGGAGGTCGTCACCCAGCTCTCGCCGGCGTGGAGCACCGACTGGATGAGCGAGCGCGGTCGGGAGCGGCTGCGCGAGTTCGGGATCGCCCCGCCCACCGCCGGCGCGGCCGGGGGCACCGACGGACCGGTGCCCGTGCAGCTGACCCGGCACCAGGTGCGCTGCCCCCGTTGTGGCAGCGACCAGACCACGGAGGTGGCCCGGTTCGGGTCCACCGCCTGCAAGGCGTTGCGCCGGTGCGACGCCTGTCGTGAGCCCTTCGACGAGTTCAAGGTGATCTGATGGCCCTGCTCAACAAGCCCGCGCGACACCGCCCCCAGTTCCACCCCCTCACGGTGGCCGACGTCGAGCCGCTCACCGATGACGCCGCGGCGATCACCTTCATCGTGCCGGACGACCTGCGCGACGAGTTCACCTTCGCGCCCGGCCAGCACCTCACGCTGCGCCTCGACCGCGACGGTCAGGAGCAGCGCCGGTCCTACTCGATCTGCCTGTCCCGCAAGGCCGCTGCCGAGCGTGGCGTCCTGCGGGTCGCTGCCGGTCGCGTGGCCGGTGGCGCCGTCTCACCCTGGCTCATCGACGACGTGCGCCCCGGCGACACCATCGAGGTCATGCCGCCGCTCGGCTCCTTCGTCGTGCCCACGGACGCCGACCGGGCGCGCCACCACGTGGCGATCGCCGCCGGGTCGGGCATCACGCCGGTCCTGTCGCTGCTCACGACCGTCCTCGAGGAGGAGCCCGCGAGCCGGGTGACCCTGCTCTTCGGCAACCGGGCCACGAGCTCGATCATGTTCCTCGAGGAGCTCGAGGACCTCAAGAACCGCTACCGCAGCCGGTTCCAGCTCATGCACGTCCTGTCCCGCGAGGCCCGGGACGTCGACCTGTTCAGCGGACGGCTCGACGAGGAGCGGCTCCGCCGGATCTTCGACTCCCTCGTCCCCGTCGACACGGTCGACGAGTGGTACCTCTGCGGGCCCTTCTCCCTGGTCGAGAACGCCCGCGAGGTGCTGGCCACCGAAGGGGTCGACAAGGACCACGTGCACTTCGAGGTCTTCCACGTCGACGACGAGCCGCGGGCCGAGACCGACCCCGGGGTCGGGGCCGCGGGCGACCACACCGGCGTCCTCGCCCGGGTCACCGTCAACCTCGACGGACGCACGACCGAGATCGCCATGACCGACCCCGGCGAGACGATCCTGGCCGCGACCCTGCGGGCCCGTCCGGACGCGCCCTACTCCTGCACCGGTGGCGTGTGCGGCACCTGTCGCGCCCGCCTGGTCGAGGGCGAGGTCCGCATGGACCGCAACTACGCCCTCGAGGAGGACGAGGTCGCCGACGGCATCGTCCTCGCCTGCCAGTCGCACCCGGTCACCGACCACGTGCGGCTCGACTACGACGCGTGACCCGGCCCTTCCGCGCACCGCTCGCGCCGGGCTCGGTCGCCTCGTCGGTCGCGCTCGCCGCTGCCGCGGGCCTGGCGATCGCGGGGTGCCAGGGTGCGCCAAACCGTCCGCTGCCGACCACGGCGACCACCAGCGACGCCGGTGCCGGGTCCCCGACCGCGGCACCCACGACCAGCATCCCCGACCTCGGGGCGCCGAGCCTCGGTGACGTGGCGCCGGGCACGTCAGCGACCGGAGCACCCTCCGCGCCAGGGGGTGCGGTGGCGGGCGAGGCAGGGCGACTGGCCGCTGCCGCAGCGGGATTCGTCGCCGTGGCGAGCAGCGTGCGGGCGGTCGGCACGCTCAACGTCCAAGGGGCACCCATGACCTTCGACCTGCGCGGCACGAGGGACGGGCTGAGCGTCCGGGGCACCGTCTCCATGGGCGTGTCGGCGCCGTTCGAGCTCCTGCGCAGCGAGGGGCGCACGTTCGTGCGGTCCACGGCCCTGACGGGGGGAGCCCGGGGACGCTACGTGCAGCTGTCCGGGGCTGCGGCCAACCAACTCGCCGTCCTCAGCATCAGCGACATGCTGGACGCCTTCGAGGGGGCCGTGCGCGCCGCGACCGGTCGCACCTCGGTGGGCCGCACGTCCTACGAGGGCACCCAGGCCTACGAGCTGCGCTCCGGCGGCGCGACGACGGCGATCGTCGCCGCCGACGGGTCCGGGCGGCTGCTTCGGCTCAGCTCCTCCGCCCCGCGCACGGCCGGCACGGTCACCTTCAGCGAGTGGGACGCCGTGCCCCGCATCGTGCCGCCCGCGATCCGCGACGTGGCTCCGGTCCCGGGCGCCTGACCGCCCGTCAGTCGCCGACGGGCCCCGGGCACACCGGCACGACCTGGTCGTCCGGACCGCCCGAGTGGTCGTCGTCCCTGCTGATGCGATAGAGGACGTGGTGGCACAGCTCGTTCGCGGGGTCGATCAGCGGGTGGTCGAAGTCGTCGGCGAGGGCGTGCCGCATGCCGATGCGCTGCATGACGGCACGCGAGCGCAGGTTGACCGACGGCGTGAAGGACACGATCTCCTGCAGCCCCAGCTCGTTGAAGCCCACGTCCAGGGCGGCGATGGCGGCCTCCGTCGCGTAGCCCTGACCCCAGGCCGACCGGACCAGGCGCCAGCCGATCTCGACGCACGGCGTGAACGCGGCCTCGAAGCTCGGCTGCGACAGTCCCGTCAGGCCGATGAACGCCCCGGTGCTCCGCTCCTCCAACGCCCAGAACCCCCAGCCGTGATCGTCGACGTGGGTGCGGGCCCGGCCGAGGAGCTCGTCGCTCGCGGCCCGGTCCAGCGGTGCGGGGAAGTAGGTCATGACCTCCGGGTCGGCGTTGAGCGACCCGAACGCCTCGGCGTCCTCGTCCCGCCAGGGCCGCAGGACCAGTCGCTCCGTCGTCCGTGACCGGCCGGGCTGCAGGTCGGGGATCCGGGTCGGTCGGGCGGCGGTCCGGTCGGGCTGGGATGGCGGTGGCGCGGTCGGCATACCGCCGAGACTAGCCATGCCGCGTCACCGAACTGATAAGAGTTCTCACCTGCATCTGGTGTGGCATACTCCGAGAACCAGCCCGACGGTGCCAGGAAGCCGGTGAGAGACCGGCGCGGTCGCGCCACTGTGACCTGGGTCCGCGAGGGACCCCGGGAGCCAGGAACTGCCTGTCGGGTCCACTGCGAGGGGGACGCGTGATCCCCGATCTCAAGGAGTGCGCAGATGCACATCGCCGAGGGCTATCTCCCCCCGTGGCACGCCGCCGCGTGGACCGCCGTCGCCACCCCGTTCGTCGTCCACGGAGCCCGCCAGGTCGTGCGCGAGGTCCGTGAGCATCCCGAGAGCCGCCTGCTGCTGGGGGCCGCCGGGGCGTTCACCTTCGTCCTGTCCGCGATCAAGCTCCCGTCGGTGACGGGCAGCTCCAGCCATCCCACCGGCACCGGGCTCGGCGCCGTCCTCTTCCGCCCGCCGGTCATGGCTCTCCTCGGCGGCATCGTCCTCGCCTTCCAGGCGCTGCTGCTCGCCCACGGGGGCATCACCACCTGGGGCGCCAACGTCATGAGCATGGCCGTCATCGGCCCCTGGGTCGGCTACGGGCTCTATGCCGTATGCCGTCGCGCCCGGCTGCCACTGCTGGTCGGCGTGTTCGCGGCGATGGCCGCGGCCGACCTGGCGACCTACCTGACGACCGCCTTCCAGCTCGCGCTGGCCCACCCCGATCCCGCGAGCGGGTTCCCCGGGGCGCTCGCGAAGTTCCTCGGCATCTTCGCCGTCACCCAGATCCCGCTGGCCCTGGCTGAGGGCTTCCTCGGGGTCCTGGCCTTCCGCGTCCTGCGGGACGTCGCGGCCCCCGAGCTGCGGCGCCTGGGCGTGCTGCCGCGCGAGGACACCGGATCGGTCGACGCTGACCGGCCGTCGTCGGGCTCGTCGGGCTCGTCGGGCTCGTCCGCTGCGGCCGTCACGACGGAGGCCTGAGCATGCGAGCGCGCCGACACCTGCTGACCGCCGCGTGCCTGCTGGCCCTCGTGGCGTTGTTCGCCGTCCCGCTGTGGCTGGACTCCCGGCGCACCGGGCCGGACGAGCGCTTCGTCGGGACGGACTCCGCCGCGACCAGCGCGATCGAGCAGACCCACCCGGACTACCAGCCGTGGTTCCGCAACCTCTTCGAGCCGAGCGGCGAGGTCGAGTCGGGCCTCTTCGCGCTGCAGGCCGCCGCCGGTGCGGGCGTCCTCGGTTATGCCGTCGGCTACCTGCGAGGACGCAAGAACCCCCGCCCGCAAGGCTCCGCCTGAGGTGGCCGGCCTGGCGATCGACGACGCCGCGTGGGCCGGCGCGTGGCGGACGCGAGCCGTCGGTGACAAGGCGCTGCTGAGCCTCGGGCTGGTGCTCGTCGCGCTGGTCCTGCCGCCGTGGCCCGCGTCGCCCCTGGTGGCCCTGACCAGCGTGATCGTCATGGTCGGGCCAGCGCGGGTGCCGCCGTCCCTGGTCCTGCGTGCCCTGCGCGCGCCGATGGCCTTCATCGTCGCCAGCGGGCTCTCGGTGGCGGTCAGCGTCGGCGCCCAGGCACCGGGCGAGGGAGGGGCCGGGCCGTCGGCATACGGCCGATGGGGTCCGCTCGCGGTCACCCCCGAGAGCCTCGAGGCAGCCGTCGGGCTGACCGCGCACGCCGTGGCCGGCACGCTCGCGGTGCTCGTCCTCGCCAGCACCACACCCATGGTCGACCTGCTCGCCGCGCTGCGCCGGCTGCGCGTCCCGGACGCGTGCGTGGAGGTGGCGTCGCTGACCTACCGCCTGCTGTTCGTCCTCATGGACGCCGTGCGCTCGATCCGCGAGGCCCAGGCCGGACGGCTCGGCTATCACGGGCATCGCGCCTCGCTCCGCTCGGCCGGGATGCTCACCGCCGCCGTGCTGACCCGGTCGTGGGACCGGGCCCGCCGGATGGAGGAGGGGCTCGCGGGTCGCGGCTACGAGTCCGCGCTGGTGACCCTGCCCCGCGAGCAGCAGCGGTCCGGTGGTTTCGTCGCCGTGAGCCTGGTCGTGCTGGCGCTCCTCGTCGCGTCCTCGATGGCGGTCTCCACGCTGGGGGGCGGGTCGTGAGCCACCGCGACGACTGCCGGCACCCTCCGCTCGCCGGGTCGGCCGAGCGGCTCGTGGCACGTGGGCTGCACGCCGCCTATCCCGGCGGACCTCCCGTGCTCGTCGGGGCGGACCTGCTGGTCAGGGCGGGGCGTCGCACGGCGCTGCTCGGCGCCAACGGCTCCGGCAAGACGACGCTGCTGCGCTGCCTGAGCGGTGGCCACCAGCCGTCGGGAGGCGAGGTGGCGGTCGACGGGGCACGGGTCGATTACTCCCGCAAGGGGCTTCGGTCCCACCGGCAGCGTGTGCAGCTCGTGCTGCAGGACCCTGACGACCAGCTGTTCAGCGCCGACGTCACCCAGGACGTGTCCTTCGGGCCGATGAACCTCGGGCTGCCCGTGGGTGAGGTGCGCGAGCGGGTGGCCGAGGCGCTCGCCCTGCTCGGCATCGAGCACCTGGCGGACCGGCCGACGCACCAGCTGTCCTACGGCGAGCGCAAGCGGGCCGCCACGGCAGGGGCCGTCGCCATGCGCCCGGCCGTGCTGCTGCTCGACGAGCCCACGGCAGGCCTGGACCCGGCCGGCGTCGAGGAGATGCTCGGCGCGCTGGCCCGGCTCGAGGAGCACGGCACCACCGTCGTGCTCGCCACCCACGAGGTCGACCTCGCGCTCGCGTGGGCCGACGAGGCCGCGGTCGTCGTGGACGGCGCGGTGACGCAGGGCCCGGTCGAGGAGGTCCTCGGCGACGACCTGCTCGTCGGCCGTGCCAGGCTGCGCCGACCGTGGGCGCTGGAGCTCGCCGACCGGCTCTCGGGGTCGGGCCTGCTCGACCCGGGCGTGCGGCCGCGCGACGTGGACGGGCTGGTCGCCGCGCTCGCGGGACGGACCGCGACCACGGCCTGAGGCCCGCACGTCTCCCGCCTCCCGGAACCGACGGGGCTGGTGCGTCGAGGGGACGCAGCTGGCTGGTGCGTCGAGGGGACGCAGCCGGCTGGTGCGTCGAGGGGACACAGATGTCGGGGACACGCCGTGCAGCGCGACGTTCGCGACCCCTCGCCACCCGCCGATGCTGCCCGAGCGCCCCAGCCCGTGCAGAGGGCGCCCGGTCAGCGCGGCCGGTCAGTCGCGCATGGCCTTGATGATCGCGACGGCCTGGGTGATCCGGTCGTGGCCACCCGGCTCGCGGGCGGCCCACCACGCGTTGTCCAGCTCGCGCAGGATCGTCCACGCGCGGGCCCGGGCGGGGTCGATGCCCGCCGCGTCGCACGCGTAGTCCACGCGGAACCGCAGGTGGTTGCGCAGGTTGTGCGCGCGGGCCGCCTCGTCCCAACGGTTCCACAGCAGCGGGGCGACGGTGAGGGCGAGCTCGCCGGCGACGGGCTTGGGGTCGATCGCCAGCCAGCCGTCGACCGTCCCGGCACGCGTCGTGCCCGGGTCGGGCACGCGCAGGACGTTGGCGTCGTGCAGGTCGCCGTGCACCAGCCGGGCGTCGACGCCGGGGTCGGCCGCGAGCTCGGCGGCCAGGTGGAGGCCCTGGTCCACGACGCGGGGCGGGACCGGTGGGGGTGAGGTCGTCAGTCGTTCGCGGATGCGCCCGCACCAGGCGCTGGCCGTGCCGAGACGCGCGATGGCGGGTCGGTCGAGGAGGGCGTGCAGGCGTCCCACCGTCTCGCAGGCGTCGAGGACGGGCTCGCGCCCCAGGTCTCGCTCCGGGTCGAGCCGTTCGAGCAGCAGGGCCCAGCGCGCGGGGTCGGCCGCCAGCAGCCGCACCGCGCCGGACCCGTCCCACGCGCGCAGGGCCAGGTGCTCGTGCGCGGCCTCCGCGTGCGGCCAGCTCACCTTGAGGGCGGCCGGTGCTCCCCGGCGCAGGACGGGTATGACGACCGCGCACTGCCCGTGGCGGGGTCGCCCGTCCACGGCGAGGTCCTGCTCCGCGAGCAGCTCGTCGAGGACGCCGGGCAGGCGTCGCAGCCAGGTGTCGCCGTCGACCGCGTCCCGGACCGACTCGTCCGCCGGGCGGCCGGCCATCAGGGCGGTCAGCGAGGGAGGGACGAGGTCGCGGGTCGTGTCGCTCACGAGGCCAGCCCCGGGAAGGCCCGCAGCGGCACCCCCCACGCAGCCCCGGCCGTCACGGTGTCGACGACCAGCCGGGTCGTGGTGGTCACCGCCTCGGACGACCCCGATCCCGCGGACCACGTCGTCCCGCACGCCGTCTCGAGCGTGGTGAGGGCGTGGGTGACGAGCCGACGGGCGGCCGCCGCGTCGCGCACGGGGAAGGGCAGGGGATAGCCGGCCGGCGGCGCCCCGGTCGAGGCGCCCCGCGACTTGAGGCGCACCACGACGCCCGCCACCCGGTCCAGCTCTGTCGCGAAGGGGGCGCGGGCCTCGGCCGGCGTGCGGGCGGCGGCCACCTCCAGGTGGTAGCGCGCCCG
>NZ_DKGR01000049.1:0-924 GCF_002453335.1 Arsenicicoccus sp. UBA6765
CCCCCCCCCCCCCCCCCCCCCCCCCCCCCCCCCCCCCCGCGGCGGCCGCCCCCCGCCCCCCCCCCCCCGGGGGGGAGGGGGGGGGGGGGGGGGGGGGGGGGGGGGGGGGGGGGCCGGGGGGGGGGGGGGGGGGGGGGGGGGGATCACCGACCGGCCCGGGTCCTGCGGGTGCACCTGCACCGAGATGGGCTGGCCGGGCTCGACCGGGAGGGCCGACGGCAGCCGTGCCTCACCCTCGTGCTCGCGGCCGTCCGGCCCGGCATAGCGGTAGCGGACGTGCGGCACCCCCATCGGATCACCCTCGCTGGCCCGCACCGTCAGCTGCCGGACGTCCTCCACGGTCGCGGCGACGGTCGGCCAACGCCAGCGGCGCAAGAAGGATCTGGGCGAGGCTCCAGGTGCCGGAGCCCACGCAGCCCAGCGCGAACAGTGCGACAGCGATCTCCACGATGATCCCCCCGGTCGATGTGGTGCCTCCACCCTAGGGGACCGCGGTCAGCGGCGGGCCACCGCGTAGCCAGAACGCCCGAGCCGGAACGCCCGGCGTCCCTGCGGGTCGACGCAGGTGATGCCTCGAGCGGTGTCGAGGCAGGACCACGGCGCGCCCTTGACCTGCACGACGCGCCCCTCCTGCAGGCGTGGGAGGGTGGCCGGGTCGACGCTGACGATGGTGTCCGAGTTGCACACGGGGACGACCCGTCCGCGCTCGTCGACCTCGATCCGGCCGACCTGGGAGCGCCCGTCGCCGGCCGCGCACACCCCGGGCGCCTCGATCCCCGCACCGTCGGCGAGCTCGCACACGCCGCCGCCCTCGCTCGACGCGATCTGGCAATAGACCGACCCGTCGTGGCTGACGAACGACGCCTCGCGGACGTATCCGTGCTCCTGGACTCCGTCGCGGACGGCCGCCAGGGCGCGGGCCAG
>NZ_DKGR01000049.1:1178-49960 GCF_002453335.1 Arsenicicoccus sp. UBA6765
GGAGAGGCGGTCACGGTGACGGTGACGGTCTCGGACGGCGACGACGGAGCGGGAGCGGACGTGGACGTGGCCGTGGCGGAGCCCGCCGGTGATGACCCCGCAGCGGTGCTGCCCGTCGTGCTCGGATCGCCTCCGCCGCACCCCGCGAGGGCGATCGTGAGGGCCACGAGGCCCGCTGCCAGGAGCGGCTTCATCGTCCCAGGGTGGCAGGGCGACGGCCGACCCGCCAGGGGCGCGATCGGCTCAGTCCGGCAGGAGCGCGCGTATGACGCGACCGGGGTCGCCCGCCCGCATCACCTCGCCCATGACGGCCACCCCGTGCGCACCCGCGCCCATGGCCTCGGCGGCCGTCTCGCCCGAGATGCCGCCCAGCGCAAGGACCTTCGTCTCGCCGAGGGGCACCGCATCGATGACCCGGCGAAGCCCTGCGGGTCCGAGCGCGGGGCCGTAGCCCGGCTTGGAGGCGGTTGCGGCATACGGCGAGAGCGTGACGTAGTCGCACCCCTGCTCCACCGCAGCACGCAGCTCGGCCACGTCGTGGGTCGAGCGCCCCACCAGCGACGCGTGCGGCGGGACGGGATCGCTGCGTCGCAGGTGCACGCCGTCCGCCACCGCGCCCCACGCCGCCGCGGCAGGCAGGGGCGCCGCCACGACGAGCCGACCACCCACCGGCCGCAGGAGGCCGGCGAGCGACGTGGCGAGGGCGAGTCGCTGGTCGTCGGGCAGGTCGCGCTCGCGCAGGCACACCCAGCACGCCCCGGCATCGATGCAGCGCTCGACCTGCTCGACCAGCGACCGGCCGGCCGGCAGCTGCGAGCGGTCGGTGAGGACCAGCAGCCGGGAGGGCATCAGTCGATGCGGCCCTGCATGGGGGAGGACGCGAGAGCGTGGCGTCGGACCGGGATGCGGCCGGCGCCATGGGCGAGGCGCCCAGCGATGGTCGCGTGGCGGATGGCGGCGGCCATCGCGGCGGGGTGCTCGGACCGGGTGACGGCGGACGCGACGAGCACGGCGTCGCAGCCGAGCTCCATGGCGAGGGCGGCGTCCGAGGCGGTGCCGATGCCTGCGTCGAGCACCACGGGCACGGTGACGGCCTCACGGATCAGCTCGATGTTGTGCGGGTTGCGGATGCCGAGGCCCGAGCCGATGGGGGAGCCCAGCGGCATGACGGCGGCGCAGCCGAGATCGGCGAGCCGACGCGCGATCACGGGGTCGTCGGTCGTGTAGGGCAGCACCGTGAACCCGTCGTCGACGAGCCGTTCGCACGCGTCGAGGAGCTCGACGACGTCCGGGAGCAGGGTGCGGTCGTCGGCGATGACCTCGACCTTGATCAGGTCGGTGCCGAGCGCCTCCCGGGCGAGCTGGGCGGTGAGCACGGCCTCCCGCGCGGTGTAGCAGCCGGCCGTGTTGGGCAGCAGCCGGCACCCGAGGCGGCGGAGCAGGCCGAGCGTGTCGTCCTTGCCGGTGGTCGAGATGCGGCGCATGGCCACGGTGACCAGGCTCGGCTCGGCGGCGAGCACCGCGGCCTTGAGGTCGGCGATGCGCCGCGAGCCGCCCGTGCCGAGGAACAGCCGGGACGAGAGCTCGTGCCCGCCGACCACGAGCGGGTCGTCCAACGGTGTGGCGCCCGCCGGGGCGTGAGGAGTGGTGGGGGACATGGCGGCTCAGCCTCCCTGCATGGCGGTGACGATCTCGACCTGGGCGCCGTCGTCGAGGGTGCGGCCCTGCCAGCGTCCGCGGGGGACGACGGTGTGGTCGACGGCCACGGCGATGCCGTCGGGGGTCAGGCCGAGCTCGGCGACGAGGCCGGTGATGTCGAGCCCGTCTGCGACGGAACGGCTCTCGCCGTTGACGGTGATGGTCATGGGCTGTCCTCAGGGTGGTGACGGGAGGGAGGTGGGTAGCGGGTGGCGGCGAAGGGGGTCGCCTCGGCGATGTCGGTGACACCGTCGAGCACGAGGTCGGTCACGAGGTCGGCGGTGACGGGGGTCAGCAGCATCCCGTGGCGGAAGTGACCGGTGGCGACGACCAGGCCGGGCGTGCCGACGAGTCCGAGCAGGGGTCCGTTGTCGGGGGTGCCGGGGCGCAGCCGGGCGACGGCGTCGACCAGCGTCAGCTCACCGACCTCGGGCAGCAGGGTGGTGGCGGCGCGCAGCAGCTCCAGCAGGCCGCGCCCGGTCACGTCGGTGTCGCCCAGCTCCTCGGACGTCGCGCCGATCACGAGCTCGCCGGTGATGCGGGGGATGAGATAGACGTGGTCGCCGTGCACCGTCCCCCGGACCGTGTGGTCGAGGAGGCCTCGGGCTCCGCCCATGCGCAGGATCTGCCCCTTGACCGGGCGCAGCGGCAGGGTGACCAGCTCGGCGACGCCCGGGACCGCACCGCTGTCGACGCCCGCCGCGAGGACCACGGTGTCGCAACGGGACTCGCGTGGCGTGTCGTGGTCGCAGGACGCCACCGCGACGACCCGTCCGTCCTCGACGACCGGCGCCCCGCGCCGCGCGACCAGCTCCACCCCGGCCCGGACCCCCGCCGCGCGGAGCCCCTGCACCACGAACCGGTTGTCGACCCACAGGTCGCTCTCGACGAGCAGCGCGGTACGCGCACCGGGCGCGAGAGCGGTAGCCACCCGACGCAGCTCGCGTGACGAGAGCCGTTGGTAGGGAAGGGAGTAGCGCTCCAGCAGGTCGGCGGTCCGCCATACCTCGCGGGCGTCGTCGAGATCCAT
Organism: Arsenicicoccus sp. UBA6765; assembly: GCF_002453335.1. NCBI lineage: Bacteria > Bacillati > Actinomycetota > Actinomycetes > Micrococcales > Intrasporangiaceae > Arsenicicoccus > Arsenicicoccus sp. UBA6765. The sequence continues at coordinate 3,907 of NZ_DKGR01000049.1, forward strand.
CCCGACGTGCAGGGCGCCCTCGGTGTGCAGGTCGGGCGAGATGTCCGACGCAGCCTCGAGCCGCGCGGCGAAGTTCGGCCACCGGGCGTGCGACGCGAGCGCCAGGGCGAGCAGGTCCTCCTCCTCGTAGGTCGCCTCGCTGACCGGAGCCAGCATGCCGCCGGCGGCGTGCGAGGCTCCCTGGCCCGGCGCGGGATCCCACAGCTCGACGTCCGCCCCGCGGCTCGCCAGCGACCACGCGCAGGCGAGACCGATGACGCCGCCACCGAGGACGACGACCCTGGGGCCGGGTGAGGACATCTGCGCTCCGATCTCCCTGACCCGCATGACCGGGCCGGTGCAGCGGTCGAGACCAGGCGTCAGGTCTCCTCTCAGCCCGGTGCACCGGGCTCCCGCGAGGACCCCACCATCCTAGGCCGGGCGCATCGTGCCCGTCTGCATGAACCGCTCGTGCCAGCTGAACGCCTCGCCCAGCAGGTGAGGCGTCTGCATCCCCCACGCGCCGCGCTGGGCCCGGTCGAAGTAGTCCTGCAGCATCGGCCGGAAGTCGGGGTGCGCGCAGTGGTCGATGATCCGCTGCGCCCGGCGCCGCGGGGAGCAGCCGCGCAGGTCGGCAAGACCCTGCTCGGTGATCAGGACCTGCACGTCGTGCTCGGTGTGGTCGACGTGCGTGACCATCGGGACGATGCAGGACAGGGCGCCGCCCTTGGCCGTCGACGGCGTGACGAAGGTCGACAGGAAGGCGTTGCGCGCGAAGTCGCCGGAGCCGCCGATGCCGTTCTGGATCCGCGAGCCCATGATGTGCGTCGAGTTCACGTTGCCGTAGATGTCGGCCTCGATCAGTCCGTTGCTGGCGATGACCCCGAGCCGGCGGATCACCTCGGGGTGGTTGGAGATCTCCTGCGGACGCATGATGATCCGCTTGCTGAAGAAGTCGATGTCGTCGTTGAACCGCTGAACTCCCTCGGGGGACAACGAGAACGCTGTCGCGGACGCCACCTCGATGGTGCCGTTCTCGATCAGGTCGAGCATGCCGTCCTGCAGCACCTCGGTGTAGGCCTGCAGCCCCTTCCACGGGGACTCCGACAGCCCGGCGAGCACCGCGTTGGCGATGTTGCCGACGCCGCTCTGCAGGGGGAGCAGCTTCTCCGGCATACGGCCGGCCCGGACCTCGGACTGCAGGAAGTCCATCAGGTGACCGGCGATGGCCTTGGAGTCGTCGTCGAGCGCCTTGAACGCCGTGTTGCGGTCGGGGGCGTCGGTCTCGACGATCCCGATGATCTTGTCCGGCGGGCAGCGGAAGAAGGGGTCCCCGATGCGGTCGGCGGCGTCGGTGATCATCACGGGCTTGCGGTGGGGCGGCAGGGCGGTGCCGTAGTAGATGTCGTGCATGCCCTCGAGCTCCATCCGCTGCCAGGCGTTGACCTCGAGGATCACCGTGTCGGCCTGGTCGATCCAGGTCTTGTTGTTGCCCACGGATGCCGACGGGAGCAGCGTGCCGTCCTCGTTGACCGCGGCCACCTCGACCAGCGCGACGTCGAGCTTGCCGAGGAAGCCCTCCCAGGTCATCTGCGCGACGTGCGAGAGGTGGACGTCGATGTACTCCATCGTGCCGGCGTTGATCTTGGCGCGGCTGATCGGGTCGGACTGGTAGGGGAGCCGCAGCTCCACGCCGTCGGCCTCGGCCAGCGCGCCGTCCAGCTCCGGGGCCGTCGAGGCGCCCGTCCACACCCCGACCCGGAAGTCGTCGCCGCGCTGGTGGGCGGCGGTCATCCGGTCGGCGAGCGCCTTGGGGACGGCCTTGGGATAGCCCGCGCCCGTGAACCCGCTCATCCCGACGTTGTCGCCGTGGCTGATGAGAGCGGCCGCGTCATCGGCCGTCATGATCTTGCTGCGGAGGGCGGGGTTGGCGACGCGGGAGCTCATCGAGATCACCTCGGGGGTCGGTCCTTGGGGTCGGTCCAACCCTAGGACCGGGGTCGGTCGGGTGATGCGGTGGGGTGGCCCTTGGCGCGGTGACGGACGGCGAGGCCGTATGCCGGGAAGGGGGACCCGGCATACGGCCTCTGCGTGCTGTGTTTGTCTGGGGTGACGCTGGGGTTACTGGACGGTGATGTCGTCGAAGACGAAGCTGGACTGGGCGGAGGAGTCCTCGGTGGCGCTGATCTTGAGGGTGACGGCCTGGCCGGCGTAGCTGGACAGGTCGACGGTCTTCTGGACGTAGCCGTTGGTCTTGGTCAGGTTGGAGTAGGACGCCACGGCGGAGCCGTTGATGGTGACGGTGGCCTTGTCGTAGGCGGTGTAGCTGGAGGTCTCGGCGCTGTCGACGGCGACCCAGTAGGTGAGCTTGTGGCCGGCGGGGACGGTGAGGGTCTGCTGCTCGTACTCGGTGGCGGTGGCGCCGTTGCCGCCGAGCCAGAGCTTCCAGGTGCCGGTGTGGGCGGGGCGTCCGGCGTTGTTGGTGATGGGGCCGGTGGTGCCGGTCCAGCCGGTCTGGCCGGACTCGAAGCCACCGTTGACGACCGCGTTGCTGCCCGGGGTGGGCGTCGGTGTCGGGGTCGGCGTCGGGGTGGGCGTCGTGCCGCCGGGTCGCGTGCCGCCGATGGCGTCGATGGCCGACAGGATCTGCGAGCGGTAGGCCGAGATCTTGGTGTAGTGCCCCGCGTCGTTGGCGCGGGCGCAGCCGACGCCCCACGAGGTGATGCCGACCTGGACGTCACGGCCGTAGGCGTTCTTGGCGAAGAGCGGGCCGCCGGAGTCGCCGTTGCAGGTGTCCGTGCCGGCCGTGCCGTTGCCGGAGGCGCAGATCTCGGCGTCGGCATAGGGGAGGCAGCCGCTGCCGGTGTGCAGGGGGAGGTCCACCTGCTGGAGGTACTGCGTGCTCGCGCCGCCCTCGGTGAGCCGGCCCCAGCCGATGGCGGTGAACCAGGGGGAGCGGTCGAGCGACGTGTCCGGGGTGATGGGGGCGAAGGTCGTGATCGTGGACGGGCGGTCCAGCTTGCCCACCGCCCAGTCGCCCTTGCGCGGTCCGGCGCCCGTCTTCCACGTGACCACCTTGCGGGACTCACCCTGGGTGTAGTCGACCTTGCCGATGAGGGCCTGGACCGTCATCGTCGAGGGGGTCTCGTCGAGGCAGTGCTGGGCCGTCAGGACGGTGTCGGGGCTGATCAGGGTGCCGCCGCAGCCGAAGGTGCCACCGGAGGTGGTCATCTTGATCTTGACGGCCATGGGCCACCGGCCCTCGGGGGCCTGACCCCCGCCGACGATGGGGTTGATGGGGGCCGAGGCCGGAGCGTCGGCCTGGGCGAGGGGGGCGAGCGCCCCGGCGCCGAGCGTGACGACGGCGGCGGTCGCGAGGGACATGAGGGCAGGGCGTGGCACAGTCAGATGGCGCATCGATGACTCCTGTGGGTGAGCACGGCCTGGGGATGGGAGGGCCGTATGGGGGATCATCCTGGACCGTCTTGCAGGCTGTGTAAAGACCTTCTGGCCACCGATTGTTTCTTGATCGGTCAACACGCCACGAGATACGCGGAGGGCACGTCCCGTCACGGAACGTGCCCTCTGTCCAGGTTGGCGCCGTCGTCAGCGCGGCGGCATGCGCAGCGCCCCGTCGAGCCGGATCACCTCGCCGTTGAGCATGGGGTTGGCGATGATGTGCTCCGCCAGCTCCGCGAACTCCTCCGGGCGGCCCAGGCGTGACGGGTGCGGGACCATGGCGCCGAGGCTGGCGCGCGTCTCCTCCGGCATGCCCGCCATCATCGGGGTCTCCATGGTGCCCGGGGCGATGGTCATGACCCGGATGCCCTTGTCGGCGAGGTCCCGGGCGGCGGTGAGCGTCAGCCCGACGATGCCCGCCTTGGAGGAGGCGTATGCCGCCTGCCCGACCTGCCCGTCGTAGGCCGCGATCGAGGCGGTGCTGATGATGACGCCCCGGTCCCCGTCGACCGGCGCGTTGTCGACCATGGCCGCCGCCGCCAGGCGCATGACGTTGAAGGTGCCGACGAGGTTGATGTCGACGACGGTCCGGAACTTCTCCAGCGCGAGGGGCCCACCCCGCCCCACGACGCGACCCGGTGTGGCCACGCCCGCGCAGGACACCGCGATCCGCAGCTCACCGAGCGTCGCGGCGACGTCGACGGCGGCCTGCACCCCCACCTCGTCCCGCACGTCGGCGGGGCAGAAGCGCACGCGTTCGCCCAGCTCCGCCGCGACCTGCGCCCCGTGCGAGGACTCGAGGTCGACGATGACGACGGTCGCGCCGGCGGCGTGCAGGGCGCGGGTGGTGGCCTCGCCGAGGCCCGAGCCGCCGCCGGTGACGAGGGCTACGGTCTGGTCGGTGATCTTCACGAAATGTCCTGTCCTGGAGGGATGTTGACGATCGGATGATAGGTCTGGCCGCAGCCGGACGAGCTCAGCCGCGGAGCAGCGCCCGCGAGATGACGAGGCGCTGGATCTGGTTGGTCCCCTCGAAGATCTGGGCGACCTTGGCCTCGCGCATGTAGCGCTCGACGGGGAAGTCCATCGTGTAGCCCGCGCCGCCGAGCACCTGCACCGCGTCCGTGGTGACCTTCATCGCCGCGTCGGTGGCCGTGAGCTTGGCGACCGACGCCTGCTTGCCGACGCTGCGCCCGGCGTCCTTCATGCGGGCGGCCATCAGATAGGTCGACCGCGCCTGGTGGACGGCGGCCTCCATGTCGGCGAGCAGGAAGGCCAGGCCCTGGAACTCGCCGATCGTCCGCCCGAACTGCGCCCGCTCCTTGGCGTAGCGCACGGACACGTCCAGCGCGGCCTGGGCCAGACCCGTGGCGCACGCCGCGATGCCGAGACGTCCGGCGTCGAGGGCGGCCAGCGCGATCGGCATACCCTGACCCTCGGCACCGATGCGACGACCCTCGTCGACCTCGACCCCCTCGAGGTAGACCTGGCGGACCGTGTCGCAGTGCAGGCCCATCTTGCGCTCGGGCTCGGCGAAGCCCAGCCCCGCCGCGTCCCCCGGCACGATGAAGCAGGACAGGCCCTTGGCGCCCTCGTCGCTCGTGCGGGCGAAGGTCGTGTAGAAGTCGGCGTGGCCGGCGTGCGAGATCCAGGCCTTGGTGCCGCGCAGGGCGTAGGGACCCGAGTCCCCTTGGCGCGTGGCCCGGGTCGTCATCGAGGCGACGTCGGACCCGGCCTGCGGCTCGGACAGGCAGTAGGCCCCGAGCTGCTCGCCCGAGAGCATCCCGGCCAGCAGGTCGCGCTGCTGCTCCTCGGTGCCGTAGGTCGCGACCGGGAAGCAGGTCAGCGAGTGCACCGACACGCCCACGGCCACCGACATCCAGGCGTAGGCGATCTCCTCGACCACCTGCAGGTAGACCTCGTAGGGCTGGCCGCCGCCGCCCAGCTCCTCGGGGTAGGCCAGCGTCAGCAGGCCCGACCTGCCGAGCAGCGTGAAGGTCTCGCGGGGGAACTCGTGGGCGGCCTCCATGGCATCGACCTGGGGCGCGAGCTTGTCGCGGCAGATCTCGCGGGTGAGGTCGATGAGGTCCTGGGACTCGTCGTTGGGCATCAGGCGCTCGGCTGGCATGCCCTGAGGATAGGACTTGACGTCGCGGAAGGCGCAGGCCCGGGAGCGCTGCCCGGGGCCCGCAGCGACCGTGATCTACAGCACGGAGACCTGCAGCACGCAGACCTACAGCACGATCTCGGCGATCTGCCGGACGGTGCGGGCGTTGCCGTGGATGACCATCGTGGTGACCAGCGACTCCTCCCACGCGGCGAGCTCGTCCTTGATCTTGGCGACCGGCCCGACGAGCGCGATCCGCGACACCATCTCGGTCGTGACGGCGGCCATGGCCTCCTCCTTGCGGCCGGCCAGGAACAGCTCCTGGATCCGCGCGCACTCTGCCTCGAAGCCCAGGCGCGCGACCGCGTCGTAGTGGAAGTTCTGGCCCTTGGCGCCCATCCCGCCGACGTAGAGGGCGACGTGCGGCCGCAGGCGGTCGGCCGCACGCTCGACGTCCTCGTCCACGACGACCTGCACCGGCAGCGGCACCTCGAAGCCGTCCGGGTGCCCCCCGCGCGCGGCGAAGCCCTCGTCGAGGCAGTGGCGGTAGAAGGAGTCCTCGTAGGGGGAGTAGAACAGCGGCAGCCAGCCATCGGCGATCTCGGCCGCGAGGGCGACGTTCTTGGGCCCCTCGGCAGCGACGAGGATCGGGATGGTCTCGCGGACGGGGTGCAGCGTGGACCTGAGCGGCTTGCCGAGGCCGGTCCCGCCCTCGATCGGCACCTGGTAGTGCCGGCCGGTGTGCTGCACGACGTCGCGACGCATGGCGGTGCGCAGGATCTCGACATACTCCCTGGTCCGGGCGAGGGGCTGCCGGTAGGGCTGGCCGTACCACCCCTCGACGACCTGCGGGCCGCTGGCGCCGATGCCGAGCGCGAACCGTCCGTCGGAGAGGTGGTCCATGGTCATCGCGGCCATGGCGGTGGCGGCGGGGGTGCGCGCCGACATCTGCATGACGGCGGTGCCCAGGGTGAGGCGCGTGGTGCGGGCGCCGAGCCAGGCGAGGGGGGTGAGGGCGTCGGACCCGTAGGCCTCGGACGTCCAGACGGAGTCGAACCCGCACTCCTCGGCGGCCGTGACCGCCTCCTCGACCCCCTCGGGCTTGCCCGCGCCCCAGTAGCCCAGTCCTAGTCCCAGCTTCATCGCCTGCTCCTCACCGTTGGATTACCGGTCAGTATGCCCGGGGTGCCCGGGCGGGACCAGGACGGGGCCGTATGACGAACCCCACCCGCTCGCGCGCAGGACGGTCCATCCACAGACGGTGAGGACGGCGTGGCGGCGGATCGAGTGGATCTCACCGCTCGGCTCGTCAGGGGTGTGGGAGAGCCGCGGGGCCGAGTCGGCAGCTGGCAGCCGTCCGACCTTAGGGCTCAAGGTGTCGCCGCGGCCCCGTCGAGGCAACTTTAAGCGTTAAGGTTGCCACAGGGCATCTTAGGGCATCTCGACGAAAGGCTAGCGACTATGGGCACGTGGGAGCAGGCGTGGTGGGACTCGTCCGAGCCCAGCCTGCCTCGGCGCGAGCGGCGTTCGGGGCCCTACCCGCGATATGTGCCGGACCTGCTGGTCGGCGCCGCGCTGGCTCTCGACCCGGAGACGGATCGGCTCGTCGCGGAGGCCGAGCGGCGTGTGCGTTCGCTCGACGGGGACCTTCGAGATCTTGCCGGGATCTCCCGCTTCCTCCTGCGCTCCGAGGCGATCGCGTCGTCGCGCATCGAGGGGATCGCGCCGTCCGCCCGAAATGTGGCGCTCGCCGAGCTGGGTCAGAGCGAGGAGGTCAAGGGGGTCGGCGAGCAGGCGCAGATGGTTGCGAACAACATGACCGTCGTCCGTGAAGCGACCACCCGCCTCGTCGGCGTCGATCACGTGGCGGTCGAGGACATCGAGGCCCTGCATCGGTCCCTTCTCCCCCGGGAGGAGCACCACCACGGGCTGCGGCAGGTGCCGAACTGGATCGGCGGCTCTGACTGGCATCCCCTCGACGCCGACTTCGTCCCTCCCGACCCCGAGCGAGTGCCCGCCCTCATGCAGGATCTCGTCGCCTATCTCGCCGGAGGACTGCACTCGCCTATCGCCCAGGCGGCGCTGGCGCACGCCCAGTTCGAGACGATTCACCCCTTCACCGACGGCAACGGCCGGGTGGGCCGCGCACTCATCCACACCGTGCTCGCCCGCCGCGGACTGACTCGCGACGCGGTGCTGCCCATCAGCCTCGTCCTGTCGACGATGCGCAGCCGGTATGTCGAGGGACTGACGACATACCGGGTCGCCGCCAGTGCGGACTCGGTGACAGGGATGGCGGTGCGCTCGGCCTGGATCGCCGTCTTCTCGACGGCGACGATCCTTGCCTGTGACCAGGCGGAGCGGATCGCGAGCGAGCTGGCGGCTCTGCGCGCTGACTGGGACACGAGGATTGCGGAGGAGCGGACGAAGAAGGGTGCCACCCGCGGCCTGCGTAGCGATTCGGCCACGGCGGCGATCCTCGCGGACCTTCCTGCGACGCCAGTCCTCACCGTAGCCACCGTGGTCCGGATCCACGGCGTCTCGCGGACCGCAGCCGGGAAGGCGCTGGACGAGCTCTACGTAGCACGGATCCTGACGAGGAAGGCCATCGGGCCGGGGCGGCAGGCCTACGTGGCCGACGACCTCCTCGACATGATCACCTGGGCCGAACGTCGGCTCGCGAGCACCCGCTTCGACACGAGACAGAGCGCGCCTCACCGCGGCGCTCCCACAGCCCCTCCGGCAAGGCCCGCTCATGACTGACTCCGACAGGCTCATCGACAAGCTCTGGCCCTGCTGCGATGTCCTGCGCGGGATCGCCTGCGAGAAGCTCTGAGAGCTCAGCGGCTGCGGCCGTCAGTGCTGGGAGGGGGCGAAGGCGCGGCGCGGGTCGACGACCTGCAGCGTGGGGTACTTGGGGGCGCGGCCGTCGCCGGACGACCGGCCGGTGAGGCGGCGCTGGACCCAGGGGCCGACGTAGGTGCGGGCCCACTCGACGTTGCCGCGCAGCGCCTCGGAGCGGGCGGGTGCGGCCATGGGCGGCAGCGGCGTGCGCCAGTCGGCGAGCTCGGGCGGGAAGCCCAGCGACTGGAAGGCCTCGGCGGCGACGCGCTCGTGGCCGTCCGGCGTCATGTGGATGCGGTCCTCGGACCACATGCGCCAGTCTTTGAGCGGCGTGAGGGCCCACTGGTTGAGCAGGTAGCACTCGTGCCGCTGCGCGATGGCCACGATGTGCGCGATGTAGGTCGCCACGCGGCCGCGAGTCAGGCCGACGAGGGGGGCGTCCTTGGGGTCGGTCGGGGTCGCCATGAGGACGTCGGCGCCGGTCGCGCGGATGCGGGCGACCGCCTCCTCCAGGCGGGACGCCAGCGCGTCGATGTCGGCGCGTGGTCGCAGGATGTCGTTGCCGCCGCCCACGATCGACACGAGGTCGGGCTCCAGCGCGAGCGCGTCGTCGACCTGCCGGGTCACGATGTCGTCGAGCAGGCGGCCCCGGATGGCGAGGTTGGCGTAGCGCAGCTCCCGGTCGTCCTTGGCGGCCACGACGGCCAGCATCGCCGCGAGGCGGTCCGCCCATCCGGCATACACGTCACCGTCGGGAGAGGCCGGGTCCGGGTCGCTCATCCCCTCGGTGAAGGAGTCGCCGATGGCGACGTAGCGGCCCCAGGACCTCGGATCACGGGCGATGCTCACGGGAGCCTCCAGTCGATGGGTTCGGCGCCCTGCTCCTGCAGGGCGGCGTTGGCGCGGCTGAACGGTCGCGAGCCGAAGAACCCGGCGTGCGCCGACAGGGGTGAGGGGTGGGCGGACTCGATGCATGGTATGCCGGGAAGGTGGGGCGCCAGGTTGCGGGCGTCGCGACCCCACAGGATCGCCACGAGAGGGCCGCCGCGCTCGACCAGCGCCGTGATCGCGCAGGCCGTGACGGCCTCCCAGCCCTTGCCCCGGTGGCTGGCAGGCTTGCCGGGCTGGACCGTGAGGACGCGGTTGAGCAGCAGCACGCCGTGGTCCGCCCACGGCGACAGGTCGCCCGAGCCTGGCTGGGGGACACCGAGGTCCGTCGTCAGCTCCTGATAGATGTTGACCAGCGAGCGGGGGATCGGGCGCACGTCCGGGGCGACCGAGAAGGACAGGCCCACCGCGTGACCCGGGGTGGGATAGGGGTCCTGGCCGACGATCAGCACCCGCACGTCGGGCAGCGGCTGCTCGAAGGCGCGCAGCACGTGGGCCCCGGCCGGGAGGTAGGGGCGACCCGCCGCGACCTCGGCCCGCAGGAAGTCCCCCATGGCCCGCACCTGGTCGGCCACCGGCTCGAGGGCCGTCGCCCACGTGGGGTGGACGATCTCGGACAGCGGCTGGGGCGGGGTCACGGCGACCACCCTAGACGGATCCCGGCGCCATCAGGTGTCGCTCAGGGTCCGGCCAGGGGTTTCCCCTGGCCCTGACGCAGCGTCAGGCCAGTAGCGTCGAGGGAGCAGCGGTCGGCCTCCCGGCTGGACCGCCACCGGACTCGCGGCAGCGGGGACCTATCGGAGGGGATGTCAGGGATGGGACTGTTCAAGAGGCAGCAGCCACGTCACGCACGACAGCAGACGGAGCCGGTGGTCGAGGCCGGCGACCCGCGCGAGACGGCGGCCACGCACGAGACGGTGGCCACGCACGAGACGGTGGCCACGCACGAGACGGTGGCCACCCGGGAGGTCCGCGCGCCGGCATACGAGCAGCGGGCGGTCCAGGGCGAGGTCGCCGCCTCGACGCGGGGCCTGGCCAAGGTCTATGGGCAGGGCGACGCCCGGGTGGTCGCGCTCGGGGGCGTCGACATCGCGTTCGAGAAGGGGCGGTTCACCGCCGTCATGGGACCGTCGGGGTCCGGCAAGTCGACCCTGATGCACTGCGCGGCCGGGCTGGACGCGCCGACCGCCGGGCAGGTCTTCGTCGGGGACACCGAGATCGGCGGCCTCAAGGACAAGGACCTGACCGAGCTGCGGCGCGACCGCATCGGCTTCGTCTTCCAGGCCTTCAACCTCATCCCGACCCTGACGGCGGAGGAGAACATCCTGCTCCCGCTGTCGATCGCCGGGCGCAAGCCGGACCCGGAGTGGTACGACACCGTCATCGACACCGTCGGGCTTCGAGACCGGCTGCGGCACAAGCCGTCCGAGCTGTCCGGCGGCCAGCAGCAGCGCGTCGCCTGCGCCCGCGCGCTGGCCAGCAAGCCCCAGATCATCTTCGCCGACGAGCCCACCGGCAACCTCGACTCCCGCTCCGGGGCCGAGATCCTCGGCTTCCTGCGGCGCAGCGTCGACGAGTTCGGTCAGACGATCGTCATGGTCACCCACGACCCCGTGGCCGCGGCCTACTGCGACCGCGTCGTCTTCCTCGCCGACGGCGAGCTCGTCGACGAGCTGCAGAGCCCGACCCGCGAGGACGTGCTCGACACCATGGCCCACCTGGACGAGCTGGTCCAGGGGCGCCGCCAGCCCCAGCGGGCAGGCTGACCCGCCATGCTCCGCACATCGTGGAAGTCCCTGATGGGCCGCAAGCTGCGGCTCCTCATGAGCGCCTTCGCCATCGTCCTCGGGGTGTCCTTCGTCAGCGGCTCCCTGATCTTCACCGACATGCTCGGCAGCACCTTCAACGGCATCATGAACGGCACCGTCGCCGACGTGAACGTCCAGCCCAAGGGCTCGTCGGCCGGGGGCGCGACGTCCGGGTCCCGCAGCGTCCTCACCCGCGCCCAGATCGACCGGATCGGCCAGGTGGAGGGCGTCCGGTCGTCCGTGGGCGCCATCACCGTCACCGACGCCTACCTCGTCGGCAAGAACGGCAAGGTCCTCGCCACCGTGGGGCCGCCGTCCATCGGCGGCAACGTCATCACCGAGCCGGCCTTCGGCGGCCAGCAGGGCATGGTCGTCAAGAGCGGACGGACGCCCCAGCGGGAGGGTGAGGTCGCGATCGACCCCGCCTCCCTCGAGAAGTCCGGCTACCGGTTGGGCGACACCATCGCCATCGCCAGCTCGGGGGCCGAGCCCACCATGCGGGCGACCATCGTCGGGACGGTCCTGTGGGGCTCCAAGGGGTCCACGGCGGGCGCGACCTACGCGATGTTCGACGACCGGACCGCGCAGCAGCAGTGGATGGGCGGCAAGGACGCCTACCAGGCGGCCTGGGTCACGGCCGAGCCCGGGCAGGACGTCGACGCCCTGGCCGAGCGGGTCCGCGCCCTGACGCCGGCCGGCTACGAGACCCTGACGGGCGCCGAGCTGGCCAAGAAGAGCGAGGACCAGGTCGGGCAGGCGCTGTCGTTCATCTCGACCTTCCTGCTCGTCTTCGCCGGCATCGCCCTCGTCGTCGGGTCCTTCCTCATCGTCAACACCTTCTCGATCCTCGTCGCGCAGCGCTCCCGCGAGCTGGCGCTCCTGCGGGCCATGGGGGCGAGCCGGCCGCAGGTGCGCCGGGCCGTGCTCTTCGAGGCGTTCGTCGTCGGGCTCGTCGGCGCCACCCTCGGGCTGCTGCTCGGCCTGGGGATCGCCCAGGGCATCTCGGCGATGTTCTCGACGTTCGGCCTCGACATGGGGTCCACCCCACCTCGGCTCACGCTGCAGGCGGTGGCGGCGTCATACGTCGTGGGTCTGCTCGTGACGATGCTCGCGGCCTATGTCCCGGCCCGCAAGGCGTCCTCGGTGCCCCCGGTCGCCGCCATGACCGGTGACGCGCTGACCGGCCGGTCCGACCTCGGACGACGGCTGGCCATCGGCCTGACCCTGACCGGCCTGGGCGTCGCCGGGCTGCTCGCCGGGCTCTTCTGGGAGGACGCCCCCGGGCGCACGTGGTGGATCGGGGCCGGCGCGCTCCTGACGCTGCTCGGCGTGGCCTTCACCTCGCCGGTGCTGGGCAAGCCGGTCCTGTGGGGCCTCGGCCGGGTCTACCGCGGGATGTTCGGCCAGGTCGGAGCGCTCGCCGAGACCAACGCCACCCGCAACCCACGCCGCACGGCCGCCACCGCCTCGGCCCTGATGATCGGCCTGACCCTCGTGACCACGATGGCGGTGCTCGGCCAGTCGGCCAAGACCTCGCTGACGGGCATCATCGAGGGCGGGCTCCGCGGGGACTACATGTACTCCAACCCGGCCTTCCAGCCCTTCTCGCCCGCCATCGCCGACCAGGCGGCCAAGGTCGACGGGGTGGCCAGTGTGCACCGCATGCGGATGGCGTTCGGGACGCTCGGGGGCGAGCAGACGATCCTGGGAGCGATGGCGCCGAGCGACTTCGACAAGATCTTCAAGCAGGAGGCCGGCCGGGGCTCGCTCGCGGACTTCCGCAAGGGCACGGTCATGGTGCCCGAGAAGATGGCGACCGACAAGGGCTGGGCGCTCGGGCAGAAGGTCGACGTCGCGCTCCCCAGCGGGCCGCTGCCCCTGACCCTCGCGATGACCTACCAGCAGGACGAGGGGATGGACGGCGGGCTCTACACCACCCTAGACACCCTCGCGGACGCCGGGGTGCCGGCGACCGACATGCGCGTGGTGGTGGACGTGGCGGACGGCGCCGACAAGGCCAAGGTCCGTCAGCAGCTGGAGACCATCGTCAAGGACCTGCCCATGGTGACGGTCAAGGACAACCAGGAGTTCGCCAAGACCCAGACCGGGCAGATCGACCTGCTGCTCAACATGATCTACGCCCTGCTCGGGCTGGCGATCGTCATCGCCGTGCTCGGCATCGTCAACACGCTAGCCCTGTCCGTCATCGAGCGGACGCGCGAGATCGGGCTGCTGCGGGCGATCGGCCTGCGGCGGGGACAGCTGGGGCGGATGATCCGGCTCGAGTCGGTGGCGATCGCGCTCCTCGGCTCGGTGCTCGGTCTCGGCATGGGGCTGCTCTTCGGTTTCGCGCTGGTCCGGGCGCTCGAGGGCGACGGGCTGTCCCTGCACGTGCCGTGGGTGCAGCTGCTGGCCTTCCTCGTCGTCGCGGGGATCGTGGGGGTGCTGGCCGCGCTGTGGCCGGCCCACCGCGCCGCGCGGATGGACGTGCTGCGGGCGATCCAGACCGAGTGAGCCGGGGCCATGTGGGTGATCGGGGGCGCGGCACGAATGACATGCGTGTGATTCGGCCGCTACCCTGAGGCTCATGAGCGCCGCACTGCACCCCACGTCGGCCGAGCGTCCCGTCGCCTCCCTCAGCGACCGGGAGCGCGAGATCCTCGCGTTCGAGCGCCAGTGGTGGAAGTACGAAGGCGCCAAGGAGCAGTCCGTCAAGGAGCTGTTCGACATGAGCGCGACGCGCTACTACCAGGTGCTCAACGCCCTGATCGACACGCAGGCGGCCCTGGAGCACGACCCCATGCTCGTCAAGCGGCTGCGGCGCATGCGCGCCCAGCGGCAGCGCGCCAGGTCAGCACGCCGGCTCGGCGTCCAGCTCTGACCCCCACAGACCCGTAGGCCCCCGTCCTCGCACAGGACGGGGGCCATCGGCATCCCGGGGGCCGGGAGTAGATTCGCGGGCATGCGCACCGGACCCACCAACACCCTCGTCGACGTCGCCGGGTTCCGGGTCGGTCACGCGACCCGGGACGAGACGGGCTGGCTGACCGGGACCACCGTCGTGCTCCCGCCGGACGGCGGCTGCGTCGCCGGCGTGGACGTGCGCGGCGCGGCCCCCGGGACCCGCGAGACCGACCTGCTCGACCCGCGCAACCTGGTCGACCGGGTCGACGCCGTGGTCCTGTCCGGCGGTTCGGCCCTCGGGCTCGCCGCGGTCGACGGCGTCGTCCAGGGGCTGCTGGAGGACGGCATCGGGTGGCCCATGGGCTCGCCCGGGCAGGTCGTGCCCATCGTCCCCGCAGCGGTCGTCTTCGACCTCGGGCGGGGCGGCGAGTGGCGGCACCACCCCGGCTTCCGGGACGGTCAGGCCGCGTATGCCGATGCGCGCGACTCGGGTGCGCGGCCGGTGCCGATGGGCGCCGTCGGTGGCGGGACGGGCGCCAAGGTCGGGGGCTTCAAGGGCGGCGTGGGCTCGGCGTCGTGCGTGCTCGACGACGGCGTGACGGTGGCCGCCCTGTGCGTGGTCAACGCCATCGGGTCCGCCGTCGACGAGACCACGGGCGAGCTGTGGGGAGCGCGGCACGAGCTTGACGAGGAGCTCGCTGGGCTCAGGTCACCGTCCGCGCAGGACGTCGCGGCGTCACGCGTGGCAGCAGGGAGCCTGCCGGAGCGGTTCGCGGGCATGCCGGGCATGGCGACGACGATCGGCGTGATCGCGACGGACGCGCGGCTCACCAAGGCGCAGTGCCAGAAGATGGCGGGCGTCGGGCACGACGGCCTCGCGCGGGCGCTCAAGCCGGTCCACACCTACTTCGACGGCGACACCCTCTTCGCCCTCGGCTCGGGGCGCCACGAGCGAGAGCTGTCCCTGCCCGAGCTGGCCCTGCTCTTCGAGGCCGGGGCGGACTGCGTGACGCGTGCGGTGGTGCACGCCGTGCTGGCGGCCGAGTCCGTGGACCGCACGGCGGACGGCGGCGCGGCCTGGCGCTCCTACCGGGCCGCGTTCCCCTCGGCATACGGCTGACTGACTGGATGACTGACCGACTGACGTGGCCGGACCGGCCGAGCCTCGCGGAGTCTGGGAGAGTGGTCGTATGACGGAGCAGTGGGACACACCGGAGAAGCTCGCCGCCATGCGCGACGCCACCGAGGCGACCGTGCCGGGGTGGCGACGGCCCGCCCTGTGGGGCGTCGGGATCAGCGCAGCGTCGTCGGAGCCGGAGTGGGAGTTCCCGTGCGTCAACCAGGGCGGGGCCTACCTGCCCGCGGTGGTGCTCGGGCGCCTCGTCCGCCACTCGCAGACCACCGAGACGCTGCCGGTGACCGTGGACGTGCTGCGACGCGCGATCGACGACCTCTCACCGGCCGAGGCCTGCACCACGGTCGACCACCCCAACCTCGTCGCCTGGCGGTGGCTGCTGGCGGAGGTCGAGTCCAACCCGGCGCGCGATCTCGTCGTGGTCTACGTCGACGACCTGGACGACCCCGTGAGCAGCGAGGCCGACGGCGATCTGAGGGCCGCGGCCTCCTGACAACCGGCCTGACAGGACCCGAGCGGCCCGCCGACGCAGGTCACGCTGGGTCGATCGGCGTCACGGACGCGATTTCTTCAGACGCGGAGGGTAACGCTCGTCATACTTGATGCAGAGGACGCGCCGGCGCCCGCTCGTCGAAGGCTCCGCGAGGCGATGGCCGAGAGCCGTCAGCAGGAGGAATACTTCCGCAGCCTCGTCCAGGACTCGCAGGACGTGATCATGATCTGCGACGGGCGTGGGGTGCTGGAGTACGTCTCACCCGTCGCCGAGCGGGTGATCGGGACCGAGGAGGCCCTCCGCAGCGTCGACGACCCGCGGTCCTCGACGCTGGCCGAGGTGCTGCTCGTCGATCCCACCGTCGTTACGGAAGCGCTGCGCCTGGCGAAGGACGAGGGGTCCGCGTTGTTCGACGTCCAGACCGACGGTCGGGTCCTCGAGACCTCGGTCGCCCCGCGTCCCGACGGGTTCGTGGTCGCCGTGCGCGACGTCACCGCGCGGGTAAGCTGTGCGAGCCGCTGCACGCGCTCGCCTACAACGACACCCTGATCGGGCTCGCCAACCGTCCCCAGCTGCTGGAGCGCCTCGGTGAGCTGCTGGACGACCCGGTGGAGCGCTCCGAGGTCGCCCTGATCTTCGTCGACCTCGACCGGTTCAAGCAGGTCAACGACTCCAGCGGGCACCACGCCGGAAACGCCCTCCTGCGCGAGGTCGCCGCGCGGATCACCGGCGTGACCGGGCCCGGGCGCCTGCTCGCCCGCCTCGGCGGGGACGAGTTCGCCGTGGTGGCGTCGGCCGGCATCGAGGAGGCGACGGAGCTGGCCGGTCACGTGCACGACGCCCTCGCTCGGCCGTACGGCCTCCTGGACCGGGTGCACCAGGTCGGCGCGTCGATCGGCGTCGCGGTGGCGGAGCCGGGGGAGCCCCGCCTCGCCCCGGAGGAGCTCCTGTAGCGGGCGGACCTCGCGATGTATGCCGCGAAGCAGGCGCACGAGGCCTGGCGTGCCTACGACCCCGGCATGCGGGCCGCCGTGGAGCGCCGCGCCGACGCCGACCACGAGATCACGAGGGCCTGGGGAGCTGACTCCGTCCGCCTCTACCTGCAGCCCATCGTGCGCACGCACGACCTCACGGTGCACTCGGTGGAGGCGCTGCTGCGGTGGGTGGGTGCCGACGGCCGGGTCGTCGGCCCCGCGACCGTGCTGGACTACGCCACCCGCACCGGGCAGATGACGCGCCTCACCCAGTGGGTCGTCTCGGGCACCGTGGAGTCCCTGAGGCGCATCGGGTCTGGTGGTGTCCCGGTCTCGATCAACCTGCCCACCGCGCTGCTGGACGTCGAGGACGTGGCGCCGAGGCTCGAGGACACGCTGCGTCGGGGCGGGCTCCGACCCGCCGACGTGCACCTCGAGCTCACCGAGGAGGCGATGGTCGATCGCGGCCCTCGGTCCGCGGAGACGATGCAGAACCTGCGTGCCCGGGGTTTCCGGGTCTACGTCGACGACTTCGGGACCGGTTACTCGTCACTGAGCTATCTCGTCCACCTGCCGATCGACGGGATCAAGATCGACCGTGCGTTCGTGCGAGACCTGCCCACCTCCGTCGCGGCCCGGTCCATCGTCCGCGCGCTCGTAGCCGTCTCCGAGGAGCTGGGGGTCGAGCTCGTCGCCGAGGGCGTCGAGACGGGGGCGGAGGCCGCGTGGGTCGAGCGCCTCGGGGTCCCCCTGGCCCAGGGCTTCTGGTACGCCCGCCCCGCCGACGCCGCGCGGCTCCCCAGCCTGCGGGAGCTGGCGTCCTGGGGGTCCTTCATGGGCGCCGGAGGCGTCCGGCATACGACACCGTCGTCATTTGCACTCGGGGGTGCCGAGTGCTAATCATGGTGTTAGCACTCTCCTAGCGAGAGTGATAAGAGCCCGGTCGTATGACGAGGTCCGGGGCCCCCAGGTGATGTGAACCCGGTGGCCACGAGCCGTCCGTCGCGGGCGTCCTGCGACCGACACATCCGTTTCGTGTGGGAGGAAACCCCCGAATGGCCAAGCTGATTGCCTTCGACGAGGAGGCCCGCCGCGGTCTCGAGCGCGGCATGAACATCCTTGCCGACGCCGTCCGCGTCACCCTCGGCCCCAAGGGCCGCAACGTCGTCCTGGAGAAGAAGTGGGGAGCCCCCACCATCACCAACGACGGCGTGTCCATCGCCAAGGAGATCGAGCTCGAGGACCCGTACGAGAAGATCGGGGCCGAGCTCGTCAAGGAAGTTGCCAAGAAGACCGACGACGTCGCCGGTGACGGCACCACCACCGCGACGGTCCTCGCGCAGGCCATGGTCAAGGAGGGCCTGCGCAACGTCGCGGCCGGCTCCAACCCCATGGCGCTGAAGCGCGGCATCGAGACCGCCGTGAAGGCCGTCTCCGCCGAGCTGCTCGACATGGCCAAGGACATCGAGACCAAGGAGCAGATCGCCTCCACCGCCTCGATCTCCGCCGCTGACCCCCAGATCGGCGAGCTCATCGCCGAGGCCATGGACAAGGTCGGCAAGGAAGGCGTCATCACCGTCGAGGAGTCCAACACCTTCGGCCTCGAGCTCGAGCTCACCGAGGGCATGCGCTTCGACAAGGGCTACATCGCGCCCTACTTCGTCACCGACACCGAGCGCATGGAGGTCGTCCTCGAGGACCCCTACGTGCTCATCGTCAACTCCAAGATCTCGGCGATCAAGGACGTCCTGCCGCTGCTCGAGAAGGTCATGCAGTCCGGCAAGCCGCTCGCGATCATCGCCGAGGACGTCGAGGGCGAGGCCCTGTCCACGCTGATCGTCAACAAGATCCGCGGCACCTTCAAGTCCGTCGCCGTCAAGGCCCCGGGCTTCGGTGACCGTCGCAAGGCCATGCTCGGCGACATCGCCATCCTCACCGGTGGCCAGGTCATCTCCGAGGAGGTCGGCCTCAAGCTCGACACCACCGAGCTCGACATGCTCGGCCGGGCGCGCAAGGTCGTCGTCACCAAGGACGAGACCACGATCGTCGAGGGTGCCGGCGACGCCGACCAGATCGCCGGTCGCGTCGCGCAGATCCGTTCCGAGATCGACCGCAGCGACTCCGACTACGACCGCGAGAAGCTCCAGGAGCGCCTCGCCAAGCTCGCCGGTGGCGTCGCCGTCATCAAGGCGGGCGCGGCCACCGAGGTCGAGCTCAAGGAGCGCAAGCACCGCATCGAGGACGCGGTGCGCAACGCCAAGGCTGCCGTCGAGGAGGGGATCGTCGCCGGTGGTGGCGTGGCCCTGCTGCAGGCCACCGACGCTGCCTTCGCCAAGCTCTCGCTGGAGGGCGAGGAGGCCGTGGGCGCCAACATCGTCCGCGTCGCTGCCGAGGCTCCGCTCAAGCAGATCGCGATCAACGCCGGTCTCGAGGGTGGCGTCGTGGCGGAGAAGGTCCGCCACCTCACCCCGGGCGAGGGCCTGAACGCCGCCACGGGCGAGTACGTCGACATGATCAAGGCCGGCATCATCGACCCGGCCAAGGTCACCCGCTCCGCCCTGGAGAACGCCGCGTCCATCGCCGCGCTGTTCCTCACCACGGAGGCCGTCATCGCCGACAAGCCGGAGAAGGCTGCGGCGGCGGCGCCTGGTGGCGACGACATGGGTGGTATGGGCTTCTGACGAAGCATGTAGGTGAGGCCTAGTCCCGAGGAACGAGGGACACGGCCGAGCCGGAGTGCGAGGAAGAAGCCCGATCAAGCTCAGGCTTCTGACGCCAGACGGAGCCCGATCAAGCACAGGCTTCTGACGCACGAGATTCACGAAGGGCGGCTCACCGATCACGGTGGGCCGCCCTTCGCGTGCGCAGCTGCTGCACATACCGGGTCGAGCGTGAACCGGGGTGTTGTGCCGCAACGGAATTCGTCCGGGACGAGCTCCGATGTGCAGCAGTTGTGCGCGCTGCCGACCGTCGGTGGGCGCTCGCCGTGCCTGCGAGCGCACCTCGGCGCACCAGCCGGGTCGTATGCCGGCCCGCCGGGCACGTGAGCGACGTCATGTCGTCCGAAACGTGGGTGGACGTGCGCTCCAGGGCCCGGTCGGGGGAGAGTCGTGGTCGGACCACGTCGACGACACCGCAGGAGCCCCAGCATGATGCCGCGCAAGGACACCTTCCTCGCCTGCGTGGTCATCCTCATCTGGGGCGTGAACTTCGTGGCGGCGAAGTACGGCATGGAGGTGATCCCGCCGCTGCTGTTCGCGGCGCTGCGGTTCACGCTGGTCGCGTTCCCCGCGGTGCTGTTCGTCCGGCCGCCGGGCAACGGGTGGCGGACGGTGCTGGCGTGCGGAGCGACGATGTCGGCGGGGCAGTTCGCGCTGCTCTACACCGCGATGAACCTCGGGATGCCGGCGGGGCTGGCGTCGCTGGTGCTGCAGATCCAGACGGTGTTCACGGTGACGATCGCGGCCCTGGTGCTGCGGGAGCTGCCGACGCGCTGGCAGGTGGCGGGCATCGCCATCGGGGTGCTCGGCATGGTCGTGGTGGGGTGGGAGTTCATGGTGGCGGCGCCGGTGCTGCCGTTCGTGATGACGATCGCGGCCGCCGCGTCGTGGGGGATGGGCAACGTGCTCACCCGTCGCCGTCCGCCGCGGGACGGCTTCTCGCTGGTGGTCTGGTCGGCCCTGGTGGCGCCGCTGCCGCTGCTCGGTCTGTCGCTGTGGCTGGAGGGCTGGGAGCGGGACCTGCATGCGCTGACGCACCTGACGCTGACGTCGGTGCTGGGGCTGGCGTTCGTCACCTACGGCGCCTCGATGGCGGGCTACGGCCTGTGGAACCTGCTGCTGTCGCGCCATGCGGCGTCGACGGTGTCGCCGTGGTCGATGTTCGTGCCGGTCATCGGCACGGTCGCCGCCTACTTCTACAACGGTGAGACCCCGACGGTCCTCGGCCTGGTCGGGGCGGTGGTCATCATCGTCGGCGTGCTCATGGCCCTCGGTGTGATCGGCCCGCGTCGACGGCCACGGTCGGACCTGCCGGACCGGGAGCACCCGGCTTCAGAGCCCGCGGGTCTCTGAGGCTCGGGCCGCCTCGGGCGACCGGCTCCTGGCGACGCGCCCGGTCCAGGGCCCGGTTCCCGGTTCCGCCAGACCGTCGAGGGACACCGAACCGGAAGAAGGCCGCGGCGGGGCTGGGGGACCCCCCCGCCGCGACCCTCCCGACCCGGGCGGGCCGAGCCCGTGGGCCCGCCCGGGAGCTCGTGGGGTCAGCGGAACATCGCGGTGTTGGCCTGCTCGGTGTCGGCATACTGCACCCCGGCCTGCTGGAGCAGCCGGTTGATCGACTCCAGCGACTCGCGCACCTGCGACTGGGTGCCGCGCCACTGCGCGATGACCCCCTGGAAGCCGGCGGAGGCGCTGCCCTGCCAGGCGTCCTGCAGGGCGGTCAGGCGGCCCATCATGGCCCCGACCTGCGTCTCGATCTCCGCGGAGATCTGGCCGATGTCGGCCGAGGCCGCCGAGATGCGCTCGGTGTCGACGGTGAAGGTTGCGCTCATGTCCGAATCCTCTGCTCGCGTTCGACCCTGGTGGCCCGTCCGTCCGGTGTGCCCGGACCGGCTGAGAGCAACTCTGCCCCGCCCGGCCCGTGACCTCGTCCGCTCATCCACAGGCGGGGTCGGTTAGCCTGCCAGCATGGGGACGGTGACCGCGTGACGCTCTATGTCGACGCTCCGCAGTGGCCGGCGCACGGCCGCCACTTCGCCCACCTCATCTCGGACTGCTCCTACGACGAGCTGCACGCCTTCGCGGCGGAGGTGGGACTGCACCCGCGGTCCTACGACGGTGACCACTACGACGTCCCGCAGGAGCGCCACGCAGACGTGGTCGCGGCCGGGGCGCGCCTCGTCGACGGTCGGGAGGTGGTCCGGCTGCTCCACGCCACGGGACTGCGCTTCCGCAAGCGCAAGGGCGAGCGCCCGATGGGCCGCTACCCGGACGTGGTGCCGACCGTCGCCGGACCGCACCACCTCGACGTGATCGTCTCCGACCAGGAGCCGCCCGAGCCGACGACCTCGGCGGCGGCGACCTTCGTCTTCGACCGGTCCGATCGCCTCCTGATGGTCCACAGCCGCGCCCGTGGCGGGTGGGAGGCGCCGGCCGGGGCCCGCGAGCCCGGCGAGACCCCGCGCGCCGGAGCGGTCCGCGAGGTGCGCGAGGAGACCGGCTTCGACCTCGACGAGGCGCTGCTGCGGCCGATCGGCTACGAGCGGATCACTCAGAGCCGGCCGTCACCGCGCTGGCCGCACCTGCCGCACTGCCACGTGGCGATCTATGCCGCGGACCTGGACGTGGACGGGCCCTCCCTCACGCCATACCGCACCGAGGTCCACGACGCGGTCTGGGTGCCGCTCGACCAGGTCCCCGAGCACTGCTCGGCGCAGTTCTGGTGGCCGGTGCTGGACTGGTTCCTGCAGCAGCGCTGAGGGGCGTCGCAGGAATCAGCCGGCCGGGACCGAGCCGGGCAGCACCCGACGAGCAGCGGCGGCTCAGACGAGCGCCCAGGCGGCCGCGACCGTCGCGAAGCCCACGAGGCTGCCGATGGTCGACAGGACGGTCCAGGTCTTGAGCCCGTCCGCCACGCTGAGTCCCAGGTAGCGCGTCACGATCCAGAAGCCGGAGTCGTTGACGTGGGAGGCGGCATACCCGCCGAAGGCGATGGCCAGCAGGATCAGCACGACCTGCACCGAGCTGAATCCCCCTGAGGCGATGGAGGGCTGGACCAAGCCGGCCGTCGTCAGGATCGCCACGGTCGCGGAGCCCTGCGCCACGCGCAGCCCCACCGCGATGAGGTAGGCCATGAGCAGGACGGGCATGCCCAGCCCCGCCAGGGACCCGGACAGGGCCTTGCCGACGCCCGTCTCGATCAGGACGTTGGCGAAGACGCCGCCCGCCCCGGTCACGAAGATGATGACGGCGACCATCGGCAGGGCGGAGTCCATCAGCTCGCCGCCCTTCTCCATGCTCCAGCCCTGGTTGAGGCTGATCACGTAGTACGCCAGCAGCGCCCCCACGAGCAGGGCGAACGGCGGGGCGCCCACGAGCGAGAGGATGTTGCGCAGCGTGCCCTTGGGCAGCAGCATCGCGCCCGTCGTCCCGGCCATGATCATGCCGATGGGGATGAGGATGAGGGCCATGACGGTGCCCGCGCTCGGGACCTTGCGGCGCGGTGCGTCGGCGCCCCCGGCATACGAGCCGGTCGCGAGGTCGGTGGAGTGCTCGGCCGTCTTGAGGGCCTCCGTGGCGGGGGAGTCCTGCAGGGTGATCCGGTCGTAGCGCATCCGCTGGGACACGAGGTAGCAGACGACGGCCATCGGGATGCAGGCGAGCAGGCCGAGGATGGTCAGCAGGCCGGCGTCGGCGCCGAGCGTCGCGGCGGCCGCGACGGGACCAGGGTGCGGCGGCACCGCCACGTGGACCGCCAGCAGCACGGCCGCGACCGGCAGGCCGATCTTGAGCGGCGAGATGCGGGCGACGGCCGCGAAGCCGAACACGATCGGCGCCAGGATGATCACGCCCACGTCGAAGAACACGGGGATGCCGAGCACGAAGGCGGCGCAGGTCACAGCGAGCACGACGCGCTTCTCGCCGAGGCGGGCGGTGAAGCGGCGGGCGAGGTTCTCGGCGCCGCCGGACAGCTCGATCATCCGGCCGAGCATCGCGCCGAGGCCGACGATGATCGCGACGGAGCCGAGGGTCTTGCCCATGCCGTTGGTGAGGACGGTGATGACCTTCTCGGGGGCGATGCCGCCGGCGAGCGCGGTCACGAGACTGACCAGGATCATGGCGACGAACGCCGGCATCTTGGCCTTGATGACGAGCAGGAGCATGACCGCGATCGCGCCGGCGGCCAGGCAGAGCAGGTATGCCGTGGACATGGCTCAGGCCCCCTGGACGTCGGGGGTCGTGACGCGGGTGGGGGCGAGGACCCGGATGACGCTCGAGTCGTCGGAGGCCGCCAGGCCGTGGGACTGGCCGAGCAGGTAGAGCTGCTGCGCCGCCGCCGCGACGGGCGTGGCGAGACCCGCGCCCTTGGCGGCGGTCGCGACGATGCCCATGTCCTTGACGAAGATGTCGAGACGGCTGCGCACCTCGGCCCCGTCCTCGTCGTAGGCCTGCAGCATGCGCGGCCCGCGGTCGCCGAGCATGAACGACGCCGCGGCGCCGGCACCCAGCGTCTCCAGGGCGGCGGCGGGGTCGAGCCCGAGCGCGTCGGCCAGGGCGAGCGCCTCGGCGCCGGCGGCGATGTGGACGCCGCACAGGAGCTGGTTGACGGTCTTCATGGCCTGGCCGGCACCGGCGCGGTCACCCACGCGGCGCAGGGTCGAGGCCATCGCCTCGAGGACGGGACGGGCGACGTCGTATGCCGTGTCCTCGGCGCCCACCGTCACGAGCAGGTCGCCGTTGCCGGCGCGGGTGGGGCCACCGGACACGGGCGCGTCGACGAGGCCGAGGCCCTGGTCGGCGAGGCGGGTCGCGACGTCCTCGACCGCGGCGATGCCGACCGTCGAGGTGAGCAGCACCACGCTGCCGGGCTCGAGGACCTCGGTGACGCCGTCGTCACCCCACAGCGCGGCCTCGAGCTGCTCGGCGTTGCGGACGGCGACGAGCACGACGTCGGCGTCGGTGGCGGCCTCGCGGGCGCTGGCGTGGCCCGTGGCGCTGGTGGTGCCGAGGCCGGCGGCGCGGGAGGGGTCGAGGTCGTAGGCCCGGACGGGGAAGGTCTGGGCGAGGTGCGTGGCCATGGGCAGGCCCATGGCGCCGAGTCCGAGGACGGCGACGGTGGGGGTCACGGGATCTCCTTCGATCGTGAGGGTGCAGCGGTTGGGGCGATGGGGCGATGGGGCGCGGAGGGGTGCGGCGGGGCGCCATACGGCAGGTGCGTGGTGCGCGTGGGACCGACGTCAGCGGGAGAGGGTGTCCACCACGTGGGCGAGGGAGGCGTCGGTGCCGACGTTGCCGGCGAAGACGATGTAGGGGATGCCGCGGGCGGGTCCGTCCACCGGCTCCCACAGCGACACGATCCCGGGGAGCATCGGGCCGCGGACGTAGGCGCGGGCGATGCCGAGACCGCGGCTGGCGACGTCCGAGGAGGTGATGCCGCCCTTGGCCACGACGAAGCGCGGCGCCCGGCGGGCGAGGACCTGCTGGACCACCTCGACGACCGCGGTGGACACGGTGCGGGCGATGTCGAGGGAGCTGTCGGCGTCGTCGCCGCGCACGAGGGTGCGGCTGGTGCGGACCACGACGGTGCCGGTGGCGAGGGCCTCCACGACGGTGTCGACCACGGCGAGCAGGTGGGCGTCCCGGTCCTCGGAGCGGACGGTGGGGACGTCGATCTCGAGCTCGACCGGCTGGGTGCGCTCGCGCAGGGCGTCCAGCTGGCGGGTGGTCAGGGCGACGTGGGAGCCGACGACGACGAGGCCGCCGGTGGCGTCCTCGGCCAGCCCGCCGTCGCGGATGCGGGCCACCTCCGCGGAGGTGAGGGGGGTGCGGGGCTCCTGGCCGATGAACGCGCGGGGAAAGGGCGGGCCGACGCGGTAGAGGAAGGTGGAGCCGGCGGCCTCGGCCTCGAGCAGGGCGGCGCTGAGCAGGCGCAGGTCGTTCTCGTCGACGATGTCCGCGACGACCGGTTGGCCGTGGGTGAGCGAGCGCAGGAGCGCGACGGTGCCGGCACGGTCCTGGCGCAGCAGGTCCAGCCCGAGGGAGACGACCCGGGACTGCTCGCGGGTGGTCCCGGACTTCTCGGCCACCCAGTCGCGCAGGTCGGAGCTGGCGTAGCCGAAGGTCGCGTCGCGCGCGAACTCGGTCTCGCCGACGGGGGTGTAGCCGTCGACCGGGTTGCCGGCGTGGTGCACCGCGTCGACGGTGACGCGCCCCGCGTCGCCGAAGGCCGGGACGAGGACGACGCCGTCGACGTGGGGGCCGTCGAGCTCGGCCAGGGTCTCGGCGATGGTGTCGGTCTCGAGCGGGAAGTGACCGCGCAGGGTGGAGTCGGAGCGGGACACGAACCCCACGGTGACGCCGGTCTCGCGGGCGGCGGCCAGGGCGGAGGTGACGACCTCGCGGTTGACGCGGGCGGCGTCGGCGGGGGCGAGGCTGCGGGAGTTGGTCATGACGTAGACCGCGGGCTCGCGCTGCTGCAGGGCCCAGGCCAGGGAGTCGACGTCCCACGCCGTGAGCACGGGCAGGTCGGCGACCGACTGGGTGCCGGTGGGGTCGTCGTCGAGGACGACGAGGACGCGGCCGCGGCGGGCGACCTCGGCCGCGATCTCGGCGGCGGGCTGGTGGGGGCCGGCGGCGTGGTGGCGCACCAGGTCGTCGAGTGTGACGCTCACGGGTCTCTCCTTTGAGATCAGAGGTCTGATGTCTAGAGAGGGTAGCGGGGGACCACCGAGGAGGGAAGGGGTGGCGCGATCTCGGCCTCAGAGCCGCACGTGGGTCGCCAGGTCGTCGGAGGTCTGGTCCATGTGGGCGTCCATCGCGGCCTGGGCCGCCTCGGGGTCGCCCGTGCGGAGCGCAGCCAGCACCCGTCGGTGGTGGTCGAGCGCGTGCTCGCGGATGACCGGGACCTCCGAGGTCTGGTAGCGGGCCCGCTCGAGGACCCGGCGCAGCGGGTCGTAGACGGCCCCGAGGAAGGGGTTGCCGGCGGCCTCGAGGATCCGGGCGTGAAAGGCCATGTCGTGGCGGACGAAGGACTCGAGGTCGGACTGCGTGACGGCCTCCGCCATGGCCTCGCAGTGCTGCTGCAGGAGGTCCAGGTCGCGCTCGGTGGCTCGCCGGGCGGCGAGCGCGCAGGCCCCGACCTCGATCATCCGGCGGATCTCGATCAGCGACTGGGCCGTGGCGTCGGACCCCTGGCCGCCGGCCCGCGCGGCGCGGCTGACCGCGTCGAGGTCGGTCCAGCGGTCGACGGGGTTCACGAAGGTCCCGTTGCCGTGCTCGACCCGCAGCACGTGCCCGGCGGCGAGCGTGGCGGTGGCCTCGCGGACCGTCAGGCGGCTCACGCCGAGCAGCGTGGCGAGCTCGTCCTGGCCGGGCAGCCGGTCACCCGGGCCGAGCCGGCCCGACACGATGCGGTCCAGCAAGGTCGTGACGGTCTCGTCGACCAACGAGCTGCGCGGCATACGGCCCTCTCCTCCTGGTGGTGCCAGCCAGGATAGGACGCGGAGGAGGCCGGTCAGGCCAGCCGGGCCAGCTCTCGCCGGACGTTGTCCCGGGCCGCCGCCTCCCAGGCGGTGCGCGCGCCGGGCGTGGCATAGATGTGCGGTCGCTCCACGAGCGCCTCGAGGATGCGGGAGCGGCCGGTCCGGTAGTCGTCGTCCGGGACGGCGGGGTACTCGTCGCGGACCTGGCGGCAGTACTCGTCGAACCGGTCGGCCGGCGCCCCGAGGATCCACAGGTCGGCGTCGAGGAAGGCGGCGTGCACCGGGTCCGTCGTCGGGCCGTGCTCGGCGGTCGCGTGCACGAGCCCGGCCACCTGCTCGATCAGGTCCACCTCGGCGTCGAGCTCGTCGAGCAGCTCGACGGCCAGGGCGGCGCTGGCCTCCTCGTTGGCGCCGGGCTCGGCGGTCACGTCGTAGACCGCGTCGTGCAGCCACGCCGCCACCCGGCAGGCCAGCAGCTGGGGTGGGGTGAGGGCGTCGTCGGCGGCGAGCCGGCCGAGGACCGCGAGCATCTCGGCGAGGTGGTGGATGCCGTGATAGGTCCGGTGCGGCTCGCGCCAGTGGTCGACGAGTCGCGTGGCCGCGCGCTCGAGGGGGACCGCGTCGGCCCGAGGGGCGAGGGCCTGCAGGTCGGCCTGGCAGGCGGCGACGAGCTCATCCATGGCCCCACCCTCTCATCCGGTCGTCAGTCCAGGGGGGTGGGCGCGGTGAGCGGTCCGGGGAGCGGTCGGGCGTGAATCACGCTGAGACCAGACACGGCTCGCGTCAGGACGACATAGAGGCGTCGCAGCCCGGTCCGCTCGTCGGGCTCCGCGTCGGCGATGGCGGCCGGCTCGACGACCACCACGCGGTCGAACTCCAGACCCTTGGCGACGGTCGCCGGCACGACGTGGACCTGGTGCTCGACGTTGCCGTGGTCGGCGCCCAGCGTGCCGTGCTCGATCCCCGCGTCGGTCAGGGCGGCGGACGCGGCGGTGACGCCGGCGTCGGGGACGACGACACCGACCGAGCCGGGCCGCCGGGCCAGGCCGGCGACCCTGTCGGCCGTCTCTGTCCAGAGCGAGTCAGCCTGCACCGCAACGATGTCCAGCTCGCCGACGTTGTCGCGCACGGACTGCGGAGCCGCCAGGCCTGGCGCCATGACGGGTAGCAGGCGGGCGGCATACTCGATCACCGCCGCGGGCACCCGGAAGCCCCGGCGCAGCTCGGTGACCTCGCCGTCGGGCTTGCCGAGGTGGCGCAGCGACTCCGCCCACGAGCCGGTGGCCCACGGGGTCGTGCCCTGCGCGATGTCACCGAGGACGGTCGCCGCGCCGGTCGAGCAGCGCCGGCCGACCGCCCGCAGCTGCATCGGTGACAGGTCCTGCGCCTCGTCGAGCATCACGTGACCGAGGCTGGGGGTGCGGGTCAGCAGGTCCGCGAGCTCGTCGAGCAGCACGGCATCGGCGAGGGTCCAGCGGGCGGACCCCGGCGTGCGAGGAGCCTGGTCCCACACCAGGTCTGCCTGCTCCGCAGGGGAGAGTATGCCGTCCGCCGCCGCCTCCAGCGCCGCCGGGTCGGACCACAGCCGGTGCAGGACCGAAGCGGGGTCGAGACGGGGCCACACGGCGTCGGCATACCGCGTGACGGGGGTGGAGCGGGCGACCGCGTCCTGACCCGGTCGTCGGGCGAGTCGCCGGCGGCCTCCATCTGGACCAGCACCGCGTGGGCGAGACGCTGCGGGAGCATCTGGCGGGCGGCGTCGTGGCGCACGTCGCGGGTGCGCAGCTCGTCGAGGATCTCGCGCACCTCGTAGGCCGGGATCCGCCACCGGCGGGCACCGCGGGGGACGACGAGGGGCTCGTCGGGGTCCTGGACGGTGGCGCGGACCGCGCGACGCAGCACGTCGGCCAGGCGGGCGTCGCCCTTGAGGGTCGCCCGGCCGGGAGGGTCGGTGGCGCGGATGCGGACGCCCTCGCCCACCAGGCCCTCGATGGTGGTGTGCCTGACCTGCACCTCGCCGAGCGCCGGCAGCACGGCGCCGATGTGCTCGAGGAAGGACGCGTTGGGGCCGATGACGAGGACGCCCTGGCGGGTGAGGCGGTCGCGGTAGGCATAGAGGAGCCACGCGGCGCGGTGCAGGCCGACGGCCGTCTTGCCGGTCCCGGGCGCCCCTTGGATGCAGACGGTCGTGCTGTCGTCGACGCGCACCAGCAGGTCCTGCTCGGGCTGGATCGTGGCCACGATGTCGCGCATGGGACCGACGCGCGGACGCTCGATCTCGCGGGCGAGGATCTGCGAGCTCGCCTGCTGCTCGGTGCGATCCGTGAGGTGCTCGTCCTCGAGGGCGGTGATGCGACCCCGGTCCAGGCCGAACCTGCGTCGGAGCGTCACGCCCATGGGCTCGGTGCGGGAGGCGCGGTAGAACGCGGTCGACACCGGCGCCCGCCAGTCGATGACGAGAGGGTCGCCGGCGTCGTCGGTGACGTGGCGTCGGCCGACATACCAGCGCTCGCCGTCGTGCTCCGCGTCGAGGTCGATCCGGCCGAAGAACAGGGCGGTCGCGGGGTCGTCCTCGAGCGAGCGGGCGCGCTCCCAGAGGGTGCGGGCGAGGTGCTCCGCGGCGATCGGGTCGCTGCCCTGCACGTCGACGGCGAGGGTGCGCTCGCGCATGGCGGCGAGCTCGGTGCGGGCCCGGTCGAGGTGTCCCTGCTCGGCTCGGAGCTCGGGGTCGAGGTGCGTGTCGCTGGGCGCGGGCATGACGGCAGCACCTTCCGGGGTGGGCGTGAGGGGGGACGAGCCACCCTAGCCCAGGCGCGTCCAGCCGGGCGTCCAACCCCGGCCGATGTGCCTACCTCAGGTCGTCACATCGGCCTGGCGTGCGAAGCCGGGCGGACGTGACGACCTGAGGTAGGTCACTGGGAGGACTTCTCGGCGAACGTGATCTGCACCTCGCGCCGCTCGCCGCCCCGCAGATAGGTCACCTTGGCCGTGTCGCCGACCGTGCGCTCGCGCACCTGGGCCACCAGCGCCAGCGACCCCGTCACGGGCTCGTCGTCGATCGCGATGATCGCGTCCTGGGTCTTGAGTCCGGCCTTGTCGGCGGGCGACCCCGAGACGACGTTGGCGATGACGGCGGCCACGCGCTGCCCGCCGCCGTCCTTGACCATGGCCGGCTTGGACGAGACGCCCATGAACGCGTGCTGCGCCTTGCCGTTCTTGATCAGCTGGTCGGTGATGGAGTTGACCTCGTTGACCGGTATGGCGAAGCCGATGCCGATCGACCCGGCCTGACCGCCCGTGGACGACCCCATCGAGGCGATGGAGGAGTTGATCCCGATGAGCTGGCCGTCGGCGTTGACCAGGGCGCCGCCGGAGTTGCCGGGGTTGATGGGGGCCGAGGTCTGGATCGCGTTGGTGACCACCGGGTCGGCTGCCTGCTGCCCGAACAGGCCACCGTCCTGCTGCCCCTGCGAGGACTGGTCGGTCGACACCGGGCGGTTGAGGGCGCTGACGATGCCGGTCGTGACGGTGCCGGACAGGCCGAGCGGGTTGCCGACGGCCATGACGGGCGCGCCCACGGCGATCTGGTCGGAGTTGCCGATCGCGATGGGCTTGAGGCCCTTGACGTCGCCCTGCAGCTTGATGACGGCGAGGTCGGTCGACGGGTCGAGCCCGACGACCTTGGCCTGGTAGGCGCGCTGGTCGTCGAGGGTCACGACGATCTGGGCGCCCGACCCGATCTCGCCGACGACGTGGTTGTTGGTCACGATGTGACCCTGGTCGTCGAGGATCACGCCCGAGCCCTCGCCACCGCTGCTGCCGCTCTGCACGGAGATCGACACGACGCTGGGGGAGACGGCCTGGGCCGTGGCCTTCCAGTCGGGGGCGTTGGTGCCACCCTGGTTGAGAGGGGCCTGCGTGTTGCGGGCCGGGTTGGTGGTGGGCGCCGTGCGGGACACGCTCGTCGTGCTCTGCCCGTCACGGCCCGCGAACAACGCGTACGTCCCCCCGCTCGCCAGTGCCGCCGCGGCCACGGCCGCCGTCGGCACCTGCCACCAGCCGGACCGGCGACGCCGGGGTGCCGCCGGGCCCGAGCCACCACCCTGGCCGTATGCCGGCCCGCCGGCTCCCGAAGCCCCCGGCTGACCGGGGGCGGCATAGGGGTTGGACGACCCGGGTTCGGCGACGCGCGGGATCTCCTGGGTGGAGCTGTGGCGGGGGATCTCCTGCGTGTGCTGCGGGTCGCCCTGCGTCGGGGACGGCGAGCCGGGCTGGTGCTGATCGTTCATCGTGACTCCTCGGGGGCCTGAGGTCTCGAAGGGTGGTCCATCGACCTAGGCCGATGCTGGTGCGTCGCTGTGGGGTTGCTGTGGATCGGTGGGGAGGCGGACCCGGAAGGTCGCGCCGCCGCCGGGCGTGGGGACGATCGTGACATCTCCGTGGTGGGCACCGGTGATGGCGGCCACGATCGCGAGTCCGAGCCCGGTGCCACCAGGATGGTCGGTGCGGCCACGGGACGGGTCGTTGCGGAAGAACCGTTCGAACACCCTGTCCGACAGCTCGGGGTCGATCCCCGGTCCGTGGTCGCGGATCTCGATGGTGGTCCACGCGTCGCCATCCTGCCCGTCGCCGTCGCCGTCGCCGTGGCCGACGGCCAGCTCGATCGGCGTGCCGGCGGGGGTGTGGTTGATCGCGTTGCCGACGAGGTTGGTCACGAGCTGCCGCAGCTTGGACTCGTCGCCGCGCACGGGGTTGGCCTCGATGGGGCCGTGCAGGCCGACCATCTGGATGTCGCGGTCCGGCGCCAGGGCGCGGGCGTCCTGGGCGGCGTCCGCGAGGACCACCGTGAGGTCGACCGAGGTGAACTCCATGGGTCGCTGCTCGTCCAGGCGGGCCAGCGACAGGAGGTCCTCGACCAGGGCGCCCATGCGCGTGGACTCGTCCTCGATCCGCTGGAACACCTGCCGCACGTGCTCGGGCTGGGTCACCGCGCCCTGGCGGTAGAGCTCGGCATACCCCCGCACGGCGGCCAACGGTGTCCGCAGCTCGTGCGAGGCGTCGGCCACGAACTGCCGCATGCGGGTCTCGCTGGCCTCGACGCGCTGGAAGGACCGCTCGATGTGGCTGAGCATGACGTTGAGGGAGTCCGACAGGCTGCCGACCTCGTCGTCCGCGGACCGGGCCGGCACGCGCCGGGTCAGGTCCCCGCCAGCGATGGCCTTGGCGGTGTCCTCGATCTGGCGCAGCGGGCGGAAGGCGCGACGGATCGCGAACCACCCCGCGATCATCAGCGCCGTGACCGCCGCCAGCCCGATGAGCAGCGAGAAGATCATCACCTGGCTCGTGGTCTTCTCCACCCCGCGCATCGACACGGCGACGGCATAGGTCCCGGAGTCGCCGTCGATCTTGTCCGCGATCACGCGCCACCGCTGGTTGCCGTCCTTGGACCGCACCTCGAAGATCTGGTGGGTCACGACCTCGGGGGAGTCCATCGCGAGGCGAGGGATGTCGGGGTGCTCCGCCTCGGTCTGCGGCTGGAAGGGGATGGGTTTGCTGGACCCGTTGGGGAAGAACACGACGGCGTAGTTGGTCGGGAAGTTGTCGAGCTCCTGCTCGTTGGCGATCGCGCCGAGGGCGCTGGCGCCGAGCGCCCCGGCGCTGAGCCGCAGCTCCTGGTCGGTGCGCTGCAGGAGCTGACGCTCCAGCAGCCAGGTCGTCGCGCTCGTCGTCAGCGTCAGCGCACCGGCCATGAGCACCACCAGGATCAGGACCAGCCGGTGGGTGAGCGGCATCCGCTGCAGCCACCGGTGGACCGCGAGGCCCACGGTGGTCTGGGGCCGCAGCAACACCCGTCCGGCTGGATGGCTCACGAGATCTCGGGAGGCAGCCGCAGGACGTAGCCGACGCCGCGCTTGGTGTGGATCAGCGGCGGCTCGATCGAGTCGACCTTGCGGCGCAGGTAGGAGATGTAGGACTCGACGATCCCGGCCTCGCCGCGGAAGTCGTAGTCCCAGACGTGGTCGAGGATCTGCGCCTTGGACAGCACCCGGTTGGGGTTGAGGATCAGGTAGCGCAGCAGCTTGAACTCGGTGGGGGAGCAGTCGATGACCTTGCCGGCGCGGCGGACCTCGTGCGAGTCCTCGTTGAGCTCCAGGTCGTGGAACCGGATCGTGCCGTCCTCGGGCTCGTCCTGCCGGGTGCGACGCAGGACGGCGCGGATGCGGGCGACGACCTCCTCGAGGCTGAACGGCTTGGTGATGTAGTCGTCGCCGCCGATCGTCAGCCCCTTGACCCGGTCGTCCACCGCGTCGCGCGCGGTGAGGAAGACGATGGGCACGTGGCGGCCGGCCTCGCGCAGCTTGGTCGTGACGGTGAAGCCGCTCATGTCGGGCAGCATCACGTCCAGGACGACCAGGTCGGGCTCGTGCTCCTCCGCGAGGACCAGAGCGCCCCCGCCATCACCGGCGGTGTACACCTCGAATCCCGCGAATCGCAGGCTGGTCGCGAGGAGCTCACGAATGTTGGGCTGGTCCTCGACGACCAGCAGTCTGGCTTCGGGCGTAGTGGTCACGCCGTCAAGTCTGACCGCTCACGCTGGAAGGTTCCTGGGAGACCGCTGGACCACCAGGCCGTATGCCGCCCGCCCCAGCCTCGATCGTTGCGACTCCGGACGGGCGTGTGGCGCGATCCCATCGAGGGGTCGCAGATGAGCGCGACACGCCGTGGAACGCCACAGATGCGTCCCCTCGACCTGGGTGTTGAGGCCACACGGCTGGCGGGAGCAGCGTCATACGGTGCTTGTCCACAGGCTGACGCGCTCCCGCCGCCTCCGTCCACAGGGGGCGAGCGGGCCCATCCGTGATGGTGACGACGAGTGCATGCTCGCGCCATGGACGAGCTGCCCCGCCACCTGACGTCGGCCGAGGCCCGCCGATCAGGCGTCACGAGAGCGACCCTCACCGCGTCCGGGCTCGTGCGGACCCACCACGGTCTCTGGGCCGCTGACCTCCCCACCACGCTCGACGAGGCGATCGCCCAGGCCGGTGCCGTGATTCGGCGTCCCTGGGCCGTGTGCGGCTGGTCGGCGGTCGAGCTCCTGGGGCTCCCCGACCGGAGGCCGTGGCAGCCGGGGGACCCCGTGCACGTCTGCGTGCCGACCGCCGCGGGGCGCGTGCGGCGTGAGGGGATCGTGTCGCGCAAGGGTCTGGAGCGCCGCAGGGTCGTGGACGTGAGTGGGATCCCCCTGGTCGCCGGGATCTGGGCTGTCGCAGACGTGCTGACGGACCCGCTCGCCACGCACGAGGACCTCGTCCGGCTGTGCGACGGCTACCTCCACCTCGGCGGAACGGCCGGCTCCCTGGTGGCGCTGGCCTCCCTCGGTCGGCGAGGAGCGAGCCGCTTGCGTGGGGCCCTGCGCGACACGAGGCACGGCGCGGAGTCCCCGCGCGAGACCGACCTCAGGCTCCTCCTGGCGCAGGCTGGTCTGCCAGAGCCGGAGCAGCAGGTCCGGCTGGTGGACGCGGACGGAGCGACGGTGTGCCGGTTCGACCTCTACTGGGAGGAGTTCGCGCTGGGCGGTGAGTTCGACGGCGACGGTCACCGCACGCAGCGCGGACGCTGGCGCGGTGACCGCAGGGCGGATCGGCGGGCGCTGCTGCTCGGGCATCGCAGGCTGCGCGTGACGTCGGACGACCTGATGCCGGACCGGCGGCACGAGACGGTGGAGGAGTTCCGCACGTCGATGGTCCCTGTCCGCGCCCCGGTGGGGGGACGGCTGGTGCGAACGGTCGACTCCTCGCCGCTGGTGATGCCGTGGTGACGTCTGACCGCGCATCGAGGGGACGCAAAGGCGTCCGGCACGCCGTGGAACGCGACATCTGCGTCCCTTGGACGGGGACTGGGACGGGGACGGCGCGTGCGGAAGTGTGGCGGGGACGGGGGACGGCGGATGCGGACGTGCGGGTGGGGTGGGGTCAGGTCGGACGGGTCAGGGGAGGTCGCCGGCGTCGACGATCGTGTAGGCATAGCCCTGCTCGGCGAGGAAGCGCTGACGGTGCGCCGCGAAGTCGGCGTCGACCGTGTCGCGCGTGACGACCGTGTAGAAGTGCGCCGTGCGCCCGTCGCCCTTGGGGCGCAGCAGCCGGCCGAGGCGCTGGGCCTCCTCCTGACGCGACCCGAACGTGCCCGACACCTGGATCGCGACGGAGGCCTCGGGCAGGTCGATCGAGAAGTTCGCGACCTTGGACACCACGAGCAGCGAGATCTCCCCGGTGCGGAAGGCCTGGAACAGCCGCTGCCGCTCCTTGACCGTGGTCGAGCCGGTGATGATGGGGGCGTCCAGGCGAGCGGCGAGCGTCTCGAGCTGGTCGAGGTACTGCCCGATGACCAGCGTGGGCTCGCCCGCGTGCCGCGCCACCAGGCGCTCCACCACCGCGTCCTTGGCGTCGGCGCACGACGACAGGCGATAGCGCTCGTCCGGCTCCGCCACGGCGTACGCCATCCGGTCCGCGTCGGGCATGGTGACCCGCACCTCCACGCAGTCGGCCGGGGCGATCCAGCCCTGCGCCTCGATGTCCTTCCAGGGAGCGTCGTAGCGCTTGGGGCCGATGAGCGAGAAGACGTCGGACTCGCGGCCGTCCTCGCGCACGAGGGTCGCGGTCAGCCCCAGCCGTCGGCGCGCCTGCAGGTCGGCCGTCATGCGAAAGATCGGGGCCGGGAGGAGGTGCACCTCGTCATACAGGATCAGCCCCCAGTCCCGGGCGTCGAGCAGCTCGAGGTGGGGAAA
This sequence comes from Arsenicicoccus sp. UBA6765, assembly GCF_002453335.1. Classification (NCBI taxonomy): domain Bacteria; kingdom Bacillati; phylum Actinomycetota; class Actinomycetes; order Micrococcales; family Intrasporangiaceae; genus Arsenicicoccus; species Arsenicicoccus sp. UBA6765. The sequence continues at coordinate 39,484 of NZ_DKGR01000049.1, forward strand.
GATGCCCTTCCGCTTCGTCGTGAGCACCTGGTAGGTCGCGATCGTGACGGGGCGGATCTCCTTGCGGGCGCCGGAGTACTCGCCGATCTCGTCCTCGGTCAGCGACGTGCGGCGGACCAGCTCGTCCCGCCACTGCCGCGCGGACACCGTGTTGGTCACCAGGATCAGCGTGGTGGCCCGGGCGCGGGCCATGGCACCGGCCCCGACGAGGGTCTTGCCCGCCCCGCACGGGAGGACCACGACCCCGGACCCGCCGTCCCAGAAGCCGTCGATCGCCTGCTGCTGGTAGGGGCGCAGCGCCCAGTCGCTCTCGTCGAGGTCGATCGGGTGCGCCTCGCCGTCGACGTAGCCCGCGAGGTCCTCGGCGGGCCAGCCGACCTTGAGCAGCTCCTGCTTGAGGTGGCCCCGCTCCGAGGGGTGCACCACCACGGTGTCGTCGTCCACGGCGTCACCCAGCAGAGGGCGGATCCGCTTGTGCCGCAGCACCTCCGCGAGGACGGCGCGGTCGGTCGTGCGCATCACCAGGCCGTGGTCGGGGTCCTTGGCGAGCGTCAGCCGGCCGTAGCGGTCCATCGTGTCGGCGACGTCGACGAGCAGGGCCTGGGGGACGGCATACCGGCTGTGGGTGAGGAGGGCGTCGACGACCTGCTCGGCGTCGTGGCCGGCGGCGCGGGCGTTCCACAGGCCGAGGGGCGTGACGCGATAGGTGTGCACGTGCTCGGGGGCGCGCTCCAGCTCGGCGAACGGCGCGATTGCCCGGCGTGCGGCCTCGGCCCCGGGGTGGTCGACCTCGAGCAGGAGGGTCTTGTCGCTCTGGACGATCAGGGGACCGTCGGGCATCAGACGGCGGCCGGGGTCGAGGTCAGGGTCGGGGCCGGCGAGGGGGTCATCGACGGCAGGTCCGCCTGCTCGACGAACCACAGGAAGCCCGCGACACCGGCGATCAGCAGCACGACGCCGAGAACCACGTTGAGCACCAGCAGGATCCATCCGATGTTGGCCAACCGGTTGGCGCGCCGCGGATCGTTGCCGTGCTGGGCGAGACCGATGATCCCGAGGATCGCGCTGGGCAGCCCGACGATGAAGGCCGTCGACAGCACCGCGAGCACGCTGACCACCGTGATGACGATGGCGTTGACCGGGGCGCCGGGGGAGGGAGCGCCGTATGCCGGCTGCCCGTAGGCCGGACGACCGTAGGCGGGCTGACCGTATCCCTGCTCGTACCCCTGCTGGCCGTAGCCGGGCTGAGCGGGGTGACCACCTTCGCCATACGAGCGTGGTGTCTGGTCGTCGGCGGGTGGCTGCGGGCTCATCGGTGCTCCTCGGTCGGTTGTGACGTCAACCCCACGTGGCGCTGGTTGCTTCCCAGGAGGCTAGCGGGGTGGGGCAGGATGGGGCTGGATGCTCGACGGCGACATGACGGCGCCGGGCACGAGGACGTCGACGCCGACGCTAAGGAGCGAGATGCGCCAGCCCCAGCACGAGCCGATGACCGGTGCGCCGGACCGCGTGACGATCTACGAGGTGGGTGCGCGCGACGGGTTGCAGAACGAGAAGTCGATCGTCCCCGTCGACGTCAAGGCGGAGTTCGTGCGGCAGATGCTCGCCGCCGGGCTCCAGACCGTCGAGATCACGAGCTTCGTGTCGCCGCGGTGGGTGCCCCAGCTGGCCGACGCCGCCGACCTCGTGAGCGCGCTCGGGCCGGAGGCGCTCGGCACCCAGCGCCCCGTCCTGGTGCCCAACGAGCGGGGGCTGGACCGGGCGCTGGACCTGGGGGTGTCGTCGGTGGCGATCTTCGGGTCCGCGACCGAGACCTTCGCGGCCAAGAACCTCAACTCCACGGTGCTGGACCAGTTCACGATGTTCGAGCCCGTCGCCAAGCGCGCCAAGGACGAGGGGCTCTGGCTGCGGGCCTACGTGTCGATGTGCTTCGGCGACCCCTGGGAGGGCGACGTGCCGATCGACCAGGTCGTCGACGTGTGCGCCCGCATGATCGACCTCGGCGCCGACCAGCTCTCGCTCGGCGACACTATCGGCGTGGCCACGACCGGGCACGTGCGGCGGCTCCTCGATGCGCTGGGGGAGCGCGGGATCGGGTCGGAGCGGATCGCGGTGCACTTCCACGACACCTACGGCCAGGCGCTCGCGAACTCGCTCGAGGCGATCCGGCTCGGGGTGCGGACGATCGACGCCTCGGCCGGTGGGCTCGGGGGCTGCCCGTATGCCGAGTCCGCGACCGGCAACCTCGCCACCGAGGACCTCGTGTGGGCGCTCCACGGCATGGGCGTCGAGACCGGCGTCGACCTCGAGGCGCTGGTCACCACGTCCGTCTGGATGGCCGAGCAGCTCGGCCGCGCGTCGCCGTCCCGGGTGGTCAAGGCCCTGTCGGGCGGCTGACCCACCCAAGCCGCACGCCCCGCGCCCCGCGTCCCCGGTCCCGGTCCCGGTCCCGGTGAGAGGGTGGGAGCGGTCGCTTGGGAACCGTGGGCCGGGGCTAGCTCTGGGTGGCCAGCTCGATCGTGAGGGCCTCTGCCATGGCTCGGCAGAAGGCTCGCGGGTCCTGGTCGGCCGGCACCGTCTCGGGGACGATCCGGTGGGCGATCCCGGCCTCGACGAGCTGGGGCGCGGAGATGCGCTGACGCAAGGTCATCTCGGGGGCGTGGTCCGGGGTGCCGTGGACGATGACCGAGGCGCCCTCCGGTGGCAGCGGTGACAGCCAGCCGTGCTCGGCCACCACGACCCGACGCGCGGGCAGCATCGCGAGAGCCCCACCGCCGCAGCCCTGCCCGAGCAGGAGCGCGACGCTGGGCACCGTCAGCTGGGTCATGTCGGCGATGCAGCGGGCGATCTCGCCGGCCAGCGCGCCCTCCTCCGCCGTGACCGACAGGTCGGCGCCGGGGGTGTCGATGACCGAGACGAGGGGGAGCCCCAGCTCCTGGGCGAGGCGCATGCCACGTCGGGCGGAGCGCAGGGCGGCGGGTCCCATCGACTGCTTGGCCTGGTTGCGGCGGTCCTGCCCCACGAGGACGCAGGGGTCTCCGCCGAACGATGCCAGCGCGAGCATGAGCCCGGCGTCGTGCTGCCCCTCGCCGGTCCCGGAGAGCGGGAGGACCTCGTCCGCGGCATACCGGAGGAGCTCTCGGACGCCCGGACGACGAGGTGAGCGAGTGATCTCGACGGACGCCCAGACCTGCCTGGACTCCGTCGGCGCAGGCCAGGCCCGCCCCTCCCCACCAGGATCGTGAGCGTCTCGTCCAACATTCTTGGAGGAGACGCTCACGATCTCGGGGGTCGCGGGGGTCGCGGGGGTCGCGGGGGTCTCGGGGGTCGCGGGGGTCTCGGGGGTCTCGGGGGTCGCGGCCGCGTCGTCGCGGCGGTGGGGGTGCAGCAGGCGCAGCACCCGCGCGGCGACGGTCGCAAGCTCCTCGGACGGGACGACCGCGTCGATCACGCCCTTGTCGACGAGGTTCTCGGCGAGCTGCACGCCCGCGGGGAACGGTTCACCGTTGAGCGCCTCGTGGACCTTGGGCCCGAGGAAGCCGACCAGCGCACCGGGCTCGGCGACGGTCACGTGGCCCAGCGACCCCCACGAGGCGAAGACGCCGCCGGTGGTGGGGTGCCGCAGGTAGACGAGGTAGGGCAGGGCCGCGGCCTTGTGGTCGACGATGGCCCGCGAGATCGTCACCATCTCGACGAACGCCGGCGTGCCCTCCTGCATGCGGGTGCCGCCCGAGGCGGGCGCGGCCACGAGCGGCAGCCGCTCGGCGGTCGCTCGCCGCACGGCCGCCGTGATCCGGGCCGCTGTGGCCGCGCCGATCGAGCCCCCGAGGAACCGGAACTCGCCCACGACGACCGCCACCGGGAGCCCGTCGATCAGTCCGCGGCCGGTGAGCACCGCCTCGTCGACCCCGCTGCGCTCGGTCGCGGCGTCGAGCTCGGCGGCGTACTCGGAGGAGATCCCGGCGCGGTCGGGCGGGGTGTCCCACGAGACGAAGCTGCCGGGCTCGACAACGAGGTCGATCAGCTCGAGGGCCCCGGGGCGCTGCGGCGTCATGGAAGCTCCTTCGGGGGAGGAGGGGTGCGTGCCCGCGACGATAGCCAGGTCAGGCCTCGGACACACCCGTGATGCGGTGGAGCGTGAGAATCCTCTCGACGTTGCTCGTCCCCGCGGTGCCGTAGACGCGCCCACCCTCCACCCGCCGCGGGTGGAAGAGCAGCGTCGTGGCGCCACCGTCGGGCCCCACGTGGCTGAGCCGCACGGGACGGCGGTCGGCGACGGCCTCGCGCAGGACGCCCAGCACCACCGCAGGGTCCGTGCCGCCCTGCGACGGGTCGCCGTCGGCCCGTGCGTCGACCCCGGCCTGCCCTGCGCGGAGCAGGGCGACCAGGTTCTCGGCATACGGGCGGTCGACGACGCTGGTGAGGGTCGAGGCCGGTGGGCGCCGACGAGGCGGTGTCCGGCGGGCCGACCCGGCGGGGACCGCGACGACGCCGTCGGCGGTCTCCGCGGCGGGCGCGAGGCCGTGGTCGCGCAGGGTCGCGAGCAGGACGTCGCCGCTGACCGGGCTGACGAGCACCGTCGGGGCGATGCGACGCAGGCCCAGCGGGGCGAGGGCCGGGGCGGCCAGGATCGCGTCGAGGGTCACGGGGTCCTCGCTGCGCACGTATGACGCCGCCGCCGCCACCCGGAGCTGGCCGTGGCGCCGGGTGACGTCGTTGACGAGATAGGTGAGCGGCTGGGGCACCGGCGTGGAGCTCGCTTCGGCGAGGGCGTCGAGGAGCTGCTCGGCGGTCCAGCCGGCGTCGAGGGCCCGGCGCACGGACGCCTCGGTGAAGCGGTGGACGGTGGCCCCGCCCCGCGACTCGACGTCTGCGGCGAGGCGCAGCAGCCGGGCCAGCGCGCCCTCGACGCGGCCGGGAGCGACCGCGGTGAGGTCGGCCTGCAGCAGGATCTCCTCGACGGGGGCCGGCAGGTGGGCGTGCATGGCCTCGGCCGCCGAGCCGACGTCGGGAGGGGTGGAGGCCACGAGGGTGCGCCCCGCGGCGCCCAGGGCACCCCGGCCCGTGACGCCGAGCCACTCGGCCTCGCGGACGACCGCCTCGACGACCTGCTCGAGGTCGGCGACCCGACGCAGCGGCCGGCGCCAGCGCATCCGCTCGACGAGCCCGTCGACGGTGGGCGCGGACCAGGCCGGCAGCTGGGCGAGGTCGGCGAGGACGTCTTGGCGGAGCCCGCGGACCGGCGGCCAGTGGGCGTCGGGCGAGAGGGCGTTGATCGGCGAACCTCCGCGCTCCGCAGGCGAACCCACGAGGTGCGCGGCACGGGTCGAGCGCAGCCACGCGTCGGCCAGCACGGCCCAGCGGGCGGGCGGCGACTGCTGCAGCCAGTCGTCGTAGGCCGGCGTCGGCGCCCACACCGGGTCGAGCGCGCCGTCGTCGGCGAGCAGCCCGGCGGCGTGCGCCACCTCCACGACGAACGCCGCCCGCTCGACCGGCAGGTCCAGCGTCGACGCCAGGGCGCGCAGGTCGCGGACGGCCAGCCCGCCGGCGCGCAGGACGCGCGGCGGGCGTTCGCCCCACCGGGTCGCCGTCTCGTCGACGAGACCCAGCAGCTCGCCTGCCGCCCCACCGGCGGCGAGGTCGACGACGGTGGCCGAGCGGGTCGTGAGGGCGACCTGCGGGGGGTGCAGCGCGACGTCCTGCAGCAGCCGCCCGCCGCGCAGGTGCAGGGCGACCTCGCGCGGCAGCACCAGCTCGCCCTCGCCGTGGGGGTGCAGCAGGCCGCGCTCGGTCAGCCAGTCGAGCGCCTGCCCGGCCGCACCGCTCGGCCGGCCGCCCGGCTGCCGCGCCACGACGCCGCTGGACCACGTGAGGCGGTCGAGGACGGCACGAGCAGCCTCCGGCGCCTCGGCCAGCACCGCGTCCAGCGCGGCGGGCGTGGCGAGGGCGTCCCGCGTGGTGCCGCGCAGCGTCGCGAGGGAGGGGCCGAGGCCTCCGGGACGCGGTCCGAGCAGCTCCGCCACCGTGCGGGCGACGGTGATGCGGTCGGCGGATCGCCATACGAGAGCGAGGGACTCGAGACGGGACAGGATCTCGACCAGGGAGCCGGAGCCGCGGTCGGTCCCCAGCCAGGTGGCCGCCTGGTCGACGTCGGCGGGGGAGCCGGTGGCGAGCAGGGCCTCGAGGACCTGCAGGTGCGCGGTGTCCAGGCCCTCGAGCGCGCGCTGGGTCGAGGCGCGGGTGCCGGAGCGGGCGGCGAGGGCGGTGATGTCGGTCGGCGCCGGACGGGCAAGGTCGGGGCGCGCCACGAGCAACGCGACGAGCTCGTCGTCCGAGCGGCCACGGAGGTCGTCGGCGAGGCTGCGGGCGCGGGGCGCGTCGAGGCGGGGCATCACCGTCCAACGTTAAGACCTGCCGCGGGCAGGTACATCGACCTGGGGAACGAGGGCCGGTCGATGAGTCCGCCGGGGGCGGGTCTGTCGTCGAGGTCGGGCCGATGTGCCCACCTGAGGTAGACCGCTGGTAGCGCGCCGCGCACCGTTCGGCGCGCCATCCCTTGCCGCCACCGGCGCGGCGCACGAGACTGCGAGCCATGACGGCAACGACGCTCTCGTACACCTCCGGCATCTCCGACACCCCGCTCCTCGGCGAGACCATCGGGCACAACCTCGAGCGCACGGTCGCGCGGGTCGGTGACCGGCTGGCCCTCGTGGACGTGCCCAGCGGGCGGCGGTGGACGTATGCCGAGCTGGACGCCGCCGTCGACGAGGTCGCCAAGGGCCTGATCGCCGCAGGGCTCGGGCACGGGGACCGCGTGGGCATCTGGTCGCCGAGCTGCCCGGAGTGGACGATCGTGCAGTACGCCACCGCCAAGGCCGGCGTGGTGCTCGTCAACATCAACCCGGCCTATCGCGCCCACGAGCTCGAGTACGTCGTCAAGCAGTCCGGCATGCGCATGGTCGTGAGCGCGGTGTCCTACAAGACCTCGACCTACCAGCAGATGCTCGAGTCCATCCGGCACGACTGCCCGGACCTGGAGCGCGTCGCCTACCTCGGCGAGCAGTCGTGGGAGGACCTGCGGGCCGGGGGTGCCGCCGTCGGAGACGAGGACCTCGACGCGCGGATGGCCGAGCTGTCCGCCGACGACCCGATCAACATCCAGTACACGTCGGGCACCACGGGCTTCCCGAAGGGCGCGACCCTGTCCCACCACAACATCCTGAACAACGGCTTCTTCGTCGGCGAGATGATCCGCTACACCGAGCAGGACGTGGTCTGCATCCCGGTGCCCTTCTACCACTGCTTCGGCATGGTCATGGGCAACCTGGCGTGCACCTCCCACGGCGCGGCGATGGTCATCCCGGCGCCGACCTTCGACCCGGTCGCGACCCTGGAGGCGGTGTCCCAGGAGGGCTGCACCAGCCTCTACGGCGTCCCCACGATGTTCATCGCCGAGCTCGGGCTGCCGGACGTCGACCGCTACGACCTGTCGACGCTGCGCACGGGGATCATGGCCGGCTCGCCCTGCCCGGTGGAGGTCATGAAGAAGGTCATCGACCGGATGAACATGGCCGAGGTCGCCATCAACTACGGCATGACCGAGACCTCGCCGGTCTCCACCTCCACGCGCACCGAGGACGACCTGCGCCGCCGCACCGAGACGGTCGGCCGCGTCATGCCGCACCTCGAGGTCAAGATCGTCGACCCCGCAACGGGTCGCACCGTGCCGCGCGGCGAGACGGGCGAGCTGTGCACCCGCGGCTACTCGGTGATGCTGGGCTACTGGGGACAGCCGGACAAGACCGCCGAGGCGATCGACGCCGCCCGCTGGATGCACACGGGCGACCTCGCGACGATGGACGAGGACGGCTACTGCGCCATCGTGGGCCGGATCAAGGACATGGTCATCCGCGGCGGCGAGAACGTCTATCCCCGCGAGATCGAGGAGTTCCTCTACACCCACCCCGACATCGCGGACGTGCAGGTGATCGGCGTCCCCGACAAGAAGTTCGGCGAGGAGCTCATGGCCTGGATCATCATGCGCGAGGGCGTGCCCGCGCTGACCGTGGACGGCGTCCGCGAGTTCTGCACCGGACAGCTCGCGCACTACAAGATCCCGCGCTACGTGCACATCACCGACAGCTTCCCGATGACGGTGACCGGCAAGATCCGCAAGGTCGAGATGCGGGACCGGGCGACCGAGCTCATCGAGCAGGGCTGATGGGCGCCTAGGGTGGCGGGCATGAGCGAGCAGGTTCTGCCGAGCGGCGAGCAGTGGACCATCCGGCACGGCGAGCACGAGGCCGTGGTCACCGAGGTGGGAGCGACCCTGCGGTCCTACACGTATGCCGGACGGCCCGTGATCGTCGGGTCGCCGCAGGACGCGCCGGCCCTGCATGCGCGGGGGACCGTGCTGATCCCGTGGGTCAACCGCATCCGCGACGGGCACTACACCTTCGACGGCACCGAGCGGCAGCTCGCCCTGTCCGAGCCCGCCCGGCACAACGCGCTGCACGGCCTGGTGCAGTGGCTGCCGTGGTCGCCCGTCCGCGTGGAGGACGAACGGGTGACCATGCGCGCACGCCTGCACCCGCAGCAGGGCTGGGACTGGACCCTGGACCTGCGGCTCGACTACCGCCTCGACGACGACGGCCTGACCGTCACGCCCACCGTCACCAACGTCGGCGACGCCACCGCGCCGCTCGGCGTGGGGGCGCACCCCTACCTGACGGTGGGGGAGGACCGGGTGGACGACCTCGAGATCCGGTGCCCCGCTGCGTCATACGTCGCCGTGGACCCCGACCGGCTCCTCCTGGCCGACGACACCGTGGCTGCCAGCCTGCGTCCCGTCGAGGGCACGCCCCAGGACCTGCGCGACGCCGTCGTCGGCGACCGCGACCTCGACACCGCGATGACCGGCCTCACCGCGGACGACGACGGCCGGTGGCGCATCACCATCGCCCACGGCGGCCGCAGCACGACCCTGTGGGCCGACGCCGACGCGTTCCCCTGGACGCAGGTCTACACCGGGCACGACCTCCCCGAGGGCTACGCGCGCACGAGCGGCCTGGCGGTCGAGCCCCTCACGGCGGCGCCCGACGCGTTCCGCACCGGCGAGGACGTCGTCCGGCTCGGTCCGGGCCGCGCGTGGTCGGCCTCGTGGGGCCTGACGCCTCGCTGAACCGTTAGCCTGGTGGGCAGGGCACGTGCTCCGAGAGCTCCACGTGCCCTGACGCCGACCCCGCACACGGGCCGGCCCACGACGAGATCGACACGAGGTGGACCAGTGCCAACGGGCAAGGTCAAGTGGTACGACACGGACAAGGGCTTCGGCTTCCTGGCCGACGACGAGGGCGGAGACGTCTTCGTCCACGCCAACGCCCTGCCCGAGGGGACGACCACCCTCAAGCCCGGCACCCGCGTGGAGTTCGGGATCATGGACGGCCGGCGCGGGGCCCAGGCCCTGTCGCTCACGATCCTCGACCAGGCCCCCTCGGTGACGCGCAAGCTCCACGAGAAGAAGCGCAAGCCCGCCGACGAGATGATCGAGATCGTGGAGGACACCATCAAGCTCCTCGACGGCGTCTCGATGCAGCTGCGCAAGGGGCGCTACCCCGACGCGGCCGGGTCCACCAAGCTCGCCGCCGCCCTGCGGGCCATCGCCGACAACTTCGACGGGAGCTGACCGATGGCCACCATCAAGCCCGACACGACGCTGACCGCGGCGGTCGACCTCGCGCGCGCCGCCGCCGAGAGCATCGCCGAGGCGGGGGCCGTGGGCGACCACCTGGCCGTCGTCATGGAGGGCGAGCGGGTGGCCACGCACCAGTTCGCCTGCCTGTCAGCGGGATACCCCGACTGGCGGTGGTCCGTCACCGTCACCCGCGTCTCCCGGTCCAAGCACGTCACCGTCTCCGAGACGCACCTGCTGCCCAGCGACACCAGCATCGTCTCCCCGGCCTGGCTGCCGTATGCCGAGCGCATCGCCCCCGGCGACCTCGGCCCCGGCGACATCAACCCGTACGTCGAGGAGGACCCCAACCTCGAGTACGGCTTCGAGGCGACCGGGGACGAGGACGTCGACCGGATGGCCCAGTGGGAGCTGGGTCTCGGCCGCAAGCGCGTGCTGTCCGCCGAGGGCCGCGAGGACGCCGCCCAGCGCTGGTACGACGGCGACAACGGCCCCACCGCCGAGGTCGCCGTCAAGGCACCCGAGCGCTGCTCGTCCTGCGGCTACTTCCTGCCGATGGCCGGTGCGCTGCGCCGGTCCTTCGGGGTGTGCGCCAACGCGTGGTCACCGTCGGACGGCCGCGTCGTCGCCCTCGACCACGGCTGCGGCGCGCACAGCGAGGTCGACATGCCGACCAACGACCCCCGCCCGCTCGACCCGCCCGTGGTCGACGACCTGGCGGTGGACCTCGAGGTCGCGCCGGCCGTCGAGCTGACGCTGGCCGAGAGCGCCGAGAGCGCCGAGAGC
>NZ_DKGR01000049.1:50072-50251 GCF_002453335.1 Arsenicicoccus sp. UBA6765
GAGCGCCGAGAGCGCCGAGAGCACGGACGAGGCGCCGACCGCCTCCGACGCCGACACCGACCGCGCAGCCGACGCGCCAGCGGAGGCGCAGCCGGAGCCCGGGTCCCCGGTCGAGACGACTGAGCCCGCCGCCGACCCCGAGCCCGAGCCCGAGGTCGCGAGCGAGGCCACGGCGTCGG
>NZ_DKGR01000030.1:0-36713 GCF_002453335.1 Arsenicicoccus sp. UBA6765
GGCACGAGCAGGTCGCGGCGGGCGTCGCGGACCTGGCCGCCCGGGTGGACGCGCGCGCGGAGCTGGACGGGTTCCGGTTGATGATGCTGGCCCGGTACGCCACGGTCGCCGACCAGGAGCGCGCGGCCCGGCACGAGCAGTCCCGCCGGGGGGTGAGCACGTTCTCGGCGACCGGGGACGGGTTGTGGGCCTTTCGCGGGGTGGTGGGGGACGTGGACAAGGTCCGGTTGCAGGCCGCGTTGACGGCGTTCTCCGCGCCGCAGACCTCGACGTTGCCGGACGGGACGGTGGTGCGGGACGAGCGGACCGCGGCGCAACGACGTCTGGACGCGTTGCTGACCATCGTGGGGATCGCGGCGTCCTCGGGGGTGCGGGGGCCGATGGGCGCGACCGCGCGGGCGTCGTTGGTGCTGACCCCGGAAGCGTTGCTGGAGCCGTGCGAGCACCGCGCCAAGGACGCGTTCGGGCTGTGGCGCGGCACCAGTGGCGGGGGGCCGTGCGGGTGTCCGGTCCCGGCCGCGTGCGTCGACGACCTGGGCACGATCCTGGGGCCCCGCGCCGCCAGGGAGCTGACCTGCGGCGCTGACGTGACCCCGGTCTGGCTGGACCCGGCCGGTCGACCGTTGGACGTGGGGCGCACCACCCGCCTGGCCACCGCCCGGCAGCGTCGCGCCCTGGAGGTGCGTGACGGGGGGTGCAGCTTCCCCGGCTGCGACGCGGCGGCGTCGTGGTGCCAGGCCCACCACATCGTGCACTGGGCCGACGGCGGCCCGACCGACCTGGCCAACCTGGCCCTGGTGTGCGGGCACCACCACCGGTTCATCCACGCCCACCACATCACCGGGCGGGTCACCGCCGACGGGTCCCGCGTCCAGTGGGACATCACCCACACCTGGACCGGCTGGCACCCCACCCCACCACCCGACATCGACCACAGCACCGGCCCCGAGAGCGACGCAGACGCCGCATCAAGCCCCGACGCTGGCCACCGCGACGGCTCGGGCTCAAGCCTGAACGCAGACAGCGGCGCCGGGCCCGACGCTGACGACCGCGTCAGTGCTGGCGCGGGTGCCGGCGGGAGCACGGGGACTGGGGCGGGCGCGAAGGGTGGCTCAGGTGCGGGCGCTCCCAGCGCAGGACGCGAACCTCCCGACGACGGACACGGGCAGCCACCACCAGGCGGGCAACCGTCACGCCCACCCGGCGACCCAGCCCCGCGCCCACCCGGCCACCACGCCCTCACCGCCTGACCCACCACGAAGCGACCCCCAACCGACCGACCGCCAGCCGACCCATCCACAGACACGTCCACCCGGACAGCCCGCCAGGCTGCCCGGGCAGACGCGCGTCGCCGGCGGTCGGCCAGGCGACGGGGGATGCCCGCACCTGCGAACTTTAGTCAACCTCTAGACAAAAGCCGGGCGACCTCATACGGTGAAGGCATGCGCACTGAAGCGGCCGTCATCCACGGCAAGGGCAAGATCAAGGTCACCCACGTCGAGCTGCCCCCCATCGGGCGCGACGAGATCCTCATGAAGGTCATGTCGGACAGCATCTGCATGTCGACGTACAAGGCCACCATCCTCGGCGAGGACCACAAGCGCGTCCCGCCGAACATCTCCGAGGTCCCCGTCATGGCCGGCCACGAGTTCGCCGGCGAGATCGTCGAGGTCGGCGCTGACTACGCGGACGACTACACGGTGGGTCAGCTCATCGCCATCCAGCCCGCCATGGGCCTGGAGAACGGCTACTCCAGCGGCTACTCCTACCCCTACTTCGGCGGGGACACGCACTACACGATCATCCCCAAGATCGCGATCGACAAGGGCTGCGTCCTCAACTACGACGGCACCTACTTCGCGAACGCCGGTCTGGCCGAGCCGATGTCGTGCATCATCGGCGGGTTCCACGCGCAGTACCACACCAAGCCGTTCGTCTACGAGCACTTCATGGGCCCGGTCAAGGGCGGCAAGATGGCCCTGCTCGGCTGTGCCGGCCCCATGGGCATCGGCGCGATCGAGTACGCCATCAACGGTCCCTACACCCCGTCGCTGCTCGTCGTCGTCGACATCGACCAGGCCCGCCTCGACCGCGTCGCCAGCCTGATCACCGTCGAGGACGCCAAGGCCAAGGGCGTCGACCTGCGCTACGTCAACACCACCGGTGGCGACCCCGTGCAGCTGCTGCGCGACATCACCCCCGAGGGCAAGGGCTACGACGACGTGTTCGTCTACGCCCCGGTCAAGGCGCTCGTCGAGCTGGGCGACCAGATCCTCGGGTTCGACGGCTGCCTCAACTTCTTCGCCGGCCCGACCGACAAGAAGTTCGTCGCGGACTTCAACTTCTACAACGTGCACTACGAGGCCACGCACATCGTCGGAACCTCCGGCGGCTCCACCGGCGACATGATCGAGTCCCTCGAGATGTCCGCCCGCGGCGACCTCAACCCGTCGTTCATGGTCACCCACATCGGCGGCCTCGACTCCGTGCCCGAGACGGTCCTCAACTACCCCAACATCCCTGGTGGCAAGAAGCTCATCTACCCCTGGGTGTGCATGCCGCTGACCGCGATCGACGACTTCGCCGAGCTGGGCAAGGACGACGAGTTCTTTGCCGGCCTCGCCGAGATCTGCGGCCGCAACAACAACATCTGGAACGAGGAGGCCGAGAAGTTCCTCCTCGAGCACAAGACGGCGTCGACGGTCGAGTGACCTGCTGACCGAGCGGCCCCCTCCCGATCCTGGGAGGGGGCCGCTGCCGTATGCCGTCCGCCCGCCGTCTCGACGGGCCGGGCCTCAGCGCGACGTCGGGGCCAACGCGTCCAGCTGTGCAGCGACGTCGGCCTCGACGGTCCAGACGCGCGTCCCCACGTCACGCCACGTGCTCGGTGCGCTCCCGTCGTGGGGATGGGCCTCGACCACCTCGCCGTCGATCCACACGTCGACCCCGTCACCGACGGGCCCCCCGACGGCGCCCGCCAGGCCGGTCAGCCGCCACTCCCCGACGCCTCCAGGCACGCGCACCACGCCCGCGTCCTCGATCGTGGCCGGTCGGCCTGCAGGGGCCACGCGTCCTGGCTCGGGCACCACCAACGACTCCACCGCGGGGTCGAGGCGGCTGCGGAGCACGTCCCCCTCCACCGTGAGCCGACGAGGGAAGGTGAGGCACCCCGCCACGAGGTCGGCGTCCGGGTCGTCCGGGTCAGCGGGGATCCCGTCCTGTCGGACCCAGCCCATCAGCAGCGGCTCGGGCTCGTCGTGCAGGACCTGCGGTGCGTAGAGGACGTCCCCTGCGTCCAGGTCCCCGCCGCTGCGGGCGGTGAACGCCGGACGGCCCTCCGCATCCGTGTCGAGATCGCCCACCAGCCAGACCGCGCGGTCGAGGATCGTCTCGTGCTGCAGGCTGAGCACGAGGGCCGTGCCACCTGCGGTCCGCACGAGCTGCGGGCACTCCCAGATGTCGGCCGGGGCGTGCTGTGCCGCAACGGGATCCGCGTGGGTGAGCCAGAGCCCGACGTAGGTCCACGCGAGGATGTCGTCGCAGGAGTACAGCAGAACGGCGGGCGTGCCGTCGTCGAGACCGGCCCCCAGGAGCGCCCACCGGTGGCCGCCGTGGGTGAACACGAACGGGTCGCGCATGACCGCGATGCCGTCGACCTCGGGGGTCTCACCGACGACGATCGGCTCGGACCAGCGGCCCAGGTCGTCGTCGAGCGCCCACCGCAGGCACACGGTGCTCGCGAAGGTGTCGTCCACGACGCCTGAGTACGCCACGGCGGGGCGGTCCAGGCCGGGCACGAAGACGCCTGACCAGCAGCCGAACTCGTCGGGCCCGCCGGTGGTGGGGCCGAAGGCCACGGCGTGCTCGTCCCAGCGGGCCAGGTCGGTGCTGCTCGCGTGGCCCCACTCGATCCGGTCGTGCACCGCGGCGGCGGAGCTGTGCTGGTAGAACACGTGCCAGCGCCCGCCGTGGCGGGTTATCCCGTTGGGGTCGTTGAGCCAGCCGCGGCGGGGTCGCACGTGGTGCCGGGGCAGGGCGGGTTGGGGGACCGTCATGGGGACAGCCTGCCCGAGGACCGGACCCCTGCGCCTCCGCGGTCCGCGGGGGCGACGACGCTGCGGTGGCTTCGCGGGTGCGACACTGTGCGGCAGCGGGCGACCACGCGACGGGGCGGGGCGCCATACGGCCGGGGTCGTCCCGGGGGAGAGGTGCCTCATGGACCTGGTGACAGACGTCGACGTGCTGGTGGTGGGCTCGGGGTTCGGGGGATCGGTGGCGGCGCTGCGCCTGGCCGCCAAGGGCTATCGCGTGGAGGTGCTGGAGGCGGGGCGGCGGTTCGAGGACGAGGACTTCGCCAAGACCAGCTGGGACGTGCGCAACTTCCTGTGGGCACCGCGGCTGGGATGCTTCGGGGTGCAGCGGATCCACCGGCTGCCCGACGTGCTCGTGCTCGCCGGCGCGGGCGTCGGCGGTGGCTCGCTCAACTACGCGTGCACGCTCTACCGCCCGCACGGCCCCTTCTACAGCGACCGCCAGTGGGCGCACATCACCGACTGGGAGAGTGAGCTGTCGCCGCACTACGACGAGGCGACGCGGATGCTCGGGGTCGTCACCAACCCCTGCGACGGGCCGGTGGAGCGGCTGATGCTCGACGTCGCCCGCGAGATGGGGGTCGAGGAGAGCTATCGCAAGACGCCGGTGGGCGTCTACTTCGGCCGGCCGGGGGAGACGGTGGCCGACCCCTACTTCGGGGGCGAGGGGCCGGCGCGGACGGGCTGCACCGAGTGCGGCAGCTGCATGGTCGGCTGCCGGGTCGGCGCCAAGAACACCCTGGTCAAGAACTACCTCGCGCTCGCCGAGCGGCGCGGGGCCGTCATCCGTGACCGGCGGACCGTGACGCGGGTCCGGCCGCTCGACCCGTCCCGCCCCGAGCGCGGCTACCGGGTCGAGCACGAGCGCACCGGCGCCTGGGTGGGCCGCGACCGTCGCGAGACGACGGCGACGTATGTCGTGATGGCGGCCGGCGCCTTCGGGACGAGCCGCCTGCTCCACCGGCTGCGGCACACCGGCGACCTGCCGCGGCTGTCACCGGCCCTCGGTCGGCTCACGCGCACCAACTCCGAGATGATCGGCGGGGCCGGCACCCGTCGCGTGCCGGCGGGCATGGACCTGACCAAGGGCGTCGCCATCACCTCGTCCTTCCACCCGGACCAGGACACGCACGTCGAGAACTGCCGCTACGGCGTCGGGTCCAACCTCATGGGTGGGCTGACCGCGCTGCTCGTCCCCGGCGGCGGACGGGTGCCGCGCTTCGTGCGCTACCTCGGCGAGGTGGCTCGCGACCCGCTCGGCGCCGCCCGGTCCCTGTGGCTGCGGCGCTGGAGCGAGCGCACGGTCATCGGCCTGGTGATGCAGAGCCGCGACAACTCGCTGACGACCAGCTATCGGCGCGGGCCGCTCGGCGGGCACTCGATGACGAGCGAGCAGGGGCACGGCGAGCCCAACCCCACCTGGATCCCGGCCGGCCATGCGGCGCTGCGATCCATCGCCCGTCACCTGGAGACGGTGACGGGGATCCCGGCCGACGCGCGGGGCAGCGTCGGCGAGGTCGTCGACATGCCGATGACGGCGCACTACCTCGGGGGCGCCGTGATCTCGGACGACCCTGAGGCGGGTGTGGTCGACCCCTACCAGCGCGTGTGGGGCTACCCGGGCATCTCGGTGCTCGACGGGGCCGCGGTCAGCGCCAACCTCGGCGTCAACCCCTCACTGACGATCACCGCCCAGGCCGAGCGGGCGACCTCGCTGTGGCCCCGCCGCGGCGAGGAGGACCCGCGGCCGGCGCAGGGCGAGGCCTACCGGCGACTGGACGTTCCGGCCCCGGTCGCGAGCGAGCCGAGCCGCTAGGAGCGAGCCGCCAGCCGCCAGCCGCCAGCCGCCAGCCGACCGCCACAGCAGAGACCCGCTCCCCATCTCGCCCGGTGGGAGCGGGTCGGCGGTGCGGGCGCGCGTGTGGCACCCTTGCCGTGGGTCAAGAGCAGCGACCGATCACCTCGAGGAGGTCGCTCGGCACCCGGTTCCGCGCCGGTGCCGCTCGAGGGCAGACCCGGCCGCGCGGCCTCCGCCGACGCGGTCACGCGGGCCTCGATCGAGGTCCACCCGATCGAGGAGGTCGATCCCGTTGCCGGTCACCGTTCCCCGCGCCCTGCCGGCGCGCCGCACGCTCGAGTCCGAGAACGTCTTCGTCATGTCGACCGAGCGCGCCGGCCACCAGGACATCCGCCCGCTGCGTATCGCGATCGTCAACCTCATGCCGACCAAGATCGTCACGGAGACCCAGATCCTGCGGCTGCTGGCCAACTCGCCGCTGCAGGTCGAGATCACCTTCGTGCGGATGTGCTCCCACGAGTCCCGCAACACCTCGACCGAGCACCTCGACACCTTCTACCGCACGTTCGACGAGATCCGCGACGAGCGCTACGACGGCCTCGTCATCACGGGGGCGCCGGTCGAGAAGCTGCCCTTCGAGGCCGTGGACTACTGGGACGAGCTGTGCGAGATCCTGGACTGGAGCGCCGACCACGTCTACTCCACGATGCACGTCTGCTGGGGCGCCCAGGCGGGGCTCTACCGGCACTACGGCATCGGCAAGATGGAGCTGCCGGACAAGATGTTCGGCGTGTTCGAGCACCGCGTCCTGGACCCGCGCGCCCGCATCGTCAGCGGCTACGACGAGACCTTCACCGCGCCGCACTCCCGGCATACGGGCACGCCCCTGGAGGAGGTGCAGGCGCACCCCAAGCTCCAGGTGCTGGCCACCTCCGAGACCGCGGGGCTCTATCTGGCGCAGTCGCGCGACGGGCGGCAGCTGTTCGTGACCGGTCATCCGGAGTACGAGGCCGACACCCTGTCCCTGGAGTACCACCGCGACGCGTCCAAGGGAGTGCCGATCGACGTCCCCGTGGGCTACTTCCCGGACGACGACCCGACGCAGCCGCCGCGGGTCACCTGGCGCAGCCACGCCTTCCTGCTCTACGCCAACTGGCTCAACTACTACGTCTACCAGCGCACTCCGTACGATCTGGCCGCGATGCGCGGGGCAGCGCGCAGCGCCGACAGCTACGTCATCTGAGCGGGCTCGGCCCCAGGCGCGTCGTCAGGTGCTCCACGGTGCGGCGCAGCGCGTCCTCGGCGGCCTCGTCGCTCCCGCGCCACAGGTGGTCCGCGCCGGGCTCCAGGACCAGCTCGACCTCGACGCCGACGGCCTCGAGCGCCGCGGCGAGCCGGGCGCTCTGGGCGCAGGGGACCAGCCGGTCGGCCTCGCCGTGGACCAGCAGGTATGCCGGAGCGCCGGCGTGCACGTGGGTCACCGCCCCCGCCTCGGCCGCCGCGTCCGGCCGCTCGCTGATGGCGCCACCCAGCAGCAGGGCCTCGCGGCTGTCGGTGGCGGCAGGGTCGGCGCCGAGGTCGCGGGGCAGGCCCACCAGGTCGGTGGGGGCATACCACGCGACGACGGTCGCCACCGCCGACGAGACCCCCGTGACCCCGACGGTGCCCTCGAGCGGCGCGTCGGCGGCGAGCGTCCCGGTCACGCCGAGCAAGGCCGCGAGGTGGCCGCCCGCCGACTCGCCCCACGCCCCGATGCGGTCGGGGTCGATCCCGAGCTCGTCGGCGCGGTGCCGCAGCCAGCGCACCGCGGCCTTGGCGTCGTGCAGCTGCGCCGGCCAGGTCGCCTCGCCGCTGAGCCGGTAGTCCGCGCTCGCCACCGCGACCCCCGCCGCGGCCATCCGCTCGAAGGGGCTGACGACTCCTGAGAACGCCGGACCCGCCGAGCGGCGGCTGCCGAGGCGCCACCCGCCGCCGTGCAGGAACACGACGGCGGGGCAGCCCTGCACGTCGGCGATCGCACCAGGACGTGCACCAGCACGCGCATCAGGCGGTGGACCGGGCTGTGGATCGGGCTGCGGCGCAGGGAGATACAGGTCCAGCTCGAGGGGGCGGACGCCGTCCAGCGAGGCATAGGGCACACCCCGCAGCACGCGCACGCCGGCTGCGGTGACGGTGGCCTCGGGCAGCGGGCCTGCTTCCGCCGTCGGTGCGGAGGGCTCCGGGGAGGGCGCGGTCGGCATACGGCTCAGGCCCGGGACCAGTCGAACCCAGGCAGGAACTCCATGTGGAACTGCCGCGCCGCCGCGCCCATCCGCGGCCCGTCGGGCACGAACGGCGGGGTGTCGGCCGTGGGGTCGTCGACCTTGGTGCCCATGGTCTGGAAGAAGCGCTCGAAGCCGCCGCTGGAGACCCCCATGAGGCGGGTGTGCTCCTCGATCCGGTAGGCGTGCTCGGCCCCGGCCGGCACGAACGCGAAGTCACCGGTGCCGAGCACGCGCGAGACCTGGTCGCCGTCGGGCAGCTGCACGTAGAGGCGGATCGCGCCCTCCAGGACGTAGAAGGTCTCGTGGGTCTGGTCGTGCGCGTGCGTCGGGATGATCTCCCCGGGCGGGCAGGTGGAGGTGAAGACCCCGAACTGCCCCTCCGTCTCGTCCCCGCTGAGCAGCACGGAGAAGGTGTCGACGAAGAGCTTGGCGTGCTCGCCCTGCCCGGCCTCGAGGAAGAATGGGTGGGGGCGACCCGGCAGGACCCCCTCCCAGGCGGGGCGGCCGGAGGGATCGGCGAGGTACTCGAAGGTCATGAGGGGCTCCGCTCGTCACGGCGCCGGCGTCGCGGCGCGGGGGTGCGCTCACCCTAGTGCGACCCGCGTCGTCGTGCCGGGTGGTCTGACGGGAGGGGCTGCGGGGGTATGACGAGAGCCCGGGGCCACCCGGGGTCGCCATCAGGCGGCCGTCGAGCGGCCCACCGAGAAGTAGTGCGAGAGAACGGAGCACGCCATGTCCGAGCAGCGACCCGAGGACCAGCGCCTCACCGGCGACGACGCCGAGCAGGCCACCGGCGGCAGCGACGGGACCACGAGCCTCGACGAGCTCAACGACGCGGGCGCGGGTGCCGGCGCCGACAAGGAGGGTTCGACCTTCGAGCCGGAGGAAGACGACTGACCCGCTCCACCCGCTCCACCCGGCCGTTGGGCCACCCTGACGGGCGGCGTCAGCCCTTGTCGGCGCCGCTCGTCAGGCCCTCGGTGAGCCAGCGCTCCGCGATGCCGTAGAGCACGATCACGGGGATCGTCAGCAGGACCGACCCGGCCATGAGCACCGTCTTGGGCACCTCGACGCCGTTGGAGAGCTGGGACAGGCCGAGCGAGACGGTCCACAGGTCCCGCTTGGCGGCGAGGAACAGCAGGGCGAAGAGGAACTCGTTCCACGCGATCATGAAGATGTAGAGCCCGGTCGACATGATCGACGGCATGGCGAGGGGGAGCACGACCTTGGTGATGGTCTGGAAGCGGTTGGCCCCGTCGAGGGTCGCCGCCTCCTCGATGGTCGCCGGGATGGTCTCGAAGTAGTTGCGCAGCATGTAGATCGACACCGGGACGGTCTGGGCGACGTAGACGAGCATCAGGCCCGGGAGCGACTGGTAGAGGCCGAGCTTGGCGAACGCGATGACCAGCGGGATCGCCAGGACGATCGACGGGAACAGGTAGACCGACAGGAACAGCGCGCCCACCTGGCGGCGACCCTTGAAGGCGAGGCGGCTGACGGCATACGCGCCGGGGATCGCCACGACCAGGGTGAGGGCCACGGTCACGAGGGACACGACCGCCGAGTTGCGCATGAGCTGCGCGAAGCCCTGGCCCTCCTCCTCGACGGGCGCGAGGACGTTGGTGTAGGTCTCGGTCGTGACCGTCGACCACTCCGGCAGGAGCCGGCCGGGGTTCTGCAGCAGGGAGTCGATGGGCGTGAAGCTCAGCATCACCATGTAGTAGAAGGGGAACACGGTGATGACCAGCAGGAACGCGATGGTCAGCCAGCGCAGGACGCGCAGGACCGAGGTCTCGACGGCGTAGCGGTTCATGTCAGTCCTCCTGTCCCTCGTGCCGGGCCATGAAGCGCAGGTAGACGATCAGGAAGACCGCCATCACCAGGGACAGCACGACGGCCTGGGCGGCCGCCCCGCCGGCGTCGAAGCGCCCGGTGAGGTAGTCGTAGACCCGGACCGCGGCGATGTCCGTGCCCGCGGTGCCGCCCGTGAGCAGGTAGACGTCGTCGAACTTGTTGAAGGTCATGATGACCCGCAGCACGGACAGCAGGGCGATGACCGACATGAGCTGCGGCAGCAGCACGTGCCAGAAGTGCTGCGTGGGGGTGGCCCCGTCCACGAGCGCCGCCTCGTCGATCTCGCGGGGCACCGCCGTGAGCCGCGCCATGATGAACATGAACGCGAACGGGAAGTAGCGCCAGATCTCGAACGCGATCACCGTCACCAGCGCGAACGGCTCCCGGCCGAGGAAGTCGAGCGGCCCGTCCCACCCGAGCAGCTTCTGCCCGTAGACGTTGACGATGCCGTACTGCGTGTCCAGCATCATCTGCCACACGAACGCGACGGCGACGACGGGGGCGACGTACGGCAGGAGCATGAGAGCGCGGACGACGCCGCGCCCGGGGAACCGGTTGCGCAGCGCCAGCGCGGCGATCAGCCCCAGGACGATCGACCCGGCGGTCGATCCGACGGAGTAGACGACCGTCGTCCACATCGACTCCAGGAAGCCCGCGCTGGTGAGGACGCGTCGGAAGTTCTCCAGCGTGTAGGGCCCGTCGATGCCGGCGCGCCGGATCTGCAGGAAGGACAGCTTCTGGAAGGCGAGGACGACGTTCCACAGCACCGGGATGACGACGATCGCCACGACCACGATCACGGTGGGGGACACGAGGAGCCAGCCGTCGCGGTTGTCGCGACGGGCGGCCGACCAGCGCCGGCCCGCCCGTCCGGAGGGACCGGGTGCGGGCGTAGGCGTCGGCGTGGTGGCGGAGGTGCTCATCAGTTGAGGTCCTTCCTGATGTCGTCCACCGCGGTGGCGGCCTGCTCGGCGGCCTGACGGGCGTCGAGGCTGCCGGACGCGATGCCGGCCACGGCCTTGGGGATCGGCAGCTCGGAGGTGACCGCTCCCAGGAGGATGCCCCGGCCCTGGGCGATGCCCCACCGGTCGATGGTGCTCGCCGAGCTGCGGATGGAGGCCAGCACGTCGGGGGGATAGACCTCGGCCAGCGGCTTCTTGGTGTCGACCCCGGCGGGGAGCTTCGCCCAGGCGTCGACGTACGCCGTGGAGCCCTTGGTGGGGCCGGGTCGGGTCGGGAACTTGCCCTCGGGCGCCACGCCCAGCCAGGCCTGGTAGCCGTCGGTCATGACGTGCTCGATCAGCCGGCCGCCCTGGTCGACGTCCGAGCCGCGCATGAGCGCCCAGCCCGCCACCTCGCCGAACGAGCCCTTGCCGGTGCCGTCCGGGCCGCGGACCGCCGTCACGACGCCGCTGTTGCGCGCGAGGAAGGTCGGGTCGTCCTTGCACTCGGGGCACGTGGGCAGGGCGTCCTCGCGCAGGCCCGCCATCTCGTCCAGCAGGTAGGCCGACCACAGGACCATGGCGGACTCGCCGGCGAAGTAGGACGCCCGGGTCGTGTCGACGTCCTGCTTGGTCTGCGGGGAGTAGTTGCGGACCAGGTCGGCGTAGAGGTCCCACGTGCGCTGGCAGCGCTGGTCGCCCAGGGTCACCGCGCCGGCGTCGTCGACCAGCTGGCAGGAGTTGCCGAGCGCCAGCGTCTCGAAGCTCTGTGAGGTGAACGGGTCGGCCGGGTCGGTGGCCAGGGTGATGCCCTTCTTGCCCTCGGCGGTCAGGGCCTTGGCGGCGGCCGTCAGGTCGGCATACGTCGTGGGGGGCTTGAGCCCCTTGGCCTTGAAGAGGTCCTTGCGGTAGACGAGGATCTGCGACCACGAGTCCGAGGGGACCGCGAGGACCTTGCCGTCCTGCGTCTCCAGGTCCAGCATCGCCGGGCTGAAGGTGTCGCGGCCCAGCCGGTCCACGACCTTGGTCGTCGCGTCCCGGTCCACGAGCCCGAACTGGTCGATCTGGCGCACCGACCCGAGCCCGAGCGAGGCCACGACGTCGGGCAGGGTGCCGGACTGCGCGGCGCTCGCGATCAGCTGGGGGAACTGCGCCTCGTCGATGCCCACCAGCTCGGTCTGGATGCCGGTCTTGGTGGTGAAGGCCTCCATGATCTTGCGCTGGGCCCCCATACGGTCCGGCTGGGAGTCCAGCGTCCACACGGTGAGGCGACCGTCCTTGACCCCCAGGGGGGCGTTGGGGTCGCCCCCGTCGCCGCACGCGGCGAGAGCGAGACAGGTGACGCTCGCGGTGATCGCGGCGGTCATCCTCCTGACGAGCCTGTGCGGCGTCATCGCCACTCCCTCGCTGGTGGGGGTCGGATCGGGACCTGCGTCATTGAAGCACCGGTGAGGAACCTTCGACGGGTTCGTCACCCGATCGATTCATTCGAGCCGGGGCGGTGGGGCTCGTCAGGGCGCCGTCGGCCTGCGACGCTGGGGGCATGCGACAGGGGTGGGAGCATGACCATGGGGCACGGCTGCGGACCCGCGCGGCGCTGGGGCTGCGCGAGCGGATCGCCGGCACGGACGCGGACCGTCGGGCCGACCAGATCTGGGGGGAGGTGGGGGAGCGGTGGTTCGGACCCGACGACGCGATCTGGCAGGTCCACGCCGACACCAGCATGTTCAGCGGCGGGCTGCGCGCCCTGCTGCTGCAGTCCCTCCACCCCTCGGCCATGGCCGGGGTGGCCGAGCACAGCGGCTACAAGGGCGACCCGTGGGGTCGGCTGCAGCGGACCAGTCACTACATCGCCATCACGACCTATGGCACGGTCCGGCACGCCGAGGCCACCATCGGGGCGATCCGCCACCTGCACGGACGCGTCGTCGGGACGGCCCCCGACGGCCGGCCGTATGCCGCGAACGACCCCCACCTGCTGCGGTGGGTGCACGCCGCGGAGGCCGAGAGCTTCCTCGCCACGCACCAGGCGTTCGGCGCCCGGCCGCTCACGCGGGAGCAGCTCGACGAGTACGTCGCCCAGACGGCGCAGGTCTCCTCGCGGCTCGGCGTCGACCTGGCGGCCCTGCCCCAGACGTATGACGAGCTGATGCAGACCATCGAGTCCTACCGTGCGGAGCTGGTGACGACCCCGGCCGCGACCGAGGCGGCGCGCTTCCTGCTGCTGACGCCGCCGATCGACCGCGTGGCCGGGCTGGGCTACTGGACCCTCGCCGCGGGGGCGATCTCGACGCTGCCGCCGTGGTCGCGACGGATGCTCGGGCTCTCCGTCCTCCCGGACCAGATGACGGCGGGGCTCGACCGGGCCGTGGGCCGTCCGCTGGGGCGCGCCGCCACCGCCACCACCCGGTGGCTGATGTCGGACCCGGCCGTCGCCAACGAGTCACGGTCGCGTGCTGCCCTCGCCGCGGGTCAGCGGCCAGAGGCGAAATCCCCCACGGGACAAGTACACCCGTCTGGCGCTACCCCCAGCCAGGGTGCAGGGGCAGGATCGGACAATCCCCCCTAATCGGGCGGTCCCCACCCCCATCCCCGCAGGAGCCCATCGTGACCACACAACGTCGTGTCCTGGCCGCCGCTCTCGGTGCCTCGACGGTCCTGGCCGGACTCGCCGCAGCCACCCCCGCCTCCGCCGACCAGGACGGACCCGCTCGCTCGGTCCTGGTGCTCGCCGAGAACGGCGCTCAGGACGGTGCCGTCCGCGCCGCCATCACCCGCGCCGGAGGCACCGTGACCTCCGTCGACTCGGCCATCGGCCTCTACTCCGTCACCACCACCAAGACCCGTTTCACCGCCGACGTGCGCGACTCCGCAGCGGTGGACACCGCGGCCGCCGACCGCGTCGTCGGCTTCAGGCGCAAGCCGGCCAAGGCCTCCACGTCGGACATCGAGCGGCTGCGCGCCGAGCGTGCCCAGGGTCGCGGCAAGAAGGCCCCGGCACCCAACGTCAACACCAACGGCGAGCCGCTCGCTCCCCTGCAGTGGGACATGCGGATGATCCACACCGCGGAGGCGCACCGCATCGCCACCGGTCGCGGCGTCCGCGTCGGCGTGATCGACACCGGCGTCGACGCGTCCCACCCGGACATCCGCCCCAACTTCGACTTCGCCCTGTCGCGCAACTTCACCCGCGACATGCCCGACATCGACGGCGCCTGCTCGACCGACCCTGACGGCTCCTGCGACGACCCGGCCACCGTCGACGAGGGCGGCCACGGCACCCACGTCGCCAGCACGATCGCCTCCCCGGTCAACGGCCAGGGCATCGCCGGCGTCGCTCCCGAGGCCAGCATCGTCAACCTGCGGGCCGGGCAGGACTCGGGCTACTTCTTCCTCGAGCCGACGGTCAAGGCGCTGACCTACGCCGGCAACAACGGCATCGACGTGGTCAACATGAGCTACTACATCGACCCGTGGGCGTTCAACTGCGCCAACAACCCGGCCGACTCCGCCGAGGAGCAGGCCCAGCAGCGTCTGACGATCGAGGCCACCAACCGAGCCCTGCGCTACGCCCGCGGCAAGGGCGTCACGCTGATCGCCGCCGCCGGCAACTCCGCCACCGACCTGGACAACCCCACGGTGGACGACTCCTCCCCGGACTACCCGGAGGGCGCGGCCAAGACGCGCCAGATCGACAACTCCTGCCTCGACCTGCCGACCGAGGGTGACCACGTCCTCACCGTCACGTCCGTGGGGCCGACCACGCGCAAGGCCTACTACTCCAGCTATGGCCTCAAGTCCGTGGACGTCGCGGCTCCCGGCGGCGACATCCGCGACTACTACGGCACACCTCAGTACCGCAAGCCCGGCAACGTCATCCTCGCCGCCATGCCCAAGGCCGTCGGCATCGCCGAGGGCGACATCGACCCGGTGACGGGCGAGCCCACCAACGACTTCGTCATCAAGCAGGGCGACGGCTACTACACCTACCTGCAGGGCACCTCGATGGCCGCGCCGCACGCCACCGGCGTCGCCGCGCTCATCGTCGACCGTTGGGGACACCGTGACCCGCGCCAGGGCGGCAAGGCGCTGACCCCCAACCAGACCGAGAAGATCCTGATGCGCACCGCCACCGACCACGCCTGCCCGAACCCGGCCACCATGGTCTACCCCGGCGTCTCCGCCGCCTACACGGCGACCTGCACGGGCACCACCGAGTTCAACAACTTCTACGGCGACGGCATCGTGGACGCCCTGAAGGCGGTCACCAAGAAGCACTGACCCGCTGAGCTGCACGACTGAGCTGCACGGACGTGGGCGCCCGTCTCCCGGATCCCGGGGGGCGGGCGCCCACGCCGTGATGGGCGGCCAGGTGGCGTGGCTGGGATGATGGGAGGCATGCCCGAGACGACACCGCCGTCCCTCCGCCCCGCCACCCTGCCCGTCGAGGGACTGCCTCCCGGCTGGACGCTGCGGGTCCCCGACGAGCGCGACGTCCAACGGCTCGCCTGGCTGCGCGCCGCCGTCACGGACCGGGCGGTCCCCGGCGCGACGGCGGACGTCCGCACCGTGCTGCACGAGATCACCGGCGTCGCCTCCTGGACGCGGCGGCAGGCGGTGGCCGTCGACCCAGCAGGCGTGGTCCGAGGCTGGGCAGCGGCCCACGACCGAGCCGCCGGTCGCGTCCTCGCGCACGTCACGGTCGAGCCGGGCCTGGACGAGCAATTCGGCGCGGGCGCCGAGGGCAACGAGGGCGTCGAGCCCCAGGACGCCAAGGACATCGAGGGTGCGGTGGCCCGCGCCCTGCTCGACCGCGTCGAGGAGGCGGCCCGCGCGATCGCCCACCTGCGACGCCTGGGCTCCACCCAGATCGACATGGGCTCGTATGCCGGTGACGAGCGCCAGGCGGGGTGGCTGCGACGCGCCGGCTTCCGGCATACGCGCACCTGGCTGCAGATGACCCGGCCGGTCGACCCCGAGGCCGACCACCCGGCCACCCTCCCCGTCCCTCGGGACGGGGTCAGGGTGAGGCGAGTCCGTCTGCACACCAACGGGCTTCCCGTCGCCGAGGACATCCAGATCATCCACGAGATGCTGGAGGAGTCCTTCGCCGACCACTTCAACAGCTATCGCGAGAGCTTCCCCGAGTTCGTGCAGCGCCTGCAGGAGGACCCGGGTCACCGGTGGGACTCCTGGTGGCTGGCCGAGGTGCGCGACGACGCGGAGGGCGGGGGAGCCTGGCTCGCCGGCGGCGCCCTCGTCGGCACGGTGGTCGCCCCGGACCGGGACGGCGTGCAGGGCAGCTACGTCGACTACATCGGCGTGCACCGCCGGGCTCGCGGCCGCGGCGTGGCAAAGGCGTTGCTGCGCACGGTGATCGGCGATGCGGCGCTGCAGGGGCGCAACCGGGTGGGGCTCGAGGTCGACGACGACTCGCCCACCGGCGCGGACGCGCTCTATCGCTCCCTGGGCTGGGAGACCGCCTATCGCACCTGCTCCTGGCACCGCGACGTCGACGCGGGCGAGCACCGCTGAGCCAGCGGGCGGCTCAGCGGTGTGCCGGTCGGTCAGCCGATCTGTTCAGTCGGTGAGGCCCATCCCGCGTCGTCCGACCTCGGAGAGCTCGTCCTCGCGGAAGCGGTCCGGCCAGCTCGACTCGTAGTGCTCCTCCGGGAAGTCGTAGGGCGACTCGCCGGCGCGGAAGGCCTTGCGGACGTGGTCGGCGTAGGCCTCGTTCTTGGCGCACCACGGCGCGGCCGGGATGTACATCACATTGCCCCAACCCTGCTGGTCCTCGACCGGCTCGACCCCGTGGATCATGTCGCAGTGCCACCACACGGAGTCCCCGGGCGCCACGTCGGGGATGCCGGCGGTGGCCTCCAGGAGGAGCGGGTGCCACCGCTCGTTGGCGGGGAAGACCTGGTTGACCGTGACGTCGCACATCGAGTCGTCGGGCACGTCCGGCAGCAGCGGGCGCAGCATGAGATAGGCCATCGCGTGCGGGATCGGGACGGTGTAGAGCACGCCCTGGTCGTGGCGCATCTCGGACAGCGCCGTCCAGCCCTGGAAGGTCCGGAAGGCCGAGCACATGGTCGATCCCGGGTACTGCGCCGCCTCGGTGCGGTAGGCCGCGTCCCAGGGGTCGTAGGCCTCGGGCCAGCCGTCGAACAGGTGGCGGAAGTGGCGCTGGTAGCCCTCGCTCATCCACAGGTCCAGGGTGCCGGGGTCGAGGTGCGCGCCCAGGCCCTGGCTTGAGGCGCCCGGCGGGCGGCGCCGGATGCGGTCGGGATAGAGCGAGTCGCGACCCGGGTCGAACCAGCTGCGGCCCTCGGACTCGTGCCGCCACAGCCCGTTGAGGAAGGCCTGCACGCGGGCCATCCGCGGGTGCTGCCGGGCCTCCATCTGGGGGTGCGACCAGTAGACGGGGTAGATCTCGGGCTTGGACCCCACCGTCCCGAAGAAGTCGTCGCCGGGGCCGCGGTAGTCCTCGAAGAACCGGTTGCGGTCGACGTAGTCCACGACCTCGCGGTCCCATGCCTCGGCCTGCTCGCGGGGGAAGTGGCCGCGGACGATCGCGCAGCCGCGGCGCCGCAGGAGCGCGAGCTGGTCGTCCGGGACCGTGCCGGCCTCGATGTCCGCGTAGGCGATCTCGGGCCAGACCGGTCGACCCGCCTCCCGGTCGGCGCGGATCGCCTCGACCTCCTCGCGGACCTTGGCCTCGACGACGGCGAAGACCTCCTCGACCGTGCGGCCGCTGGCGGCGATCCGGGCGCGGAGCGCGGCCTTGACCTCGCGGATGGCCGCGGGCAGGTCCTCGGGGGTGGTCTCCCAGTGGGGGAGGGCGGGCAGGTCGGTGACCGTCATGAGCATCTCCATCGACTTCGTTTGGGCTCCTTACCAAAAGAGTGGCACGGCATCTGCTATTTTGCAAGGGTTCCTAACTAACCGCGTCGGGCAACGGTCCGCGCGAGAGACGAGGGCCGTATGTCGACGACCGACGCCCCGACGGGCCTGGGCCTCGTGCGCGGGGCCACCGACCGGCTCGTGCTCGAGTCCGTCATCGACCTCGGGCGCCGGACCCGCGCCGAGATCGCGCAGGCCACAGGCGTGTCCAAGCCCACCGTCTCGGAGTCGGTCCGCCGGCTGGGCGAGCTCGGCGTGCTCTGCGAGGCCGGGCGGCAGGAGGGCTCGCGGGGGAGGGCGGGCACCTACTACGAGCTCTCCGCGGGGGCCGGGCTGGCCGTGGCCCTGCACGCCGGACCGCACCTCGTGGTCGGCGAGTCCCTCGACGTGCGAGGCGATCTCGTGAGGCGGGTCGAGCGGCCGGTGGGGCTGACCGTCACCGCCGACGAGCTCCTGGCCGAGCTGGCCGCCGTGCTGGGCGACCTGGTCGACGGCGGCTCGCCTGCCGAGGCGTCCATCGCCGTCTCGGTGGCCGACCCGGTGGAGCACCGCACCGGGCGGCTCGTCCACCTGCAGGGGTCGCCGTTCGTGCTGGGCGAGGCGTGCGTGCGTGATGTCGTCGGCGAGGCCGCCGAGATCGACAACGACGTGCACTGGGCCGCCGTCGCCGAGCTGGCTCACGGTCGGCGCCGCGGTGACCTCGTGGACACCTTCCTGCAGCTCCACCTCGGGTCAGGGATCGGCGGGGCCCTCGTGGCGGACGGCCGCCTCGTCCGGGGGGCGCGGGGGCTGGCCGGGGAGGCGGCCTACGTGACGACGCGGGTGGGAGGGAGGGGGTCTGCCCGGCCCGCTGCCAGGCTGCTCGACGTGCTGGTCGACGAGGGCCTCACCGTGGACGGGGGCACGGTGGTCGACGTGGCGGCAATGGGGTCGCTCCTGCGGCGAGCGCCCCTGCGGGGCAAAGGAGCTCGCGTCGTCGAGGCTGTCGGCGGTGTGCTCTGCTCCGCGATCGCGCTCCTCGACCCTGGCCGCGTCGTCCTGAGCGGTCCGTGGGGTCGGGAACCCGCCCTTGCCGACGCGCTCGACGCGCACCTGCGACGGGAGGCGGTCGTCCCCGTCGAGCTCGTGGTGAGCGCCACCGGGCCGGAGGCGCCGCTCGACGGCGCCCGGCAGCGGGCCGTGGAGCTGGCGCGCGCGGGTCTGCTCTCGCGCGTGTCCTGAGGCGTCGTGCGGGCGTCGTGGACAGTCGTATGCCGGACGCCTCCCGCACCCCAGCCGTGAGCACTGACACGATGGCGCCATGAAGGCCCTGCTGCTCGAGAACGTCCACCCCCTCGCCACGACCATCCTGACCGAGGCGGGCATCGAGGTCGACCACCGTCCCGGAGCCCTGGACGAGGCCGAGCTCGTCGAGGCGCTGCGCGGGGTGCAGCTGCTCGGCATACGGTCCAAGACCGAGGTGACCCCCGCGGTCGTCGAGGCCGCGGACGACCTGCTGGCCATCGGCGCCTTCTGCATCGGCACGAACCAGATCGCGCTGGCCCCGGCCGCCGAGCGCGGCATCCCGGCCTTCAACGCGCCGTACTCCAACACCCGGTCGGTGGTCGAGCTGGCCCTCGCCGAGATCATCGTCATGGCGCGCCGGCTGACCGAGAAGGACAAGGCGCTGCACGAGGGCGTGTGGCGCAAGGACGCCAAGGGCTCGCACGAGATCCGCGGGCGTCGCCTCGGCATCGTCGGCTACGGCAACATCGGCTCGCAGCTGTCCGTGGTCGCCGAGATGCTCGGCATGGAGGTCTACTTCTACGACATCCAGGACCGCCTCGCGCTGGGCAACGCCCGCCGCTGCAGCAGCCTGGAGGAGCTGCTCGACATCGCGGAGGCCGTGACCCTGCACGTCGACGGGCGCGACGGCAACGCGGGGTTCTTCGGCCGCGAGCAGTTCGAGCGCATGCGCCCCCGGTCGCTCTTCCTCAACCTCTCGCGCGGCTTCCTCGTCGACTACGAGGCGCTGCGGGACAGCCTGCAGTCGGGGCACATCGCCGGCGCCTCCGTCGACGTCTTCCCCGTCGAGCCCAAGAAGTCCGGCGATCCGTTCAGCTCGCCCCTGCAGGGCCTGCCCAACACGGTGCTCACGCCCCACGTCGGCGGGTCCACCGAGGAGGCGCAGGAGGACATCGGCCGGTTCGTGGCGGGCAAGCTGCGGGACTTCGTGGCCTACGGCACGACCACCCTGTCGGTCAACCTGCCGGCGCTCACCCTGCAGCACGTCCCCGGGGACCACCGCCTCACGCACTTCCACACCAACACCCCCGGCGTCCTGGCCAAGGTCAACCAGATCCTGGCCTCGCACGGCGTCAACATCGGCGGCCAGCTCCTCGGCACGCAGGGCCACGTGGGCTATGTCGTCACCGACGTGGACTCGCCCCTCAACGAGGGCGCCCTCGCCGAGCTGCACGACCTGCCGGAGACCATCCGGCTGCGCGTCGTCGACTGACCTCGTCAGACGTCGCGGCGCGCCGTGTCAGACTTGGCGCACCCGCGGCACCGACGCAGGCGGGCCGGCAGCACCACCGTGAGCAGGAGACGTGCATGACCCAGCTGTTCCGCCGACGCGCGATCGTCGCCGTCGCCACCGCGAGCGTCCTCGCCCTGTCGGCGTGCAACGCCGGCTCCTCCACGACGGGCTCGAGCGGCAGCGCCTCCGGCCAGGCCGGCGCGGGCAGCAAGGACGTCGCCATCGGTCTGGTGCTCGAGCCCACGAGCATGGACTTCACGAAGTCGGACGGGGCGGCCATCGCGCAGGCGCTGCTCGGCAACGTCTACGAGGGCCTGGTCAAGGTCGACGAGAAGGGCGCTGTCCAGCCGGCGCTCGCCAAGAGCTGGACCATCAGCCCCGACCGCAAGACGTACACCTTCGACCTCGTGGAGGGGGCGAAGTTCAGCAACGGCGCCCCGCTCACCGCCGACGACGTGGTGTTCTCGATCAACCGGGTCAAGTCCGACTGGGCCGTCTCGGTCAAGAAGTCCATGGACGTCGTGAGCGAGGCCAAGGCCGTGTCGCCGACCAAGGTGCAGGTCACGCTCGCCCGCCCCAGCAACTCCTGGCTCTACGCGATGACCACCCGCATCGGCGCGGTCTTCAGCCGCACCGGGGTCGCGGACCTCGCGACCAAGCCTGTCGGCACCGGCCCCTACACCCTGGGCGAGTGGCGGCGCGGCGACTCGATCGTGCTGCGCCGCAACGACTCCTACCACGGCGCCAAGCCCTACTTCGAGCGGGTGACCCTGCGCTACATCAAGGACGCGGCGGCGCTGAGCAACGCGCTGCTGTCGGGGACCATCGACGTCATCGGCACGGTCCAGTCGCCGGAGTCCCTGCAGCAGTTCACGTCCAACGACAAGTACAAGGTGATCGAGGGCACGACCAACGGCGAGGTCATGCTCACGATGAACAGCTCACGCCCCCTGCTCAAGGACAAGGCCGTCCGTCAGGCCATCCGCCAGGCCATCGACCACAAGTCCCTCCTGCAGACCTGCTGGGCCGGTCACGGCACGCTCCTCGGGGCCATGGTCCCGCCGACCGACCCGTGGTACGAAGACCTCACGGGCGTCGCGCCGTTCGACCGCGCCAAGGCGACCCAGGCCCTCAAGGACACCGGCGCGGCCGGCAAGACGCTGCGGCTGCGGCTGCCCGCCGCGCCCTACGCCACGACCTGCGGCCAGGTGGTCAAGTCCGACCTCGAGCAGGCCGGGCTCAAGGTCTCGATCGACCAGGTGGACTTCCCGACCTGGCTCAGCGACGTGTTCAAGGGCGCGGACTACGACCTGACGATCGTCGCCCACGTCGAGCCGCGCGACATCGGGCGCATGTTCGGCAACCCGGACTACTACACGAAGTACGACAACAAGGCGGTCCAGGCCGAGCTCGCCGCGGCCGACGCCGGCACCGAGGCCCAGCAGGTCGAGCACATGAAGAAGGTCGCGCGCCTCACCGCCGAGGACGCCGCGTCGGACGTGCTCTTCCTCATGCCCAACCTCGTCGTCGCCGACAAGGACATCACCGGCCTGCCGACCAACGCGGTCGGCGAGACCCTCGACCTCGCGCACCTGTCGCGGTCCTGACCTCCGACCCCGACCCCCAGCCCATGCTCCTCGGACTGCTGCGCCGCGTCGGGACCTTCCTGGTGTCGCTGCTGGTCAGCAGCGTCCTCGTCTTCGGCTTCATGGTGCTGCTGCCGGGTGACCCCGCACGGGTGGCCCTCGGCACCAACGCGACCGAGGAGGCCGTGACCGCGCTTCGGCACGAGTTCGGGCTCGACCGGCCGCTGGTCGTGCAGTATGCCGAGTGGTTGCGGGGCCTCGTGACCGGCGACCTGGGCCAGTCCTACGTGTCCCGCGCCGACATCGCCCCGCAGGTCGCCGACCGCCTCCAGGTGTCCCTGCTGCTCGTCCTCGCCGCGATGGTGGTGGCCGTGCTGGTGGCCATACCGCTCGGCACGTTGACCGCGCTGCACCACCGACGACCCGCCGGGGTCGTGCTGGCGGCGCTGTCCCAGGTGGGGGTGGCCGTGCCGGCGTTCCTCGTGGGCGTGCTGCTCATCAGCCATTTCTCCGTGCAGCTGCGCTGGCTGCCCGCCAACGGGTGGACGCCGCCCGCGCAGGACCCCGCGATGTTCGTCAAGCAGCTGATCCTGCCCGCCCTCTCTCTGGGCATCGTGCAGGCCGCGGTGCTGGCGCGCTACGTGCGGTCCGCCATCCTCGACGTGCTGCACGAGGACTACCTGCGCACGGCCCGCGCCAAGGGGCTGCGTCCCGGGCCCGCGCTCGTGCGGCACGGCCTGCGCAACGCGTCGGTCCCCGTGATGACCGTCCTTGGCCTGCAGCTGGCGACGACGCTCATCGGGGCGGTCGTCGTGGAGCGGGTGTTCGTCATACCTGGGCTCGGGTCGCTGCTGCTGGACAGCGTCGGCAACCGCGACCTCGTCGTGGTCCAGGACGTCGTCATGGTGCTGGTCGTGGCGGTCCTGCTGATCAACCTGCTGGTCGACGTGCTCTACCTGGTGCTCGACCCCCGCCTGCGGACGGGGGCGCGATGAGCAGCCGGACCCCCGCATCCTCCGCCGCCCGTGGTCGTCGTCGGGTCGACGCGTCGCTGGTCGTCGGCACCGTCCTGGTCGGGCTGGTCGTCGTGACGGCGCTGGTCAGCTTCGTCTGGACCCCGCACCCGCCCGGCCTCACCGACGGGTCCGTGGCGCTGCGCGGCCCGATGGCCGGCTATCCGCTCGGCACCGACCGGCTGGGCCAGGACGAGCTGTCGCGGCTGATGGTGGGCGCACGCACCACCTTGCTGGTGGGCATCGTCGCGGTCGGGCTGGCCGCCGTCGTGGGGGTGCCGCTCGGCGTGCTCGCGGGCATGCGCGGCGGCCTGGTGGGCCGGCTGGTGATGCGGGCCAACGACCTGCTGCTGGCGTTCCCCGCGCTCCTGCTGGCGATCATGCTGGCGGCCGTGCGCGGCGGCTCGACCACGGTGGCGATGGTCGCGATCGGCATCGCGTCGATCCCCACCTTCGCGCGGGTGACGCGCTCGGGTGTGCTGTCGATCATGCAGCGCGAGTACGTCATGGCCGCCCGGTCCGCCGGCCGCACCCCCCTCGGGATCGCGGTGCACCACGTGCTGCCCGGCGTCGCCAACCTCGTCATCGTGCAGTCGTCCGTGGCCTTCGGCATGGCGATCCTCGCCGAGGCCGGCCTGTCCTACCTCGGGGTCGGGACGCCGCCCGACGTGCCGAGCTGGGGGCGCATGCTCTACGACAGCCAGGCCACCTTGTGGCAGACGCCCCGCCTCGCCTGGATCCCCGGGCTCGCCATCGCCCTCGCGGTCCTCGGCTTCAACCTGCTGGGC
This sequence comes from Arsenicicoccus sp. UBA6765, assembly GCF_002453335.1. NCBI lineage: Bacteria > Bacillati > Actinomycetota > Actinomycetes > Micrococcales > Intrasporangiaceae > Arsenicicoccus > Arsenicicoccus sp. UBA6765. Next base: position 23,757 of record NZ_DKGR01000030.1, read on the forward strand.
GACGGCCTGCGCGACCTGCTCGACCCCACGCTGGAGGACCGCCGATGAGCGGCAACGTGCTCGAGATCAGCGGGCTCGCCATCGACGCGGGGGACACCCGCCTGCTCGAGGACGTGTCGCTGACGATCGCACCGGGGGAGCGGGTGGGGCTGATCGGCGAGTCGGGCTCTGGCAAGTCGATCACCTCGCTGGCCATCATGGGCCTGCTGCCCCGCACCCTGCGGGCGAGCGGGTCGATCCGGCTCGCGGGCGTGCGGCATGACGTCGTGGGCGCGTCCGAGGAGGAGCTGTCGGCGGTCCGGGGCCGGGACGTCGCCATGGTCTTCCAGGAGCCGCTCACCGCCCTCAACCCCACGATGCGCGTCGGCGACCAGGTGGCCGAGGCCATGACCATCCACGGGACCCAGCCGTCGCGGGCGGCGGCCCGGGCCCGGGCCGCCGAGCTGCTCGAGGCCGTCCGGCTGCCTGATCCCGCGGACCTCGCCCGGGCCTATCCCCACCAGCTGTCCGGCGGCCAGCGCCAGCGGGTGGTCCTCGCCATCGCCCTGGCCAACGACCCCGCCCTGCTCATCTGCGACGAGCCCACGACCGCGCTCGACGTGACGGTGCAGGCGGAGGTGCTCGACCTCGTCGTGCGCGGCGTCGAGTCCCGTGACGCGGCGCTGCTGTTCATCACCCACGACCTGGCCGTCGTCGCGACCGTGTGCGAGTCCGTCGCCGTGATGTACGGCGGTCGCATCGTCGAGGCCGGCCCCGTCGAGCAGGTGTTCCGGCATCCGCGTCACCGCTACACCCAGGGCCTGCTCGCGGCGTCCGACCTCGCGGTCGATCCCGCCACCCGGCGGCTGCGGACCATCGCCGGGTCCGTCCCGCCCGCGGGTGAGCTCCCCGAGGGCTGCGTGTTCCGCACCCGCTGCTGGAAGGCCACGGACGCGTGCCGGGTCACGCCGCCGTGGACGACCGAGCCCGGCCCGCTGGGGGAGCGGGGCTTCGCCTGCCACCACCCCGCGCAGACGGAGATGTTCGTATGACGACCCCGGCCATCGCGGTGCACGACGTCACGCGGGACTACCCCCGGCCGCGTCGCCGGCTGCTCGAGCCCGCCCCCGTCGTCCGGGCGCTGCGCGGCGTGAGCCTGGAGGTCGCGCCGGGCGAGAAGCTGGGCGTCGTGGGGGAGTCCGGATCGGGCAAGTCCACGCTGCTCCGCATCGTCGCCGGGCTCGACCGGGCCACGAGCGGCACCGTGGCCGTCGACGGGCGGGACGTCACGCGGGCGTCCGACCGTGAGCTGGCGTGGCTGCGGCACCGCCTGCAGGTGGTCTTCCAGGACCCGATGAGCTCGCTCGACCCGCGCCACCGGGTCGGGACCATCGTCGCCGAGCCGCTGCACGCGCTGGGGCTCGCGCGGACGGTCGACGTCGACGCGCGGGTCGGCGAGCTGCTGTCGTCGGTGGGGCTCTCGCCCGACGCCGCGCGGCGCTATCCCCACCAGTTCTCGGGAGGGCAGCGGCAACGCATCGCGATCGCGCGGGCGCTGGCGCCGTCGCCGGGGATCCTGCTGGCCGACGAACCGGTCTCTGCCCTCGACGTCTCGGTGCGCGCGCAGGTGCTGGGGGTCATCGACGACCTGGTCCGCGAGCTGTCGCTGACCCTGGTGTTCGTGTCGCACGACCTGTCCGTGGTGCGGCACGTGTGCGACCGGGTCGCGGTGATGCACGAGGGGCAGGTCGTCGAGAGCGGGCCGACGGCGCAGGTCTACGACGACCCGCAGCACGCCTACACCCAGCGCCTCGTCGCGGCCGTGCCGTCGGTGCGCCGCGCCCTCGCCGGCGTGACCGCCGCGGACCTCGCCGCCGGCAGACCTGCCTGAGGTAGTGACATCGACCTGGCGTGCCAACCCCGGCCGACGTGACTACCTCGGGTAGGTCCACCCCGGACGACGGGCGCCGGTGTGCGGTGGGCACGATGGTGGTGTCGCACGACGACGTGCCACACCACCTCGGGTCGCCACACCCCGGCGACCGCCCCCAGGAGCCGACATGCACGACATCGACCGTTCCCTGACGCCGCACACCCTGGTCCGCGCCCTCGGCAAGCCCGCCGCGAGCTTCACCAAGGCCGACATCGTCCGCTTCGTGCAGGAGCAGGGCATCACGATGCTCGACCTGCGCTACGTCGCGGGCGACGGGCGCCTCAAGAAGCTCAACTTCGCGATCGGCTCGCTCGAGCACCTCGACCGGATCCTCACCCTCGGGGAGCGGGTGGACGGGTCCAGCCTGTTCCCGTTCGTGAGCGCCGGCGCCAGCGACCTGTATGTCGTCCCGCGGTACCGCACGGCGTTCGTTAACCCCTTCGCCGAGGAGCCGACGCTAGACCTGATGTGTTCCTTCTACGACGCCGACGGCGAGCCGCTCGCGTCGGCTCCCGAGCAGGTCCTGCGCAAGGCCCAGGCGCACCTCGAGGCCACCACCGGGTGCCGGCTCGAGGCGCTCGGCGAGCTGGAGTACTACCTGTTCAGCGAGGTCGACTCGATCTACCCGATCGTCGAGCAGCGCGGCTACCACGAGGCCCACCCCTACTCGAAGTGGGGTCACGTCCGGCGCGAGACGATGGCGCACCTCGCGCGCATGGGGGCTCAGATCAAGTACGGCCACGCCGAGGTGGGCAACATCGTCCACGACGGGCAGGAGATGGTGCAGCACGAGATCGAGTTCCTGCCCGTGCCGATCGAGGAGGCTGCCGACCAGCTCGTCCTCGCCAAGTGGGTGCTGCGCGAGGTGGCCTACCGCCACGGCCTGCAGGTCAGCTTCGCGCCCAAGATCATCGTGGGGCAGGCCGGTTCCGGCATGCACGTCCACACCCGCCTGACCCGTGGCGGCCGGGCCGTCTTCGCCGACGCGGAGGGCCTGACCGACGACGCTCGCCGCGTCATCGCGGGCTACCTGCGGCTGGCGGCGTCGTTGACGGCGTTCGGCAACACGGTGCCCACGTCATACCTCCGGCTGGTCCCGCACCAGGAGGCGCCGACGTCGATCTGCTGGGGCGACCGCAACCGGTCGGTGCTGGTCCGGGTGCCGCTCGGATGGTCTGGCGTCGGTGACCGGATGCTGCGTGACGCGAACCCCCTCGAGCCCGCGCAGCAGGTGGACGGCACGGCCGGCCAGACGGTCGAGGTTCGGTCGCCGGACGGGTCGGCGCACGTCCACCTCCTGCTGGCGGGGCTGGCGGTCGCGGCGCGGACCGGGCTCGTGGGGGAGGACTCGCTCGAGCTCGCGCAGCGGTCCTACGTGAGCGAGGACGCCTCTCGCGTCGAGGGACTCGCCCAGCTGCCCTCGTCCTGCGCCCGCTCGGCGGAGGCATTGCTGGCGGACCGGAAGCACTACGAGGCGGGCGGGGTGTTCCCACGCGGCCTGATCGACGCCCAGGCGACGATGCTGCGGTCCTACCAGGACGACGACCTCTCCGAGCGTCTCTACGGCGACGCCGACGGCCTCGCCGCGCTGGTCCAGGAGCACCTCCACTGCGGATGATCGATCGCGCCCGGAGGGGAGGGGTCGTGCGTCCTGGACGGCCCCTCCCCTTCTTGGGGAATCTCCAGCAGACCTCCAGGCACCCGGCCTAGGGTCGATGGCGTGAGGACCACTGATGGCACCCACGGCGCGGGCACGACGACCCGCCACACCACCGAGAGCACCACGACGGGGGACGGCCGGGCCGGAGGGAGGGTGGAGTCGGGAGCCACGCGTGCGATGTCGGCCCTCGAGAGCTTCCGCGACGAGCTGGCCGACCTGTGGGGGGACCTGGAGCAACTGGTCGCCGCGGTGGACGACGCCGCGATGATCGACCTCTCGCGCCGCCTGGAGCAGCACGTCTGCGCCATGCCGGACAGTGCCGACCGCATGCGCGAGCTCGCCAACGACCTGATGGCGCTGATGGCCGGGTGGCAGCACCTCGGCGAGGAGGAGCGGGTCGTGCTCGCGACCGCCATGGCCTATCTCGCCGAGGTGGACGACGCCGTGCCCGACCACCTGCCGGGCGGTCTCGAGGACGACGACCGCGTCGTGGGCGCTGCCGTGCGAGCCGTGCTGCGGCCGCGGCGCCGCGCCGCCTGACAACTCTTTCGTTCTCTTTTCAACAACCTCTGGCGGCCGTCCGTACTGTCCGGTAATGTCCCACCTTGGCGGGGGTCATCCGGGTGAACGATCATCCACTCGGCCACGAGTGCGCACGCTCGGTGGAGGATGGGTGCAGTGATGTCACTGGACGCCAGCCCCGCGTCGCACCTCCTGCGAGAGGAAGTCATGATCGAGCAGCCGTGGTGGGCCGAGGGCCCCGCAGACCACGAGTCTCGGTCCGGCGGCATCGTCTCCGACACGGAGGTGCCGCTGCGCCTCGGCGCGGTGTACTCCGAGGCCGAGATCGATCCCGAGCAGGGCAGCACGGCCCGGTCCGTCATCGTCGGAGGCGTGGTGCTCCTGACCGCCGTCGTCCTGACCGCGGCGCTCGCGGGCATCGCCTCCCGCCCCGGCGTCGACCTGCAGGGCCTCGTGCCGGCCAGCCGTCCCGATCCCGCCACGCACCTCCACGTCCGCGGCACGACGCCGGCCTCCGGCACAACCGCGGCGACCCCACGATCCCGTCCGCCCGTGGGCGGTGGCGCACCGGCCACCCCCTCTCCGAGCACAGCGGTGGGGTCCGTCGCGTCGGGTGCGGAGGCGCTGCGGCGAGCGCCTGGTGCCGGCGTCGCCCCCACGGCGACGACCCGGCCCGTCGGTCCTGCCGCAGCGAGCGCGCCGGCCGCCCAGACGGCTGAGGGCCCACCGCGTCCGGCGAGCCGGCGCACGATGCCCGCCGCGTCGACGTCGTTCGGCGGCCACGGGCGCTCATCGGCTGCCAAGAACCCCGCCCGGGTGGACGCGCAGAAGGGCCATAGGGGTCACAGCACCCCTCCGCGCGGAGCTGGTCGCGCCGCCCAGGGGCGTCGCGACGGGGCCACCACGGCGCCGGTGCGCAGGTCCTCGCCGCAGGCGGCCAGGTCAACGCCGAAGGCGAGCCCGGTCAAGCCCGGCCGGAGGGTGGGGCACGGCCCCGCGCGGCCCGGACGGGGTCCTCGAGCGCACTAGCCTGAGGGTTCCATCCTGCGGAGAGGACCCGATGTCCCAGCACGACAGCGAGCCGATCGACGGCTCCCAGCCCATCGACGACCCCGACGTGCCGTGGGCGATGCAGGTGGCGCTGCGCTACGACAAGGCCGACCTGCCCGACGAGGACCTCGTCGCCGCCACGGCCGCGCGCGCCGTCGTCACCCTGCTGGCCGACCACCGGGCCCGTGACGGCGACTGGTCCGAGGCCGTCCGGCGCTGGCGGGACGGTCGCATCCGCAAGCTCGTCCGGCGCGCCCGCGGGGTGCGGTGGGAGCATGCGCAGGCGGTGCCGGGCGTGACGGTGACGGACGGACCTGCGGCGGTCCGCGCCTACGTGCCGATGCCGACCCGCCCCCTGCCTCCGGAGCTGGATGCCCTCCAGGTCAGCGGGACGACCTATCCGGCCACGACGCCCGAGCAGCGGGAGGGGCGGACGGCGGCCGTCGTGACGGTGGCACTGTCGCCGCACGTCGAGATGACGAGCGGCAAGACGGCCGCCCAGTGCGGGCACGGCGCCCAGCTCGCCTGGGAGGCCATGCTCGCCGAGGACGACCCGGCGCTGCAGGCGTGGGCCGAGGACGGCTACCGCGTGCGCGTGGCCCGTCCCGACGAGGCCGGCTGGCGGGCGTGCGCCGGTGCGCCGGTGAGCGTGGTCGACGCCGGCTTCACCGAGCTCGACGGACCCACCGAGACGGTGCGGGCGTGGTGGTCAGCGGCCCGCTGAGCGGGCTCGCCGGATCTCGTCATACATCCGGTCGAGCTGGTCGGGAAACCTCTCCTCGACGGCCCGTCGACGCACCTTGAGGGTCGGGGTCAGCAGCCCGGCGTCCATGGTCAGCGGCTCGTCCAGCAGCTCGACGCCACGGACCTGCTCCTGGTGGGGCAGGTCGGCGTTGACGGTCTCGAGGTGCCGGCGCACGTCCTCGAGGACGTCGTCCCCCGCGTCGGCCGTGGGCTGGACGAGGGCGACGAGGCAGACGCGGCGGTCCCCGATGACCACGGCGTGCTCGACGCCGGGATGCTCGGCGATGCGGGCCTCGATGGGGGCGGGGGCGATGTTCTTGCCCTGCTGCGTGACGATGAGGTCCTTGAGCCGGTCGGTGATGTGGACGAAGCCGTCGTCGTCGATCTCGCCGACGTCACCGGTCCGCAGCCAGCCGTCGACGAGGACCTGGCGCGTGGCCTCCTCGTCACGCCAGTAGCCCGCCATCAGGTTGGGCCCGCGGTAGAAGAGCTCACCCTCGTCACCGCGCCGGAGCTCCCCGCCGAGGATGACCCGGCCGACCGTGCCGAACCGGACGGCGGCGGGGCAGTTGAAGGTCATGAGCGGACCGGTCTCGGTCATCCCGTAGCCCTCGCACACGAGAACCCCTGCGGCCCAGAAGAACTCCTCGACCTCCGCCCGCAGCGGAGCGCCGCCCACCGCGAGGACGGACTTCTCCCCACCGATGGCGTCGCGCACGTTGTGCAGCACGAGCCGGTCCGCGACCCGGAGCCGGGCCCGCAGGTGGGCCGGGACCGGTCGGCCCGCGAGGCGCAGCTCGCCCACGCGGTGGCCCACCCGGAAGGCCCAGTCGAAGATGCGCCGCCGCACCGGGCTCTTGTCGGTCATGGCGTGCGCGACGGAGTAGACGGTCTCGTAGAGCTTGGGCACCGCCACGAGCGCGGACGGGCGTGCCTCGCGCAGCTGGTCGGCGACGGTCTTGGGGTCGCGCACATAGGTGTTGAGGGCGCCGTGGGACAGCACGAAGTAGGTCCAGGCCCGCTCGAGCGCGTGCGACAGGGGCAGGAAGGCCAGGCTCGAGTCGTCCGGGCCGAAGTCGAAGAACGCGTCCACCGCGTGCAGCTGGTGCAGCATCGTCGCGTGCGAGAGGGCCACGCCCTTGGGGCGGCCGGTGGTGCCGGAGGTGTAGATGATGGTGGCGAGGTCCTCGCCACGCCCGGCCTCGGTGCGCCGGGCCACCTCGGCGGCCAGCGCGTCGTCGTCGTCGTCCCCGTGCCTGAGCACGCGTGTCCACGGCTCCGCCCCGGGGGCGTCGTCGAAGGCCACGATCAGCCGCAGGCCGGCGCCGGCGGGGGTGGACGTGACCCGGTCCAGCAGGTCCGCGTCGCCCACGAACGCGGCGGCCGCGCCGCTGTGCTCGAGGACGTAGCCCACCCGGTCGGCGGTGGAGGTCGGGTAGACCGGCACCGGGACCGCCCCCGCGGCCAGGGCACCGAGGTCGACCACCGACCACTCTGGGCCGTTGGGAGCCAGGATCGCGACCCGGTCGCCGGGCTGCACGCCGTGGGAAACCAGGGCCCGGGCGACCGCCTCGACGCGGCGACCCACCTCGGCATACGACCAGGTGAAGCCCCGCTCGCCCAGCACGCGCATCGCGGGCCGGTCACCGTGCTCGCGCACGACCCGGGCATAGAGCCGGGCCAGGTGGTCCTCGGAGAATCGTGGGGACGGGACCACGGGTGCAGCGGCTCCCGCGGTGTCGCTTCGAGGCACGGGCATCGGGGCTCCAGCTCCGTCGAGGGTGGGTCAGGTTCACGGTAGCCCACGGTCGCCCGTCCGAGGCCGGAGGCAGGCGATCGTCAGCGCCGCGAGGGCTCCATCGCGAGCGAGGAGTACATCTCGTCGATGGCCTCGGCGCACTCGCGCTCCACCCGCTGGCGTCGCACGAACCCCGCGGCGGCGGGGCTGCCGAGCAGGCCGAGCGGGGACGCGGCGAGCCGGAATCCCTGGATGCACTGGTCCGGCGACAGGGAGGCGTTGGCCAGCCGGATGGCGTCGCCGACGGCGCGCACGACCAGCGGGTCGGCGGCCAGCGCCTCGGCGTCCGCTGGGGAGGGATCACCGGCGGCGAGCCGCGCCTGCCGGGCCAGCTCGACGTCCGCCTCCACGATCGCCGTGAGGCAGGGGCGCCCGTCCCCGACGACGACGACGTCGGAGATGATCGGCATCGACCGCAGCCGCTCCTCCACGACCTGGGGCGACACGTAGCGCAGCGACTCGGTGACGATGCGGTCGTCGAGGCGGCTGGTGAGGTGCAGGTAGCCGTCGTCGTCGACCCGGCCGATCTGGCCGGTGTGGAGCCACCCGTCGTGCAGCACCCGGGTGGTCTCGGACGGCAGCCCGAAGTAGCCCCGCATCAGGCCGGGCCCGCTCAGCAGCACCTGACCGTCCTCGTCGATGCGCAGGGACAGGCAGGACAGCGGTCGGCCCACCGACCCGTCCTTGGCGGCGTGCGGGGCGTTGACGGTCGCCAGGACCCCGGACTCCAGCGGTCCCCAGCAGCGGTATGCCGGGAGCCCCGCCGTCTCGAGCAGGCTCATGATCTCCGGCGGTGCCCCCACGCCGGCGACCAGGAGCACGGCCTTGGGCCCGCCCAGCTCCCGCGCGACCCGGGTGCCCACGAGGAGCCGTGCCGCGCGGGAGCGCAGCTCGTCCGCCGGGCCGCCGGGGCCCCGCTGCTCCGAGCGCCGGGCCGCGTCCGCGACCGACACGCGACGGCACCAGGGCACCAGGACCGAGCCGAGAGGCAGCTCGTCGGTGGCGCGCTCGAGGGCGTCGCCGACGAGGCGGCGCAGCACCGGGAAGGAGGTCATGAGCAGGGTGGGGCGGAGCTCGCGGACGGCATCCCGGATGTCGTCGGGCTCGCCCACGCAGGACACCGAGCCGCCGGACAACAGGGCGATCAGGCTGCTGCCGTGCTGGATCGAGTGGTGCAGGGGGAGGGTGGTGACCTCGTGCAGGGGCTCGGTGACCCGGAACGCCTCGGCGATCGCCTTGACCGTCGTCAGGGCCGAGCGGTGGGTGTGGACCACGCCGCGCAGCTCGCCGGCGCCCCCCACGGTGTAGTCGATGAACGCGATGTCGTCGGGCGACCAGGCGTCCCTGCGGCGGGCGGCCTCGGCGGCCGTGGCGATGTCGAAGGGCGCCGCCATCACGCGGTCCCAGGAGAAAGTGCCGTGGGTTCCCACCTCGGCCCCCAGGTCGTCCACCGCGTTGCCGAAGGACAGGCCGACGAAGTCGTCGAGGTACGGGACCACGTCGGGGTTCTCGTCGAAGCAGACGACGACGCGCAGGGAGGGCAGCCGCCCGGCCAGCCGCCGCATGCTGCGCACCAGCACGTCGCCGCCCACGAACGCCACGCGCGTCTCGGTCTCGCGCAGGACCGCCGCGAGCTCCTCCACCGGGGTGGCGGGTCCGAGCCGGACGACGACGCCGGCGCAGGCGACGACCGCCAGCTCGGTCACCAGCCACTGCGGCCGGTTGTCGGCGATGATCGCCACGGCGTCGCCCGGGTGCAGGCCGCTGGCGATGAGGCCGTGGGAGACGTGGCGCACCTGGGCCGCGAGGTCGGCGTAGGTCATCTGCGCCCAGCCGTCGTCGGTCCGCCCCCGCAGGGCGACGGCGTCGGGGTGAGCGTCGGCGCGGGCGAGGACCAGGGCAGCGAGGTGCTCGGTCACGGCTCGCTCCCTGGTCCTCGACGCATCGGCTCCTAGCGTAGGGGCCGACGAGGTCACGCGGGCAGGACTCGCAGGACCTGCTCCCACCGCTCCGGGGGGAGCAGGTGGCCGCAGCCGTCCACGACGACCACGGTCGCGCTCGTGCGACGGGCGACGGTGGCCGACAGCGCGGGCGGCGGGACGAGGGTGTCGTCCTCGCCGACCACCACCGTGAGGGGCGCGCCGTCGATCCGGTCGAGGTAGTGCTGGGGGAGGGGCCGGGGGTGGTTGATCGTCTTGCAGGTCCGCCCCACCAGGGCCAGCCACTCGACGAGGGTGTCCGGGATGGCGCCGCCGGGCTCCACGAGGTGCCCGAGCACGGCGCGGGCGGTCACGGGCGTCGAGCGCAGCGACCAGCGGGTGCGGTCGCGCACCTGGCTCGCGGAGGTGCGCGGGGGCACGAGCCCGCCCGGTCCGACGAGGAATCGTCCGGTGACGACGGGGGAGTCCGCGCTCAGGCAGACGGCTGCCCCGAGGCCGCTGCCCACCAGCGTCAGCTCGCGGGCCGATGACCACTCGAGGGTGATGGCGTGCAGGGCTGCCTCCAGCCAGGTGGAGTACCACGCCGTGGTGTCGCGTCGGGGCCGCGTCGGGTCGGACAGGCCGGGCTGGCCCGGCAGGTCCAGCGCCCACACGGTGCCGTGCTCGGCAAGCGTACCGATCTCGTCCAGGCTGGACGCCGCGCTCATGGCCGTCCCGGGGAGCCAGACCAGCCGCGGGGGACCCTCGCCGACGGCGACGACGTGCGTCGAGACCGTGGTGTCGTGGACCGGCACCTCCAGGGTGCGGGACTCGTGCCCCACGCCCCAGCCGGCGAGCGCTGCGGTGCACCACTCGTGCACGGTGTCCCGTGCGGCGGGGGAGCGATAGGCGTCGTTCACGTGGTCGAACGATACCGCCGGTTCGGGCGGCCGGTGCACCTGCCCACGGTGGGCGGCGTCAGCGACCTGTCCCCGGCCCGGGGTCCTCGAGCCGCACCAGGCACCCGCCCGGGACCGAGAAGGGCTCGACCCGCACCGACGCGGGATCGCCGCCGGCCGCCTCGACGAGGGCGGCGGCGAGGCCATGGTGCACGGTGCACACGACGTGCGGCACGCGACGGGCGGCGTCGAGCATCGGGCACTGGCGCAGGACGAGCTCCTCGCCCCCGCTCGGTCCGCGGCCGGACGGGGTGTCGTCCGGGGCGAACCCCATCCGGTCGAAGTCCACCCGCAGCTGCTCGCGGGGCGTGGCCTGCGAGGGCACGGACCGGTCGTCGGCCAGGGACTCGCCCCAGGCGACGCCGGCGGCGTGGGCGATGTCGGTGGCGCCCGGCAGCTCGGCCACCTGGTCGGCGAGGGCGACCGCGAGGGCGGCATACTCCGCACCGGCCTCCGAGCCGGCCAGCGTCGCCTCGTAGCGCCAGGCCGGGCGACCGCGGCCGGTGATCGGGGCGCGGAACCGGCGGGCGAACCCGGCCTCGACCAGCGCGTCGAGGTGGGCCCGGACGGTGTTGTTGTGCAGCCCGCACGCCTGGGCGGCCTCGTCGACCGTCATGGGCGCGGCGTGCTCGCGCAGCACCCGCAGGACCGCCTGCCGTGCTGACGTCAGCACCTGGGGCTCGGTGCCCTCAGGGCCGGGCAGCGGGCCAGGGCCTGGCCGCTGCGGAGATGTCATGGCCACGACGACTAGTCTAGAGACCCCGACCGAACCACCAGGACCCCGGGGCGAGCCCCAGCGCCGCCCGGGCACGACGGGCCTCAGGGCCCGGTGAGGAGCTGACGCGATGACGAGCGTCGCCGACGTCGCCGAGACGGCACCGACCACGACCACCGGCGAGGGGCTGCGGGCCGACAACCTCGCCCTCGCGCAGACCGTCGACCAGACGGTGGACGCCCTGATCGGGGCGATCGGCGCTGCCGACGCAACCGCGTTCGGGCAGGCGCACGCCGACCTCGCGACCTGGTGCCAGTTCGAGCTCGTGCCCTCCGCCGTGGCCAAGGAGCAGGTCCTCTATCCCCGCGCCGCGCGGGTGCCCGAGGCATCCCTGCTGGTGCAGGGGCTCGTCGCCGACCACCGCGTCATCGCCGGTCTGGTCGACGCCGTCAACGCCGCCCAGGACGCCGCCCAGCTCGCCGGCGACGCGCAGGCGCTGCGCGTCCTGCTCCGTGCCCACCTCGCCAAGGAGGACCAGCTCCTCGCCGGCCTCCTCGAGGCCCAGGACGGCTCCGCCGAGGCGTATGCCGAGACCCGCCGCGCCGCCGACGCCCTCGCCCAGCAGTACGCCGCCAACGTCGCCGCCGACGTCGAGGCGTCGCACGCCGAGCCCACGGGTGGGTGCGGAAGCGGCGGTGGGTGCGGCGGCTGCGGCGGCGGCGGGGGCTGCGGCTCCGCGGACGACGCGCGCACCGACGAGGAGCGGGCCGCCGACAAGGCCGCCGTGACCGTCACCCGGGTCGACTGAGGGTCGTGCTCCCGACCGGGACGACCTGGTGGGGTGCGACGCCCCTCGTGGCGGTCTCCCTGCTCCTCCACCTCCTGCCCGGTGCCCTGCTGCTCGTCGCGGCTCGCGCCACCCCACGGATGGTCGTGGGTGCGGCGCCGGTGGTGTCCGCCGGCGTCGTGGGGGCGGCCGTGGCCTGGACCACGTGGACGGGGGTGCGCTGGGGCGTCATACCGCTCCTGCTGACCACGGTCGTGGCCGGCGGGCTGACGCTCCTGGTGGTGCGCCTCCTCGCCGGCCGGGGAACGGCCGCGGTCGACGACGGGGCGACCCGGGCCGGTCCGCGGGCGCGAAAGGTCCCGTCGGCCGTGGCGTCCCTCGGGCCCGCGGCCGTCGCCGTCCTCGGGTCCTGGTGGGTCCTCGTGCGCGGCATCCCCTCGCCGAGCTCGCTGCAGCAGTCCCACGACGCCGGCTACCACGTCAACGCCCTGGCCAGGGTGCTCGCCACCGGCGACGCCGGGTGGTACTCCGTGGGGGCCACCTCGTCGCCCCTGTCGAGCACCACGTTCTACCCGCCGGGGCTGCACGCCCACGCCGCCCTGGTGGCTCAGCTGGGCGGCGCGCACCCGGTGGTGGCGCTCAACGTCGTCGTCCTCGTCCTCGCGGCCGTGGTGTGGCCGCTCGGCATGATGCTCCTGGTCCGCGCGGTGGCAGGGCCCGACCCCGCGGCCCGGTGGGCCGTGGCCCTCGCGCTCCCGGTGACGCTGGTCTTTCCGACGCTGCTGCTGCACTTCGGGGTGCTGTGGTCCAACGCGGCGGCCGTCGCGCTGTCGCCCGGCCTGCTCGCCCTGCTCGTCGCGGCGTCCGGGCGGGGCGCCCGGGCGCGGCGCC
>NZ_DKGR01000055.1:0-7135 GCF_002453335.1 Arsenicicoccus sp. UBA6765
CATTGGGAGACACGCCCTAGCCTCGAGGCCATGACCTCGGACCCTCACCCGCCGACCGTGCGGCGCCTCCAGGGGGCGCTGCACGGTCTGGTCGTGGTGCTGCTGGCCGTGGCCGCGGTGCGCGGCCTGGTCCTCGGGTCCTCGCCCGCCCTCGTCACCCTCGCCTCGGTGGTCCTGCTCGGCTGGTATGCCGTCGGCGCCGGCCTGGCCCGGCGAGCCGCACCCGCGCCTGCGTCTGGCGCTGGCGCTGCCGGCGAGGCGGAGCGAGGCGGACGGCGCTCCTCGGCGCTGGTGTGGATGGGCGTCCTCGTGGGGCTCTGGGCCGTGGTCGTGCTGGTGGTGTCGCCCGAGTTCTCCTGGCTGGCCTTCCCGTTCATCCTGATCGGCGTCCTGGTGCTGCCGCCCCTGGTCGCCCACCCGCTGGCCGCCGCGATGACGGTGGTGGTGGTCGTCGCGCAGCTGCGCGGGGCCGGTCCGGAGTCGCTGCGCGCCGGCATGGTGCTCGGGCCGGTGCTCGGGGCGCTGGTCGCGATCGGGACGGGTGCCGCCTACCTGCGGGTGCTCCGAGAGAGCGAGGACCGCCGGCGCCTCGTCGAGCAGCTCGTCGCCGCCCAGGACGACCTGGTGGCCGTGCACGACGAGCTCGCCGCCACCCAGCGCGAGGCCGGGGTCGCCACCGAGCGCACCCGCATCGCCCGCGACATCCACGACACCCTTGCCCAGGGCCTGAGCTCGATCGTGCTGCTGTCCCGCGCCGCTGCGGCCGACCCCGCCTCGCGCGAACCCCTGCTCGCGCAGATCGAGGCCACCGCCGTCGACAACCTCGAGGAGGCCCGCCGCGTCGTCGCCGCCCTCACGCCGTCCGCGCTGGAGCAGGCGCCGTTGCCCGCCGCGATCGGGCGGCTCCTCGAGCGGCTGGGCGCGCAGTCCGGCATACGCACGACCCTGCACGTCGACGGCGACGCCCGGACCATCCCGACCACGGTCGAGGTCGCGCTCCTGCGCGTGGCACAGTCGGCGCTCGCCAACGTGCGGCTCCACTCCGGCGCCTCCCGGGTCGTCGTCACCATCTCGTATGCCGACACCTCCGTCTCGCTGGACGTCCTCGACGACGGGAGGGGCTTCGACGAGTCCCGGCTGGCGTCGGCGCCGCTGGGAGGCACGGGATTCGGTCTGCGCGCGATGCGCTCGCGCCTCACCGAGCTGGGCGGGCGGCTCGACGTCGAGTCAGCCCCTGGCGACGGCACCGCGATCGCGGCTACCGTCCCCCTCTCGACCCCTCACCGGCAGGAGCAGCCATGACCGTGCGCGTCCTGGTCGTCGACGACCACCCGGTCGTGCGGGCCGGGCTGCGCGCCCTGCTGGCGGTCGACGCCCGGGTCGACGTGGTGGGCGAGGCCGCCTCCGGCGAGGAGGCGCTCGTCGTGGCGCGCGCCCGGCGGCCCGACGTCGTCCTCATGGACCTGCAGCTCGGCGCGGGGCTCGACGGGGTCGCCGCCACCCGCGCGCTGCGCGCCGACCCGGACGGTCCGCGTGTGCTGATCCTCACGACCTACGACACCGACGCCGACATCGTCCGCGCGGTCGAGGCGGGGGCGGCGGGCTACCTGCTCAAGGACACGCCGCCCGCCACGCTGGTCGCCGCTGTCGAGCGTGCGGCCCGGGGGGAGACGGTCCTGGCGCCGCGCGCGGCCGAGGTGCTGGTCGGGCACATGCGGGACCCGCGCCCGGCGTTGTCCGACCGCGAGGCGCAGGTGCTCGCGCGCGTCGCGGCGGGCCACAGCAACCGCGAGATCGCGCGCGAGCTGCTGATCAGCGAGGCCACCGTCAAGACCCACCTGGTCCACGTCTTCGACAAGCTCGGGGTGGACTCGCGGACGGCGGCCGTGGCGGTGGCGCGGGAGCAGGGGCTCCTGCGCTGACGGCCTCACGGCCTCACGGCCTCACGGCACGACGGCTGACGGCCTGACGGCAGACGCGACGGGTCAGGCGCCGACGACGAGGCTCACGCCGAGCGCGATCATCACGACGGCGATCACCAGGTCCAGGACCTGCCACGCCCGGGGCTTGGCGAACAGTGGCCGCAACCAGCGGGCGCCATACCCGAGGGCGGTGAACCACAGCAGCGACCCGGCCATCGCGCCGAGCCCGAACCACCACCGCCCGTCCCGCCCGTGCGTGGCGGACAGCGACCCGAGCATGACGACCGTGTCGAGGTAGACGTGCGGGTTGAGCCAGGTGAAGGCCACCGTGGTCATCACCGCGGCGCGCAGGCCGTTGACGCCGCGCTCCTCGGCGGTGAGGCTGCCCGGGTGGCGGGCGGCCAGGGCGGTGCGGATCCCGAACTGCACCAAGAAGATCGCGCCGCCCCAGCGGGCCAGCGTGACGACGGTCGGGTGGGAGGTGATGAGGGCGCCCACGCCCGCGACGCCCGCGAGGATCAGCACGGCGTCGGACAGCGCGCAGATCGCGACGATCACGCCGACGTGCTGCCGGAGCAGTCCCTGTCGCAGCACGAAGGCGTTCTGGGCGCCGATGGCCACGATCAGACCGAGTCCGGTGAGGAGGCCGACGACGGCGGAGTGCAGGGGAGACATGACGACGACGCTAGGCCGGGCACGCGATGCAGTCCAACGACAGTTCCTACGGAATCATTAGAGTGACTTCATGCACGCGGACTCCCACCAGCTCGCCGCCCTGCTCGCCGTGGTCGACGAGGGCAGCTTCGAGGCGGCGGCGGACGAGCTGCGCGTGACGCCCTCGGCGGTCAGCCAGCGCATCAAGGCCCTGGAGCGCCGGGTCGGCCAGGTCGTCGTGCAGCGCACCCGGCCCTGCCGGCCCACCTCGACCGGCGAGGTCCTGGTCCGTATGGCGCGGCAGCTGGCGCTCCTCGAGGCCGAGGCAGGCGCCGCGCTCACCGCCCAGTCGACCGCGACCACCATCGCGATCGCCCTCAACGCGGACTCGCTCGCCACGTGGGCGCGGGACGTCCTCGTCGAGGCGGCCGAGGCCGGTGACATCGGCCTCGAGCTGCACGTCGAGGACCAGGACCACAGCCTCGAGCTGCTCCGCGCCGGAAGGGTTCTCGCCGCTCTGACCGCCGACCCCGTTGCGGTGCAGGGCTGCTCGGTCACCGAGC
Source organism: Arsenicicoccus sp. UBA6765 (assembly GCF_002453335.1). Classification (NCBI taxonomy): domain Bacteria; kingdom Bacillati; phylum Actinomycetota; class Actinomycetes; order Micrococcales; family Intrasporangiaceae; genus Arsenicicoccus; species Arsenicicoccus sp. UBA6765. The sequence continues at coordinate 3,140 of NZ_DKGR01000055.1, forward strand.
TGCTACCGATGCGCTACGTCCCGGTCGCGACCCGGTGGCTGTGGGAGCGGCACGAGCGAGACCTGTCCCGGATGCCGGTGGTGAGGTTCAACGACAAGGACTACCTGCAGGACGGCGTGCTGCGCGAGCTCGGCGTGACCGCAACGGGACTCGTGCACACCGTGCCATCGACCGAGGACTTCGCGATGGCGGTGCGGTGCGGGCTGGGGTGGGGCGCGCTGCCGGTCGCGCAGCTGGGGCGACGCGACGACCTGGTGGAGGTGGCGCCCGGGCACGACGTGCTGGTCCCGCTCTACTGGCAGCGGTGGCGGATCGACTCGGCCGTCCTGGACCGCGTCACCGAGTGGGTCGTGTCGGCCTCGCGCACCCCCACCCCCACCCCCGCCCCTCCACGATCGTGAGCGTTTCGTCCAACATTCTTGGAGCAAACACTCACGATCTTGGGAGCAGGGGTCAGGGGGTGAGTGCGGCCTCGATGATGCGGGCGACCCCGTCCTCGTCGTTGGCCGCGCACCCGTCCGACGCCGCCTCCACCGCAGCGGGATGCGCCCCCGCGACGGCAAAGCTGCGACCGGCCCAGCTCAGCATCGGCACGTCGTTGGGCATGTCGCCGAAGGTCCAGACCTCGGCCGACGACACGTCGTGGTCGGCGCACCAGCGTTGCAGGGCAGTGGCCTTCGTGACGCCGAGGGCGGTCATCTCGGCCAGCCCCGGAGCGCCGGAGTAGGCCAGGTGCACGTCCTCGCCCACGAGCGCCGTCGCCCGCTCGACGAACTCCTCGGGCCCGAGCCGGGGGTGCCGGGCGATGAGCTTGCCCGGGAGCTCGTCCTCGAGCAGCTCCTCCAGGACGGCCACCCGGCGGGCGTCGTCGACCACGGTGCCGTCCGGAGCCCGCAGGTCGCGCAGCGCCGGCTCGATGCCGAGCCCGGACCGCCCCTCGACGCCGAAGCCGATGCCCGGCAAGGAAGCTCGCAGCCGTGACGCCACGTCCAGCGTGACCTCGGCGGGGATGGTCTGCTCCGCCACCACGGCGTCGACGTGAGCGTCGTAGACGAATGCCCCGTTGCTGCAGAGCACCACGCCGTGCGCGCCCACCTGCTCGCGAAAGGCCTTCATCCACCGCGGTGGTCGGGCCGTCACCACGATCACCGTGCAGCCCGCGGCCTCGGCGGCGGCGATGGCGGACGCGGTGCGCGGCGACAGCGTGCCGTCGGTGCGCAGCAGCGTCCCGTCGAAGTCGGTCGCGAAGACGCGGGGACGGTTCGGCATACGGCTCACTCTCCCACGCGAAGCCCTCACAGGAAGGGCACAGAGACGACCAACGACCGCCACAGAGCCGCGCGATGAAGTGAGGACAACGCAGCACGGAACCCACGAGATCAAGGAGCACGCCATGGGATTCAGCGCACTCGGTCGATCGAGGCTGGCCGCCGCGCCCGCCCTCGCCGCCATGATGCTCGTCGGCGGTGCGGCCGCAGCACAGGCTGCGCCCGGCCCGCGGGCCGGCCACCGCACCGTCGCGGTCACCACGCAGGCCCCGGAGACGGCGTCGTATGGCGGAGGGACCAACCGCCGGTTCGCGGGGACCGTCACGAGCCTCGACGACATCCGCCAGGTGGTGTCGTGAACGCCGTCCGGCGGACCGGTGCCCGCCGCATCCGCCAGGCCACCGCGACCCTGACCGGCGTGGGAGTGGCCGTCGCCGCAGCGGCCATCGGCCTGACGACGATCCCTGACGACTCGTCCGCGCCCGCCTCGACCGTCGCGGCCTCCTCGCAGGTGGCCGGCCAGACGACCGGCTCCACCGCCTCCTCCAGCTCGACATCCACCGCTGACACCGCTGACGCCGCTGACAGCGCGAGCAGCACGGACGGCGCGTCGTCCTCGGGCCTGACCGCGGCCCAGGGGGCACCGGCGGCCCACTCGTCGGGCAGCTGACGGCATACCCACCAGACCTCGAAAGGCCCTGCCATGCAGACGATCTCCGACCCCCGCGGACCCGCCCTCGAGTGGGCCATGTGGTCGACCACCATGCGCCTCGTCACGTCCGAGGAGCGCGCGCTGCCCGCCGCGAAGCGCCTCGTGGACCACGAGCTGCAGGGCGTCGAGCTGGCAGCCAGCAGGTTCCGCCACGACTCCGAGGTCGCGCGGCTGGCCCGGTCCGGCGGCCGACCCGTCCGGGTGAGCCCGACCATGCTCGCGCTGACCGAGGCCGCCGTCGCCGCGGCCGTCGTCACGGACGGCGCCTGCGACCCGACGGTGGGCACCGCGCTGGAGCGGCTGGGCTACGGCCGCGACCTGGAGGGCGTCGGCCGCGTGATCCCGACCGCGCACGGCACGATCCGCCTCGTCGAGCGTCCGGCACCCGGGTGGCGTCGGGTGCGGATCGACCGCGCGGCCGGCACCGTCACCGTCCCCGCCGACGTCACGCTCGACCTCGGCGCGACCGCCAAGGCCTGGGCCGCGGACCGGTGCGCCCGCATCGTCGCCGAGCAGCTCGGCACCGGCGTGCTGGTGGCGCTCGGTGGTGATATCGCCACGGCCGGACCCGCTCCCGCCCCTGGCTGGACGGTGTCCGTGCAGGACCTGCCCGACGACCCCGCCGCCCTGGTCAGCCTGCCGTCCGGCTGGTCGATGGCCACCTCCTCGACGCGCCGACGCCGCTGGCAGGTCGAGGGCCGCGAGCTCAACCACATCCTCGACCCCGCCACGTCGCTCCCTGTCGTGCCGCACTGGTCCTCGGCCAGCGTCGCCGCCCCGAGCTGCGTCCTCGCCAACGCCTGGTCGACCGCCGCCCTGGTCGCAGGCCCGACCGCCCCCGGGCTGCTGGCCGGCGCCCAGGTGCAGGCCCGGCTGCTCGACCTGCAGGGTGACGTGACCTACGTCGGGGGCTGGCCCGCGGACGCCGAGGGTGTGACCGAGCAGCAGGCCCGCACGTCCGGTGCGGCGGTCGCGTCATGAACGAAGCACTCTGGGCACTCGGCCGCGGCACCGGCGTCAGCACCCTCGTGCTGCTCACCGTGTCGATGGTGCTGGGGATCCTGACCAGCGGCGGCTTCCGGCACCGCGAGCTGCCGAGGTTCGCGCTCACCGAGATCCACCGGCGGGCCTCGCTGGCCGCCACGGGATTCCTGGTCCTGCACGTCCTCTCGCTGTGGCTGGACTCCGAGGCCCAGCTCAATGCCGTGGACCTGCTCGTCCCCTTCCTCAACGCGGCCAACCCCCTGTGGTGGGGCCTCGGGACGCTCGCCGTCGACCTGCTGCTCGTGGTCGTCGTGAGCAGCCTGGTCCGCAAGCACCTGTCCTACGCCGTATGGCGGGGGCTGCACTGGCTCGCCTACGCGATGTGGCCGGTCGCGGTGCTGCACTCCGTGGGCGGGGGCACCGACTCCGCCACCTGGTGGCTGCGGCTCACCGCCATCGTCTGCTGCGCGGCCGTAGGGGGAGCCCTCGGCTACCGGCTCGTGGGCCGGGCGCCGTCGTCCAGGGCGGTGCGTCGGACCGCGCCGAGGCTCGTCGAGATCCCGGAGCCCCGGACGCCTGACGGCCGGCTCGTCTGCGCCAAGGCCGACCCCGCGACCCACAACCCCGCCCCCGGCACCCTCACCAGCGCCGTCACCAGCACCCCCCAGGAGAACCTCTCATGAGCACCAGGTCTCGCGGTTCGCAGTCGATCCGCACCGCCACCGCGGTCCTCGCCGGCACCGGCGTGGGCGTCGCGGCCGCCGTCGGCGGCATCGTCGCCGCGCAGGGTGGGGCGGCTGCCGCGTCCGGGCAGCAGCCTCAGACCGCCCAGCAGGTGCAGCCCCAGCAGCTCCAGCAGCAAGGTGGCGTGCAGCAGCTGCCCGGCATACCCGGTCGGTCGCAAGGCCAGGTCGACCAGCAGGGCCAGCTCGACCAGCAGGACCAGCAGGGTCTGGTGCCCGGTCAAGGCCCCGCCCTGGGCCGCAGCTCCGGCAGCTGAGGGGCCTCAGACGCCGAGTGGTCACATCCCGA
>NZ_DKGR01000055.1:7327-38942 GCF_002453335.1 Arsenicicoccus sp. UBA6765
TCGGGATGTGACCACTCGGCGTGAGAGGTGGTCCGCGTCTCGCGCAGGAAGCGGGACGCGGGTCGGGGTCAGTCGTCCTGCCGGGTCGACCCGTTGGCGTCGTAGCGACCCCCGGCGGCGGGATTGCCGATGTGCTCGTGGGGCGTCGCGGCCTCGCCCTTGAGGTGCAGGCGCGAGTGGGTCCGCGAGTACGCGAAGTAGATCAGGAAGCCGAGCGCCATCCACACGAGGAACCGCAGCCAGGTGTCAAGCGGCAGGTTGAGCATCAGGTAGAAGGAGACCAGCGCGGCGAGCCAGGGCAGGATCGGCGATCCGGGCACCTGGAAGGAGCGCTCCAGGTCGGGGCGGCTCTTGCGCAGAACCGGGACGGCGACCGACACGAGGACGAAGGCCGACAGGGTGCCGATGTTGACCATCTCCTCGAGCTTGCCGATGGGGGTCAGCGAGGCGACGAGGGCGACGAGCAGGCCGATGATGATGGTGATGCGGACCGGGGTGCCGGTGCGGTGGTTGGTGCGGCCCAGCCAGCGGGGGAGCAGCCAGTCGCGGGACATCGCGAAGACCACGCGCGTGCCACCGATCATCAGCGTCATGACGACGGTGAACAGACCGGCGACGGCGCCGGCGGAGATGAGCGTCGACGCCCACCCCTGACCGACGCTCTCGAACGCCGAGGCCAGCGCTGCCTTGGGGTTGATCTGGTCGTAGTGCACCATGCCGGTGATCACGAGCGAGACGGCCACGTAGAGGATCGTGCAGATGATCAGCGAGGCGATGATGCCGATCGGCAGGTCCTTCTGCGGGTTGCGGGCCTCCTCGGCCGTCGTCGCGACCACGTCGAAGCCGATGTAGGCGAAGAACACGAGCGAGGCGCCGGCGAGGATGCCACCCCAGCCGTAGGTCGTCGGGTTGAGGCCGAAGATCAGCTGCACGAGGGGCTGGTGCATGACGCCGGCCTCGGCGGCCTGCGGGGCGATCGCCTCCGGGATGAACGGCGAGTAGTTCTCCGGCTTGATGAAGCGGATGCCGGCGATGATCACGAACAGCACGATGAACAGCTTGATCGCGACGAAGACGAGGTTGACCCGCATCGACTCCTTGATGCCGTAGGCGATCAGGGCCGTGATGACGGCGACGAGGAGGAAGGCCGGCAGGTCGAAGCGCGAGCCGGGGGCCACGGAGGCGGGGAACGTGAGGCCGAGGTGGCCGAGGAGCACGACGAAGTACTGCGACCAGCCCTGGGCGACGACGGCGGCGCCCAGCATCATCTCCAGGAGCAGGTCCCAGCCGATGATCCAGGCGACGAGCTCACCGAGCGTCGCGTAGGAGAAGGTGTAGGCCGACCCGGACACGGGGACGGTCGAGGCGAACTCGGCGTAGCAGAGGGCGGCGAGCCCGCAGGAGAAGGCCGCGATCACGAAGGAGATGACGATGGCGGGGCCGGCGTACTGCGCGGCGGCGCGTCCGGTGAGGGTGAAGATGCCGGCTCCGATGATGACGCCGATGCCGAAGACCGTGAGGTCGACCGCCGTCAGGTTCTTCTTGAGCTGGTACTCCTCCTCGACGGTCTCGGCGATGGACGCCTCGATCGACTTCGTGCGGAACAGGCTCATCCGGTCAACTCCTCGTAGGTGTGGGCGTGGCACGTCTGGTGGGCCGTGAATAACATTGCGCGCCATAGCGTGCACCCGCACGAAGGCCGCTGGGAAGGGAACCAGGGTGGACCGTGACCGGATCGTGCCGCGTCCTGTCCGCATACTGGGAAGTACGTCAGCGCCGCAGGTCGAGCCCGTATTGCAATGCCTTCGCAACAGGGAAATGATGACGGCATGCACATCCCCGACGGGTTCCTGGACGCCCCCACCTCCATCGGCACCGGCCTGCTGGCGGTGGGCGCCACGGCGCTGGCCCTGCGCCAGGCCCGGCGCGAGCTCGGCGAGACCGGGCCCGTGCTGGCGGGCCTCGTCGCGTGCTTCATCTTCGCCGTGCAGATGGTCAACTTCCCGGTCGGGGCGGGCACGAGCGGTCACCTCCTCGGCGGAGCGCTCGCCGCGGTCCTCGTCGGCCCATGGACGGGCGTGCTCGTCATGACGACGGTGCTGCTCGTGCAGGGCCTCGTCTTTGCCGACGGTGGCCTGACGGCCCTCGGCGCCAACATCACCGACATGGGGATCGTCGGGGTGCTGGTCGGCTACCTCGTCGCCCGGGGGGTCCTCGCGGTGCTGCCCCGCCGGCCCGCGTCGGTCGTGCCGGCCGCGGCCCTCGGTGGTCTGGTCTCCGTGCCGGCCGCGGCGCTCGCCTTCACCGCGATGTATGCCGTGGGCGGGGCGGCCCCCATCCCGCTCGGGTCCCTCGCCGCCGCCATGATCGGGTGGCACCTCGTCATCGGCATCGGCGAGGCCGTCATCACCGCGGCCGTCGTGTCCGCCGTCGTGGCGTCGCGCCCCGACCTGGTGCACGTCGCCCGCCACCTCGTGCCGGACCTGGAGCTGGTGGACGCGGACGGCCGTCGCACGACGGTGCGGGCGGATGCACCCGCGGGTCGCCGCCGGGCGCGCGTCACCCCGCGGTTCGCCGGGGGGCTGCTCGCCACGTCCCTGCTGGTCGGCGGCGGGCTGAGCCTGCTCGCCAGCAACCACCCCGACGGTCTGGAGTACGTCGGCGAGCGCCTCGGCTTCGGCTCCACCGCGGTCGACTCGGCGGCAGCCTCATCGCCGCTGGCGGACTACTCCCTCGCGTGGCTGGGCGACGGGGCGGGAGCCGCGGTCGCCGCCGGCATCATCGGCGTCCTGCTGACCCTGGCGCTCGGTATCCTGCTGTCGTCCCTGGCGCATCGTGGCGGAGCACCCGAGGAGGGCGACGACGACCGCAGCCCGGTCGGTGCGGGCGCCACCCGCCGCGATGGCTGACCTCGCTCCGGCGCCGCCGCTCCACGGTCACGAGCACGGTGGCGGGGCCCCCGAGGAGGGGCTCGTCATACCTCGCGACAGCGTCGTCCACCACCTCCCGCCGCAGGTCAAGCTGGTCTGCCTGCTCGCCTTCATGATCGTCGTGGTCGCCGCGCCGACCGGTGCCTGGGGCCTGCTGGGGCTCGACGTGCTGCTGCTCGTCGCGGTGGTGCTGGCGGCCCGGCTGCCGTGGGCGCACGTGCTGCGGCGGCTCGCGGTCGAGGCGCCGTTCGTGGTGTTCGCGGTCGTGACGCCGTTCGTCGCGACCGGCCCACGCGTCGAGGTGCTGGGCCTGTCGGTGTCGCAGCCGGGCCTCGTGGCGGCGGGCACGATGCTCGCCAAGGCCACGCTGGGCGTGCTCGCCGCTGTTGTCCTCGCGTCGAGCACGGCTCCCCGCGAGCTCGTGGCGGGTCTCGAGCGGCTGCGGCTGCCGGCGGCGTTCGTCGCCATCCTGACCTTCATGGTCCGCTACCTCGGCGTCATCACCGCCGACCTGCACCGCATGCGGGTGGCGCGGGAGTCCCGGGGCTACCGCGGTGGACGGGCGGGGCACCTCGCCGCCGTCGCGGGCGGGGCGGGGGCGTTGTTCGTGCGGTCCTACGAGCGGGGGGAGCGCGTGCACCAGGCGATGCTCGCGCGGGGCTACACCGGGCGGCTGCCCGCGGCCTCGTCGTCTCGACCCGCGTCGCTGGCCGAGTGGCTGACGGGCGCGTCCCTGCCGCTCGCCGCCGCCGTACTCTTGGCCGGATGGCACCTGCTCCCGTGACCCCACCCCCGGCGCCCGCGCCATACCCGGCACCTGCTGCGCCGCCGGCGCTCGACGTCCAGCGGCTGGCGTTCGCCTACCCGGACGGTCGCCAGGTGCTCTACGGCGTGGACCTGCAGGTCGCGGCGGGCGAGCGCGTCGCCGTCCTCGGCCCCAACGGCGCCGGCAAGACCACGCTCCTGCTGCACCTCAACGGCATCCTCGGCTCCGTCAGCGGCGGCACGGGCACGGGCAGCGTCGCCGTGGCCGGGATCCCGCTGCGCCGCGACACCCTCGGCGACGTGCGGCGGCGCGTCGGCATCGTCTTCCAGGACCCCGACGACCAGCTGTTCATGCCCACGGTCGGCGATGACGTGGCCTTCGGTCCGCACAACCTCGGCCTGCGCGGTGCGGCCCTCGACGAGCGGGTCCGCCGATCCCTGGACCTGGTCGGGATGGGGGACGTCATCGACCGCCCGCCCCACCACCTGTCCTTCGGGCAGCGCCGTCGCGTGGCCGTCGCGACCGTCCTCGCCATGGAGCCGGACGTGCTCGTGCTGGACGAGCCGTCGTCCAACCTGGACCCCGCGAGCCGCCGCGAGCTCGCGGACATCCTCACGTCCCTGGACGTGGCGATCCTCATGGTCACCCACGACCTGCCCTATGCCCTGCAGCTGTGCTCCCGGTCGGTGCTGCTCGACGAGGGCCGCATCGTGGCGGACGGCCGCACCCGAGACCTGCTCGCCGACGACACCCTCATGCGGGCCCACCGCCTCGAGCTGCCCTACGGCTTCGACCCGTTGTCGGTGCCGGGCGCCTGAGGAGGCCCCCCGCAATCGCTCGTGACGCCCCCGAAGAGCCACGAGCCCCCTGATCTCACGCGGGAGGCCTCCGGCGTCGACGGTATCAACGAGGGGTGGGCTCGACCCAGACGCGTTTCACCACTCGGCACAGTCCCGCACGCAGGGTGGTGAACAGTTGCTCACCGCGACGCTCGCGTCGGCTCCGGCAGTCGCGACCGGGGGTCGGTGGTCGTCCGGGCCAGGCATGGCCATACAGTGATGCCACCCACGTCGGAAGGCTCCACCCATGCAGATCGGTGTCCCTCTCGAGACGCTCCCCGGCGAGACCCGCGTCGCCGCCACGCCCACCAGCGTCGTGCAGCTCGTCACGCTCGGCTACGACGTCGTCGTCGAGTCCGGCGCCGGCGCCGCGGCCAGCCTGCCCGACGAGGCGTATGCCGAGGCCGGCGCCACCGTCGTCGACCGCGAGGGGGCCTGGGCCGCCGACATGGTCTACAAGGTCAACCCGCCGAGCGACGACGAGATCCAGCAGCTGCGGGAGGGCGCGACCCTCGTCAGCCTGGTGCAGCCGGCGCTGCGGCCCGAGCTGGTCGAACGCCTCGCGGCCCACCGCCTGACGGTCCTCGCCACCGACGCCGTGCCCCGCATCTCGCGGGCGCAGTCGCTGGACGTCCTGAGCTCGATGGCCAACATCGCGGGCTATCGCGCGGTGGTGGAGGCCGCCCACGAGTTCGGCCGGTTCTTCACCGGGCAGGTCACGGCGGCCGGCAAGGTCCCACCGGCCACCGTCATGGTCGCCGGTGCCGGGGTCGCCGGCCTCGCCGCCATCGGCACGGCCAACGCGCTCGGCGCCGTGGTCAAGGCCACCGACGCCCGCCCCGAGGTCGCCGAGCAGGTCGAGTCGATGGGCGCGCAGTTCCTCGCCGTCGACGTCGAGCAGCAGGTCTCCACCGACGGCTACGCGCACGGCACGACCTCGGCCTACGACGAGGCCGCCGCTCGGATGTATGCCGAGAACGTCCCCCAGAGCGACATCGTCATCACCACCGCCCTCATCCCGGGCCGGCCCGCGCCCCGGCTGATCACCGCCTCGATGGTCGCCGCCATGCGCCCCGGCTCCGTCATCGTCGACATGGCCGCGGCCACCGGCGGCAACGTCGAGGGCAGCGTCCCCGACCAGCGCGTCGTCACCGACAACGGCGTCGTCATCCTCGGCTACACCGACCTGCCCGCCCGCCTCCCCGGCCAGGCCTCGCAGCTCTACTCCACCAACCTCGTCAACCTCACCACGCTCATCACCCCCGGCAAGGACGGGCAGGTCGTCCTCGACATGGAGGACGTCGTGCAGCGCGGCATGACCGTCGTGCTCCAGGGCGAGACGCTCTGGCCCCCACCACCGATCCAGGTCTCGGCGGCGCCCCCACCCGCCGCTGCCGCTGGAGGCGCGACGGTCGCCGGGGCCGGGTCCGGGGTGACCGACGCCGAGCCGGTGACGGGCCATCGCGGCGGGCGGTCGGCATACGGCCGGGGTCTGCTGCTCCCGCTCGGGGTCGTGGCCTTCCTGCTGCTGGCCGCGTTCTCGCCGCCCGCGTTCCTCGGCCACTTCATGGTGTTCATGCTGGCCTGCGTGGTCGGCTACTACGTCATCGGCAACGTCCACCACGCCCTGCACACCCCGCTGATGTCGGTCACCAACGCCATCAGCGGCATCATCATCGTCGGCGCGCTCGCCCAGCTCGGGCGCGGTCATCTCGCCGTCGACGTCCTCGCGTTCGCCGCCGTCCTCGTCGCCAGCATCAACATCTTCGGCGGCTTCACGGTGACCCAGCGCATGCTCGCGATGTTCCGGAAGGGCTGACCCGCCGATGACCGCCGCCCTGTCCTACGCCGCGCAGATCGTCGCCGGCCTGCTGTTCATCCTCGCCCTCGCGGGCCTGTCCAAGCACGAGTCGGCCCGCCGCGGCAATGCCTTCGGCATCCTCGGTATGGCGCTGGCCCTCGTCGCCACGATCGGCCTCGTCATCTCGCTCAACGGGCTCGACGCGCTGCTCATGCTGCTCGTCGCCATGCTGATCGGTGGCGCCATCGGCGTGCACCGCGCGCAGCGCGTCGAGATGACCGGCATGCCCGAGCTCATCGCGCTGCTGCACAGCTTCGTGGGGCTGGCGGCCGTGCTCGTCGGCTTCAACTCGTGGATCCCGACGTCGGGGCGCCCGGGGCACCTCGACGCGCTCGAGCGCATCCACAACGGCGAGGTCTTCCTCGGGATCTTCATCGGCGCGGTGACGCTCACCGGGTCGATCGTGGCCTTCCTCAAGCTGTCGGCCAAGATGAAGTCCGCGCCGCTGATGCTGCCGCACCACAACCTGGTCAACCTGGCTGCGCTCGTGGTGTCGCTCGGGCTGATGGTGTGGTTCGTGCCGACCGGCCACGCCGTCCCGCTCGTGCTGATGACGGTGATCGCGCTCGCGCTGGGGTGGCACCTGGTCGCCTCGATCGGCGGTGGCGACATGCCGGTGGTCGTGTCGATGCTCAACAGCTACAGCGGATGGGCTGCTGCCGCAGCGGGATTCATGCTCAGCAATGACCTGCTGATCATCACGGGTGCGCTCGTGGGCTCGTCCGGTGCCTACCTGTCCTACATCATGTGCCGCGCCATGAACCGGTCGTTCGTGTCGGTCATCGCCGGCGGCTTCGGCTCGGACGGCGCGGTGACGGGGGAGGAGCGTGACTACGGCGAGCACCGCGAGACGAGCGCCGACGAGGTGGCCTCGCTGCTGGTCGAGGCCCGCTCGGTCGTGATCACGCCCGGCTACGGCATGGCGGTCGCGCAGGCGCAGTACGGCGTCGCCGACCTCGCCGCGCGGCTGCGCGAGCGCGGGGTGCAGGTGCGGTTCGGCATCCACCCGGTCGCCGGACGCCTCCCCGGGCACATGAACGTCCTGCTCGCCGAGGCCAAGGTCCCCTACGACATCGTGCTCGAGATGGACGAGATCAACGAGGACCTGGCGACCACCGACGTGGTGCTCGTGATCGGCGCCAACGACACGGTCAACCCCGCCGCCCTCGACGACCCGTCCAGCCCCATCGCCGGGATGCCGGTGCTCGAGGTGTGGCACGCGCACGACGTGATCGTGTTCAAGCGATCCATGTCGACGGGCTATGCCGGCGTCCAGAACCCCCTGTTCTTCAAGGACAACACCCGCATGCTGTTCGGCGACGCCAAGGAGCGCGTCGACGACATCCTGAAGGCCCTCTGACCTCACGCCCAGCGAGATCGGTGCAGCTTCCTGGTCAGATCTGACACCAGACCTGCACCGGTCTCGTGAGCGCGCGCCTGCCGTCGTCCACAGGTTCGTGGAGCGGGCTCGGCATTCCGCGTCCCCGTCCACAGGCTCACGCCATGGAACCGGCTCGGCCACGGCGGACCCGCATCCTGCTGCCATGCCCCCGAGATGCGACGTCCCCGCCGAGATCCTCGCGCGCGCTGCGGACCGTTCCGGTGTCGTCTCCCGACGTGAGCTCCTGGCGGCGGGCCTGACCCCCACGGTCGTGGCACGCATGACGCGAGCCTGGCGACGTCTCCTCCCGGGGGTCTACTGCCTGGACCTCAGGCCCGAGGCGCCGGAGGACAGCATCTCGTTCGCCCAGCGGGCCCAGGCGGGCGTGGTGCTCGCCGGTGGTGGCGCGGTGGTCGGGGGCATGGCGGCGGCCTGTCTGCTGGGGCTGGTGGACGACCCACCCGCCGTCATCGACATCGTCCTGCCTCGACGGCGGCGGCCGGCTCCACAGCCCGGCTATCGGTTCGTGCGGGTGCGACCCGGGGTGCACGCGACCCCACTCCCGCGTGACCTGCCCACGCTGAGGATCGAGGACGTGGTGCTCGACCTCGCGGCCACAGCACCCCGGGACAGAGCGATCGGTCTCGTGGCCACGGCCTGCCAACGGCGCCTGACGCATCCTTGCCGCCTCGCCGATCGTCTCGCCGCGCGGACCCGGCACCCTCGACGCGCGCTCCTGCAGGGGCTCCTGGCGGACGTGGCGTCTGGGTCGACAAGCTACCTCGAGGTCGGATATCTGCGACGGGTGGAGCGAGCCCACCGTCTGCCCGCGTCAGTTCGTCAGGTCGTCGTGCCTGCGACCGGGCACCGCAGCGACGGTGCCTATCCGGACTCGCGAGTGCTGCTCGAGCTCGACGGCACGGCCTTCCACTCAGGGGCCCAGCGCCTGAGGGATGCCGAGCTGGACGCCGCCCATCTCGTCGAGGGGTGGACGACGATCCGGATCACCTATCCGATGGTGTTCGACCAGGCGTGCGCGACCGCTCGACGCGTGATGGCCGTGCACCGTGCTCGCGGCGGCCAGGGTGCGCTTGGGCGGTGCCCCGAGTGTCCTCCTGCGGGACCGGTGCAGGTTGCTGGTCAGATCTGACACCGGACCTGCACCGATGAGGGCAGGACGAGGTGGTGTGGGTCAGGAGAGGGTGTCGTCGCCGCTGCGGTAGATGCTGGTACCGCTGTCGGGGCCGCGCTCCGGCTCGTTGTCGTAGCGCTTGGCGAACCGCTCCCAGCTGCTCAGCAGCTCACGGGCCTCGGCGTCCTGCGAGACGCGGGCGTCGACGATGGGCAGATCGGCGGTGACGTGACCGTCGCGGGGCGCCCTGCCACCAGCAGTGCGGCCACCAGCGCCACGCCCGCCCTCACGACCGCGTTCGGCGTCACGCCCCGCAGCACGGGCCCGGTCACGCTCGGCGTCGCGGTCCTGCTGCCAGTCCTCGTCCCACCGGTCGCGGTCGCGGCGGGTCGGAGGCGCCACGCGCTGCATCCGCATCGGCCCGGGCTCGACCTGGACGACCCCGCGATAGGGGTCGTCGTCGTGCTCGTCGGGCCAGGCGTGGGCCTCGTCGACGTCGTCGTCGACCGCGGTCACGCGCTCGCGGTCCTCGACGGCGAAGATCTCGGCGCACAGCGCGCGGTAGTTGTGGTCGGGGTTGGGCACGAACCGGATCTCCGACAGCGCCTGCTGCTGACCGGCCGACTCCATGACGAAGGTCCCCCAGCCGAAGATCCGCCCCATGATCGTGCGGTGGTAGGACATGTCGGTGACCTTGGTGAGGGGCATCATCGCGACCTTGCGCACGATGAAGCCGTAGGTCAGCATCAGGCGCTTGTTGGTCGCCACCACCCACTGCTGACGCCACTCGAAGACCATCCACACGGCGCGTGCCACGGCGGCGAACCACACCCACCACAGGACGTTGACGACGCCCCCGAGCCCGGCCGACACGTTGGCGTCGACCAGGATCACGAGCACCAGGATGGCGATGGCGGTCAGGACGGGCTCGGCCACCACGACGGGGTGCTGGTGGATGGCCACGACCAGCTGCTCACCGTCGAGGACGTAGCGCCTGCGCACCGACGGCGGCAGGTGCGGCTCCTCGGACGCGTCCATCGTCAGGCCCTGGGGTCAGCTGTTGATCAGCACGTCGAAGAAGCGGCCGAGCGACTGGACGGCCTGAACGAGGATGTCCCACACGGTGCGCACGATGTCGGCGGCACGGTCGGGGGAGACGATGATCGCGTAGATCAGGAAGGCGACGAGCAGCCACAGAAAGATCTTCTTGACCTTGGGGTTCACGGTGCGTGGCTCCTTGCTGAGGGGTGGCGCGGGGGCACGGATCAGCGTCCAGTGAAGCAGCGGGCACCCGTGCGGGGCAGGGCGGCTCGCCGCGACGCGCGGTTGAGGTTGGATAACGGGGCGGCCACGGCGCGATCACGGCGGCGCCGTGGGCCGGGGCCGCCGGCATACGGCTGGGTCAGACCACGCCGTAGAGGCGGTCGCCTGCGTCGCCGAGCCCGGGGACGATGTAGCCCTGCTCGTTGAGGTGGTCGTCGATCGCGCCGACGACGAGGGTGACCGGGATGCCGATGTCCTTGACCGCCTCGCGGACCGTCTCGATGCCCTCGGGCGCGGCGATCAGGCAGACGGCGGTGATGTCGTCGGCGCCGAGGTCGCGCAGGAACTCGAAGGCCATGATCAGCGTGTGGCCGGTCGCGAGCATCGGGTCGATGACGTAGACCTGGCGGCCGTGCAGGGAGTCGGGCAGGCGGTTGGCGTAGGCGCTGACCTCGAGCGTCTCCTCGTCGCGCACCATGCCGAGGAAGCCGACCTCGGCGCTCGGCAGCAGCCGCACCATGCCCTCGAGCATGCCGAGCCCGGCGCGCAGGATGGGGACGATGACCGGCTTGGGGTTGGCGAGCTTGATGCCGGTCGTGGGCCCGACGGGCGTCTCGAGGTCGATCGGCTCGGTGCGGACCTCGCGCGTCGCCTCGTAGGCCAGCAGCGTCACGAGCTCCTCGGCCAGCCGCCGGAAGGTCGGGCTGTCCGTGCGCCGGTCGCGCAGGTAGGTGAGCTTGTGGTTGATGAGCGGGTGGTCGGCCACGTGAACCTGCATGGGGGAAACTTATCCCGTGACCGACCCCAGCGCCCCACCGGCGGCCCGCAGCGAGCCGGACGACGGCTTCGCGGTCGACCCGCGCTGGGCCGGGTGGATGGGCGAGGCGCTCGAGCTCGCGGCCGGTTGCGGCGAGGACGTGCCCGTCGGGGCCTGCCTGTATGACGAGAGCGGCGCCCTGGTCGGTCGCGGCCGCAACGAGCGCGAGCGACGGCACGACCCGACCGCCCACGCGGAGGTGGAGGCGTTGCGCGAAGCCGCCGCCACGCGGGGCTCCTGGCGCCTGGACGGCTGCACCCTCGTGGTGACGCTCGAGCCCTGCGTCATGTGCGCCGGTGCGATCGCGGCGAGCCGGGTCTCGCGGGTGGTCATGGGGGCCTGGGACGCCAAGGCCGGGGCGGTCGGATCGGTGTGGGACCTGCTGCGCGACCCCCGTGTCCTGCACCAGGTCGAGGTGGTGGGCGGCGTGCGCGAGCAGGAGTGTTCACGCGTACTTTCCGATTTCTTCGCGCGGCGCCGCTCCGTGTAAAGTCTCCGGCGGTGGCGTGTCCGAGCGGCCGAAGGAGTACGCCTCGAAAGCGTATGAGGGTTTACGCCCTCCGTGGGTTCAAATCCCACCGCCACCGCCAACGGTCCTCCAGCAGGACCTGACGAAGCCCCCGCCGACCACATGGTCGGCGGGGGCCTCGTCGTCGTGCGCGTGGATGCGGTCGTCAGCCGGCCTCGGGGAAGGACTCGGTGTCGACGTCCGCCGCCGCACCGGCGCCGTAGCGCGGGCCGTGGACGGTGCGCTCGTTCATCAGCGCCGACGCCCGCTCGAGGACGTCCGCGGGCAGCGACACGGTCGCGGCGCCCAGGTCCTCCTCGAGGTGCTCGATGCTGCGCGTCCCCGGGATCGCGACGACGTGCTCGCCACGGGACAGGACCCAGGCCAGCGCCAGCTGGGCGAGCGTCACCCCGGCCTCCTGCGCCAGCGCGTCGAGCTCGCGCACGATGGCCAGGTTGGCGGCATAGGCGTCGCCCTGGAAGCGCGGCATCGAGACCCGGAGGTCCTGCTGCGGCAGCGACGCGACGTCCGGCGGGGTCGACGTGAGGATGCCGCGGCCGAGCGGGCTGAACGCCACGAGCGTGATGCCGAGCTCGGCGCAGACGTCCAGGGCCCCGAGCTCGGGGTTGCGGGTCCACAGGCTGTACTCGTTCTGCACGGCGGCGATCGGGTGCACCGCGTGGGCGCGCCGGATCGTCGCCGCGGACACCTCGGACAGGCCGATCGCGCGGATCTTGCCCTCGTCGACCAGCTCGGCCATGGCCCCGACGCTCTCCTCGACCGGCACGCCGGGATCGACGCGGTGCAGGTAGTAGAGGTCGATGACGTCCGTGCGCAGGCTGGTCAGCGCCTCGTCGCAGGTGCGGCGGATCGTGGCAGGGCTGCCGTCGATGACGCGCTTGCCGTCGACGCCCGTCATACCGCACTTGCTGGCGAGGGTGAGCTCGTCGCGACGCGACCCGAGGGTGGACCCGACGAGTCGCTCGTTGGCGCCGAAGCCGTAGAGCGCCGCGGTGTCCAGGTGGTCGACGCCGAGGTCGAGGGCGGCGCGCAGGACCGCGGCGCCCTGCTCCTCGTCCGGGATGGGGTGGTAGACGTGGCTGAGGTTCATGCAGCCCAGGCCGACGGGGGCGACCTCGAAGGGCCCGAGCCGGCGTCGGGCAGCGTCCGCGAGCGCCATCAGGACTGGGCCTCGAGCTGCTTCTCCAGGCCGTCCAGCACGCGGTAGCAGTCGATGACCGACGCGATCGAGGCGTTGGGCTCGCGGCCCTCGCGGATCGCCGCGACGAACTCGCGGTCCTGCAGCTCGATGCCGTCCATGGAGACGTCGACGTCGCTGACGTCGATCTCCTCCTCCTTGCCGGTCACGAGGTCGTCGTAGCGCGCGATGTAGGTGCCGGTGTCGCCGATGTAGCGGAAGAAGGTCCCGAGGGGGCCGTCGTTGTTGAACGACAGGGACAGGGTGCAGATCGCGCCGTTCTCGGCCCGCAGCTGGATCGACATGTCCATCGCGATGCCGAGCTCGGGGTGCATCGGGCCCTGGACGGCGTTGGCCTGCACGATGGGGCTACCGGTCTGGTAGGCGAACAGGTCCACCGTGTGGGCCGCGTGGTGCCACAGGAGGTGATCGGTCCAGCTGCGCGGCTGGCCGAGGGCGTTGAGGTTCTTGCGACGGAAGAAGAACGTCTGGACGTCCATCTGCTGTATGGCGAAGTCGCCCGCCGTGATCGCGTTGTGGACCCACTGGTGGCTGGGGTTGAACCGACGCGTGTGGCCCACCATGCCGACCAGGCCGCTCGCGCGCTGGGCCTCGAGGCACTCCTCGGCGTCGGCCAGGGAGTCGGCGAGCGGGATCTCGACCATGACGTGCTTGCCGGCGCGCAGGCACTCCAGCGTCTGCGAGGCGTGGAGCGGGGTCGGCGTCGCGAGGATGACGGCGTCGACGTCGTCGCGCTGCAGGGACTCCTCGAGGCTGCCGACGGCGGTGCCGACGCCGTGCTCGTCCGCGAACGCCTGAGCGGACTCGAGGCTGGCGCTGATGATCGTGGTCACCTCGACCCCCTCGATGCGCTTGAGGGCGTTGACGTGCTTCGCGCCGAAGGCGCCGCCCCCCGCGAGGGCGATCCGGACGGTGTCGGTGGTAGCCATGGTCACTCCTTGGTGTGGTTGGCCAGGACGAGGTGCCCGACCGCCGTGTTGGAGGCGGGCACATGGTAGAACCGGTGCAGGACCTCGATCGAGCCCGTCTCGTTCACGTCGCTCATGGCCCCGCGGGCGATGAACCACATGACGAGCTCGATGCCCTCGGAGCCGGCCTCGTCGACGTACTCCAGGTGCGGCACCCGGGACAGGCCCTGGGGGTCCTCGACGAGGCGGTCGAGGAAGGCGTTGTCCCACTCCGCGTTGATCAGCCCGGCCCGCGGGCCCTGGAGCTGGTGCGACATGCCGCCCGTGCCCCAGACCTGGACCGTGATGTCCTCGTCCCACGTGTCCAGGGCTCGGCGCAGGGCCTTGCCGAGCGCCAGGCAGCGCGCACCTGAGGGCACGGGGTACTGCACCACGTTGACCGCCAGGGGGATGACCTTGAACGGCCACTCCTCGACGTCGCCGCACAGCAGCGACAGGGGGACCGTCAGGCCGTGGTCGACGTCCATCTCGTTGACGAGCGTGAGGTCGAAGTCGTCGATGATGAGCGACTGCGCGAGGTGCGCGGCGAGCTCGGGGTAGCCGTGGACCGGCGGGACGGGCCGCCGACCGTAGCCCTCGTCGGCCGGCGGGTAGTAGGCGCCGGTGCCGAGGGCGAACGTCGGGATCATCGTGAGGTCGAAGGCCGTCGCGTGGTCGTTGTAGACGAGGATCACGACGTCGGGGGTGTTGTCCTTCAGCCACTGCCGGGACTCGACGTAGCCGTCGAACACCTTCTTCCAGTAGGGCTCCTCGGTCTTGCCGAGGTCCATGGCCGCGCCGATCGCGGGGACGTGCGAGGTGAAGACGGTCGCGGCGAGGGTCACGTGGTGCTCCTGCTGCGCATCCCCGGTCGCGGCCTCGATCACGGCGGCCGCCATCTCGTCGCCGCCGGCGGCGTCCGTGGCCGCCCCCTCGGCGCCCAGGTCCTCGCCCGCTGCCGCGGCGTCGGCGAGCCGGTTGCCGTCGGCGGACCGGCCGCCGCTCTCCATCATCGCGCGGTAGTCCTCTTCGGACATGCCCGTCATCGAGCCCGCCATCTGCTGGAAGGACAGGCCGAAGGTGGCGCCGATCTTGGACAGGAAGTAGATGTTGCCGCCCAGCCGCATCGCCGCGTTGAGGTCGAGGTCCAGGACGGCCTGCTTCTGCTCCTCCGACAGGGGCCACTCGTCGAGGTAGGCGCGCTGGTCGGCGACGAACCGCTCGCGGTTCTCCGCCTTCATCAAGGACATGCAGAACTGGTTGAGGTGATAGCCCTTGGCGCTCTGCGCCGCGTCGAAGATCGTGGTGCCGGGGACGTTGCGGTAGGCCTTGTCGTTGCTCATCGGGCCTCCTCGGGCCAGTACAGACGCAGGGGGTTGTCCACGAGCAGCCGCTGCTGCTTGTCGGGGGTGTCGGCGATCCGGGGGATCCAGTCGACGAGGAGCCCGTCGTCGGGCATGTGCTTCTTGAGGTTGGGGTGCGGCCAGTCCGTGCCCCAGATGACGCGGTCCGGGAAGGTGTCGACGACCCGCTTGGCGAAGGGCACGACGTCGTCATACGCCCGCTGCTCGCCGTCGAGGGCGGCCGGACCGCTCTCGGACAGGCGCTCCGGGCAGGTGGTCTTGCACCACACGTCGTCGCGCGACCGCATGAGGTCCACGAAGGCGTCGAACTCGGGGCCGGCCGGGTCCTTGGTCACGTCGGGGCGCCCCATGTGGTCGATGACGACCGGCACGGTGATGGCCTCGACCAGGCCGCCGACCTCGTCGATGTCGGGGGCCTCGAAGTAGACGACGACGTGCCAGCCGAGTGGCGCGATCTTGTCGACCACCCGGAGGAGCTGGTCCTTGGGGGTGATGTCGACGAGGCGCTTGACGAAGTTGAACCGGACTCCACGCACGCCTGCCTCGTCGAGCTCGGCCAGGGTGTCCTGGCTGACGTCGGCGCGGACGGTCGCGATCCCGCGGGCCCGGCCCTCGGCGCGGCGGACGGCGTCCGCCATCGCGCGGTTGTCGTCGCCGTGGCAGGTCGCCTGCACGATGACGTTGCGGCTGAAGCCGAGGTGGTCCCGCAGCGCGAAGAGCTGGTCGGCGGACGCGTCGCAAGGGGTGTACTTGCGCTCGGGGGCGAAGGGGAACAGGTCACCGGGCCCGAACACGTGGCAGTGCGCGTCGACGGCACCCTCGGGCACCTGGAACGCCGGGGTCGACGGGTCGGAGTACCAGTCGAGCCAGCCCGGGGTCTCGGTGAACGTCTCGCTCATCGAACCCCCTCGTCGAGCCGGCCGGCCCGGATCGGTCGCGGTGCACGGTCCATCGTCGGACCTCCTTCGGCGAGGCGCGCACCCGGTGCGCGTCGTGGCAGGTGGGGGGGGGGGTGGATCTCCAGGTCCAAAACTCCCACGGGGACCGGCGGGGCGTCTGCGGCCCTTCCACGGGGCGGAAGGGGGATCGAGCGGGTCGCACCTGCTCGCGCGGACCGCGTCAGGACGGGCGGGGGACCCTCGCGCCGAGCGCGTCGGAGATGGCCTGCGCCGACCCCAGGACGGCCTGGCGCAGCCCGCCGATCCGGTCGGTGGCCGGGGCGCTGGCCACGACGACGCCGAGCGCCGCGTGCACGGGCCCCGAGCGCCCCATCCGGATGGGCGCGGCGACCGCCACGGTGGTCTCCGACAGCTGCCGGTCGCTGACGAACACCTGCTCGCGCCGGATGGCGCGGAGCTGCTCCTGCACCGTGACCGGGTCGGTGACCGTGAACGGCGTGCGCCGCGGGATGGGCTCGGCGAGCACAGCCTCCTGGATCTCGGGCGGTGCGTAGGCGAGCAGGACGCGCCCCATGCCCGTGGCGGTGATCGGGAACCGGCCACCGACCATCGTGAGCAGCTCGACGGACCGGTGCCCGGCGATGCGCTCGACGAAGACCAGCTCGGTGCCCTCCCGGACCGCGAGCTGGATGTTCTCGTGCGTCGCCTCGTAGAGGTCCTGCAGGAAGGGGAGGGCGATCTCCCGCAGGATCTGTCCCCGGGGGCAGCCGGACGCGACCTCCCACAGCCGCAGCCCGACGTGCCACGAGGCGTCGTCGCCGCGCTCGAGCGCGCCCCACTCCTCCATCTCGCGCACCACCCGGTGCACGGTGCTCAGGGCGAGGCCGCTCGACCGGGCGATCTGGGTCAGGGTCTGGCTGGGGCGCTCGCGGCTGAAGGTCGCGAGGACCGCCATCACCTTGCCGGCGGCCGTGACCTGGCCAGGGACGCGGGGGTCCCGCGGACGCCGGTCGGAGGAAGCGACAGGATCCGCAGCGTCCGGACGAGGCGTCATCGGGTCTCCGTCAGTCGACGTAGCGCAGGCCTGCCTGGTCGAGGCCCTCGCGCATCTCGTAGTAGTCGAGCCCCAGCGTGCCCGATGCGAAGAGCTCGCGCTTGGCGCCCTCGTTGGCCTCGCGCTTGCGCGCCGCCTCCAGGACCTCGGCGACGCGGTCGGCGGGGACGCAGACGATCCCGTCGTCGTCGGCCACGATCGCGTCACCGGGGTGGACGATCATGCCGCCGCAGACGAGCGGCACGTTGACCGACCCCAGGGTGGCCTTGATGGTGCCCTTGATCGAGATCGCCCGGCTCCAGACCGGGAAGCCGATCTCCTCAAGGGTGCGCACGTCGCGGCAGCCGGCGTCGATGACCAGGCCGCGGGCGCCCTGCGCCTGGAAGGACGTGGCCAGCAGGTCGCCGAAGTAGCCGTCCGTGCAGGGAGAGGTGGGGGCGGCGACGACGACGTCACCTGGGCGGATCTGCTCGGCCGCGACGTGCATCATCCAGTTGTCACCGGGCTGGAGCAGCACGGTCACGGCGGTGCCCGAGATCCGGGCCCCGGGATAGATGGGGCGCAGGGAGGGCTGCAGCTGACCGACCCGCCCGAGGGCCTCGTGGACGGTGGCGCTGCCGAGCTCGGCCAGCGCGTCGGTGGCCTCGCGGTCGGCGCGGGTGATCTGCGTGTGGACGACTCCGAGCTCGTGCATGGGTGGATCCTCTCAGGCGGGTGGCGATCAGGAGATGGCTGCGTCGAGCCGGGGGTAGACGCGGCGGGCGTTGTGCTCGAACACGGCGGCGCGACCGGCCTCGTCGAGGTGCGGGGTGCCGTCGACATACCGGCGGGTGTCGTCGTAGCCGTGCCCGGTGAGCGGGTCGATGCCGCGGACCGCGCCGATCATCTCGGAGGCGAACAGGATGTTGTCCGTGGGGATGACCTGGGTGAGCAGGTCGACGCCGGGCTGGTGGTAGACGCAGGTGTCGAAGTAGACGTTGCGGAGGAGCTCCTCGGCCGGGGGGCGTTCCATCTGCTGCGCCAGGCCACGGAACCGTCCCCAGTGGTAGGGCACGGCGCCCCCGCCGTGGGGGATCACGAACCGCAGCGTCGGGAAGTCGGCGAACAGGTCCCCCTGGATCAGCTGCATGAAGGCCGTGGTGTCGGCGCCCAGGTAGTAGGCGCCGGTCGTGTGGACGGCCGGGACGCAGCTCGTCGACACGTGGATCATCCCGGGGATGTCGTGCTCGACCATCTTCTCGTAGAGGGGGTACCAGTAACGGTCCGTCAGCGGCGGGCTCGACCACCGGCCGCCGGAGGGGTCGGGGTTGACGTTGACGCCGACGAAGCCGTACTCGGTGACGGCCTTGTCGAGCTCGGGCAGCGAGCGCTCGATCGGGACGCCCGGCGACTGCGGGAGCATGGCGGCTCCGATGAAGCTGTCGGGGAACAGGCGGCTGACCCGGTGGCAGAGCTCGTTGCAGATGGCCGCCCAGGCCTCCGAGACCGCCGCGTCGCCGAGGTGGTGCGCCATGAAGCTCGCCCGCGGGCTGAACACCGTGAGGTCGATCCCGCGCTCGCGCATCGTGGCGAGCTGCTGGGTCTGGATCGTCTCGCGGATCTCGTCGTCGCTCATCACCAGCTCGCTGCTCGCGGGGGCTGCACCGCCGGTGTCGTATGCCGCGACCTGCCGGTCCCGCCACGCGCCGAGCTGCGGCGGAGCCGTCGTGTAGTGACCGTGGATGTCGATGATCATGCGGGGCTCCTTGTGGCGGGGCGGGGCTGGCGTAGACGGGGCTGGCGTGGACGGGGCTGGCGTGGACGGGGCGGGCGTGGACGGGACGACGTGTGCAGGACGAGGGTCGGGTCGGGGAGGCGGGGTCAGTCGCAGGACCGGGCGAGGCGCGCGATGCCGGCGAGGACGGCGGCCGCGGCCTCGGGCTGGTCGGAGGCGGAGACCACCGCGCCGACGAACCTGCTCGTGAGCGCCAGGTCCCCCGGGAGCGGGCCGACGACGGCGACGCCCGTCATGCCCTCCAGCTCGGTGCGCTGCTGGACGACGAGGTCGGCGGTGCCGTCGGCGAGCATGGACCCGACGGGGACGCTGGGCGGGGCCACCACGGTGCGGTCGGCAAGACCCCACGCGTCGAGGATGCGGCGGACGGCGTCGCCGCTGGGGCCGGTGGAGATGCCCACGGCGCGGGCCCGCTCGACGGCCGCCCGCAACGCCTCGGGGGTCGAGACGTCCGGGAGGTCGGCGCCGTCGGCGCCCGCCATACGGCTGGAGCCGTCGGCGACCGCCACGACGGCCTCGGTGGCGAGGACGAGCTCCTGCGGCTCGGGCAGGACGTGGCCCTGCGCGGCGAGGCGCTCGATGGCTCCGGAGGCCAGGACGACGACGTCCACGCCGGCGCCCGAGGCCACCTGCTGCTCGACGTCGACCCCACCGGCGGCGTCCGCGACGACGTCGTCAGCGCCGCCCTGCGCCGCGGGCTCGGCCCCGAGCTCCGTCACGAGCCGGGCCAGGAGCGGCGCGGGAGCCTTGGACGAGAGGATGCGAATGGTCATGGGGCACCACCGGATTCGAGGGAGCAATGGGCGCAGGCGCGTGATGACGATGGTGGCACGGCGGATCCGACCCTGCCTCAGGTGGTCTCGATCGTGACGACGGCGGGCCGCTCGGGCGAGCGCGGCGGCGCGTCGTCCGGCTCGTCCGTGTCCCCGATCCGGGGGGTGCCGTGGGCGACGGCGCGGGAGACGCAGGCGCAGAGGCGGTCGTCGCCGGCCTTCTCGTCGGCGGAGAGGAAGACGTCGCGGTGGTCGACCTGGCCGTCCAGGGCGGTCACCTTGACCTGGCACAGGCCGCACTCGCCCTTGCGGCAGTCCCACATCATGTCGACGCCCGCCCGCTCCAGGGCCTCGAGCATCGTCGTGCTGGCGTCGACCCGCACCTCGACCCCGGCCGCGGGGACGCGGACGACGAAGTCCTGCGGGGCCCAGGACCCTGAGTTGCCGAAGGTCTCGAAGCGCAGGTTGGTCACCGGCAGCCCGCGGCGCTCCCACCCGCGCCGCACGGCGTCCATCAGCCGGATCGGTCCGCACATGTAGAGCTCGGTGGACGCGGCCCGCTCGTCGCCGGCGATGTCGTCGAGCAGGCCCTCGACGTCCAGCGGCGTGCCCTCGGCGTCGACGGCGAGGCGGACGCGGTCACCGTGCTCGGCGGCGAGCTGGTCGACGTAGGCCATGGCGGCGCGGGTGCGGCCGACGTAGTGGACGTCGTAGTCGGACCGGCGGGCCCTGAGGGCACGTGCCATGCTCAGGACGGCCGTGATGCCGATGCCGCCCGCGAGGACGACATACCGGCTCGCACCCACCCCCAGGGGGAAGTTCTGCAGGGGCTGGGTGGCCCGCAGCCGGTCACCCGGGACGAGGGCGTGCATGGCGACCGAGCCACCGCGGCTGGCCGCCGACCGGTGGACCGACAGGGCGAGGCGGCGACCGCCGTCCAGCGACTCGACGACGCTGTAGGAGCGCGTGAGGGTGCCGCGGTCCGGTGTGGGGACCCGGACGTCGACGTGCGCCCCGGGGCGGGCGACCTGCGGCTCGGCATACCGCAGGACCACCCGACGGATCCCGTCGGCCGCGTCGTCGACCTCGACGACGTCGACCTCCTGCCAGTGGGCGACCTGGTCGACCGCCATCAGCCTCGTCCCTCCGCGGCGAGCATGCGCTCGATGATGCGGCGGGCCCACATGCCACCCATGTCGATGTTGAGGCTGTAGAACTCGTGCTCGGGGTTGGCGTCGATGGCCTCCTGCTGCGCCTTGAGCATGACCTCGTCCTCGCCGAAGACGCCGTGCACCCCGTTGCGGAGCTGGGTCGTGATCGTCTGGCTCTCGAGGCGGTAGTTGCGCACGAAGGCCCAGAAGTAGTGGCTCGTGCGGTCGGTCTCGGGGGTCATGGTGTTCATGACATAGCCGTTGACGCCCTCGCTGCGGTCACCCTCGGCCGCCCCGGTGCCGGCCTTGGCGACGCCCACGTCGATGCACACCGTCGACGGCGCCTGGAAGTGGATGATCTGCCAGCGGTCGACCTTGCCGGAGAACCCGGGGAACTTGTCGTTCATGTTCTTGAGCCAGAACGGCGGCGGGTCGATGTCGCTCATGTGCCGCGTCACCGTGACGGTGGTGTCCGTGTGGGTGGTGTCGAAGCCGGCCTCGCTCAGCTCCTCCTGCCCGATCGACGACGAGTGGACGAACTCCTCGTGGGTGAGGTCCATGAGGTTGTCGACGACGAGCTGGTAGTTGCAGTCGGCGTGGATCGTCTCGCCGTCGCCCGCCCACTCCGGGGAGGTCATCTGGTGCATGTCGGGGATGGTGTCCGGGTCGGCCAGGTCCGGGTCGCCGAGCCAGACCCAGATGAAGCGATAGCGCTCCACGGCGGGGTATGACGGGACCGCGGCGCTCGGGTTGATCGTCCGCTGCGCCGGCATGTGGGTGCAGCGGCCCGCCGCGTCGTAGCGCATCCCGTGGTAGGGGCACTGGATCTCGTCCCCGACCACGGCGCCGTGGCTGAGCGGGGCGAGGCGGTGCCAGCACGCGTCGGCCAGCACCACCACGCGGCCGTCCGTGGTCCGCCAGAGCGCGAGGGGCTTGTCGCAGACGCGGCGCGACAGCGGTGCCTTGTTGGTGACCTCGTGGTCCCACGCGGCGACGTACCAGGTGTTGAGGGGGAAGGACAGGATCTTGGCGGTGGCCGGGCCCGGGTTGCCGGCGGGCTGGGCGACAGACGTGTGCTCGGTGACGGACATGCGGGACTCCTTCGTCTCCTGGCCGGTGGTGCCGGCCGGTCATCAGTCTTGTGCGTTGTCGGTGCTGCCGCCCAGCCACAGGGCCGAACGCCGAGGGCCGGTCCTGCGGCCGGTCCCTCAGGGCCGCAGCATCAGAGGGCGGACTCCCGGGTGGTGCGCAGGCCCAGCAGGCAGACCGCGCCGATGATCGAGCCCATGGCCATGGCGATGGCCACGCCCTGCAGGCCCATGCCGCTCTGGAAGAGCAGGCCGGCGAGGACGGGACCCAGCGCGGCGCCGGCGCGGCCGACACCGATCACGAAGCCAGTGCCGCCGGCGCGGACCGCCGACGGGAACGAGTGCGCGACGAGGGCGTAGAGCCCGGAGACGGCGCCGTTGGTGAAGAAGCCACCGAGGGCCGCGAGGAAGGACAGCCCGGCGAGACCGTCGGCGCCGTGGCCGAAGAAGATGACGGCCGCGGTGGACGCCAGCATGGCGCCGATGACCAGCAGGCGGGTCGAGAGCCGGACCGACAGGAAGCTGAGCGTCAGGGCGCCGATGAGGCCACCGACGTTGGCCCACACCAGGACGCCACCGGCGGACGCGGGCGAGAAGCCCATGTCGACGACGATCTTGGGGACCCACTTGAGGATGAAGTAGAAGGTCATGATGTGGGCGAAGTAGGCCGCGGTCAGCAGGATCGTGATCCGGCCGAGGCCGCCGGAGAAGAGCTGCTTGACCGAGGTGCGCGGCTCGTCGGCGGTCATCGGGGGCAGGCTCGCGACGGTGCGGTGACCGAGCTTGGTCATCGTGTCGTTGATCCGCTCCAGCGCGCCGTGCGGACGCTTCTGGACGAGGTAGCCGACCGACTCCGGCAGGACGAAGTACACGACCGGGAGCATCACGACGGACATGACGACTCCGAAGTAGAAGACCGAGCGCCAGTCGCCCGTGGAGGCGAGCAGGCCGGAGGCGATCGAGCCTCCGACGATGGCGCCGACCGGGTATCCCGCGGACATGATCGCGACGAACATGCTCTTGAGCTTGGCGTTGGAGAACTCGGCGACGACGGCGTTGGTCACCGCGAGCATGCCCCCGATGCCGAGGCCGGTGAGCAGCCGGTATGCCGAGAGGACCACGACGCCGGTGGCATGCGTCGCGAGATACATCCCGAGGCCCATGATGACGAGCGAGACCATCAGCGTCTTGCGGCGACCGATCCGGTCGGCGATGTTGCCGAGGATGATCGAGCCGACCGCCATGCCGATGAGCTCCATCGACAGGACCAGGCCGAGCGCGGCCCGGCTGACGCCCCACTCCTTGGCGATGCCGGGCGAGGCGAAGCTGATGGACAGGACGTCGAAGCCGTCGAGGGCGTTGAGGGTGGTCGCGATGGCGACGGCGAGGTACTGCCGCCCGCCTATCCGGCCCTTGGCGAGGATCTGGCGCGGATCCTCATCAAAGCGAGTCGACTCTGACACGTTGGGGGACCTCCGTCTAGTTGCCAGGATTCCTGGCAGGGAGCCCCACAGTGACAGAGGCCACGACGCGGGGGCCAGAGCCCTTCCGCCTGGCAGAAGACCCAGGGTGAGCGGGGGCGGTGGCTCCCCTCAGGAGGCTGCTGCGTCCGCCGCGCGATCCGGGGCGTGGCCAGGCGCGTGGTCGGCCGGGGGCTGGGGCGCGCAGGCGGTCATCAGCACGACCAGCGGCACGATCAGGATCGAGCCGGCGGGCGGGATCGAGGTGCCGGAGTCGTTGGTGAGGAAGCCGACGATCCAGCAGAGCACGATGGCGGTGAAGCCGATGCGCAGCAGGGGGATCTGGCGCTCGAGACGGGTGAGGGGGCGCCCGAGCGAGGAGAGCGGGCGGCGGGCGGCCCAGGCGGCGAGGAGGAGCAGGACGGGCACGCCGAGGTTGACCCACTGCGAGGTGAGCATGGACCAGTTGTTGACGAAGGTGCTGCGCACGACCGAGGTGAGGTCGCCGGTCTCGATCAGGGTGGCGAGGAAGTCACCGATGTGGCTGCGCTCGTAGCGCGGTCGCAGCATGTCGAGGGTCGCCATGACCAGCGCGGTGAAGGCGCTGAGGGCCGCGATCAGGGCCACGCCCCGCCAGGTCGTGCGTCGCCCCGAGGCCTTGAGGGCGAGGTAGCCGAAGCCCCAGACCAGCGCCAGGGACCCGCCGGCCTCGTCCCCGAGGGCGTAGTGCCCGTCGACCGCGACCGTGACGATGCCCATGGCCGCGATCACCCGGGCCGCCCGGCTGGGGTCGCGGCGGGACAGGCGCCCCGTGAGCAGGGAGGCGGCGAGCAGGGCTCCGCTGGCCGTGAGGGCGAACCCGACGTTGCCGAGCCCGTGCAGGCGCCCGCCGTAGACGGGCTGCAACCCCATCATGGTCATCAGCTGCAGGTGACCGCCGAGCACGAGGTCGACGGCGAGGACGAGAGCCGTCGTCGCCGCGAGGAATCCCGCGGGGCCGGCTCGACGGCTCCGCCAGGGTCCCCGCAGCGCGACGGCGGCGAGCGCCGCCGCCCACCCCAGCACCGAGATCACCAGGCCCATGGTCGGGTGGTCCCACCGCCACCACGGCACCAGTCCGGCGAGGAAGGTCGAGACGGGGACGGCGGCCACCGCGGCGGAGGCGATGCGCAGGGCCCGCCCGGCCGAGGACCGACGGATCGTCTGGCCCCGGCTGCGGTCCCGCTGCAGCACGAGCAGGATGACGCCGATGGTGAAGAGCGAGACCAGGACGTAGGTCGTGAAGAACGGCCGCACGAGGTGGTGCTGCACGTCCAGGGCCCGGGCGGTGCCGGCCAGCTCGGCGCGCACGTCGTCGCCGCTCGCCCCGGGCAGCACCACGGGGATGCGACCCTCGTAGCTCGTGCCGGGCAGCGCCGAGACGCGCGAGGTCACCAGGGCGGTGAGGTCGGTGGTGCGGATCAGCCCGGGCTGGCGCGACGAGGCCGACGTCAGCCGCCCCTCGGGGATGCCGGGGCCCCTCATCAGGACCGCGCGCAACGACTCGGGCGCCTGGTCGTCGGCGTGCCCCGTGACGACCAGGGTCGCCTCGCGCGGCAGCCGGTCGATGATCCGCGCCAGCCCGGCGTCGTCGACGCCGTCGAAGGACACGAAGGTGATGGGGCAGCGCCGCAGGTCGGCGCGCCGGGGGTCGGGCTCGTACGACGCCACGGTGCCGTCCTTGCGCACCGCCCCGACCGCCGCTCCAGCCCCGGCCGCGGCGATGCACTGGCGCCGCTCGAGCAGCTGCGTGCCGAGGAGGCCGAGCTCGGCGGGCACGGGCTGGGCCAGCAGCTCGGCCCGCCAGCGCGGGAAGTCCGGGAAGCGCGCCGGGCCGCCCAGCTCGCCGAGGCCGCCGGTCGGGACCGGGCGGGGGATCGGTGGGCAGGGCACGACGGGACCGCTTGCCGGTGCCTCGGGCGTGCCGTCGTCGAGGGAGACGCGGAACCCGGACGACAGGGTGGCCCAGACCGACCCGGAGCAGCTGTGCCCGGCCACGGCGTGGGTGGCGAGGTTGCCGATGGCGGCGTCGTCGGCGAGCCGGTCCAGGGTGGGGGTGCGGCGCTCGTCGACGTCGGCCCAGCGCAGGGTGGGCATCGAGACGACCACGAGGGGGCCGGGCTGCGCCACGGGCTCGGTGCGCGGGCGCAGCAGCGGGGTGAGGAGGGTGACGAGGGCGATCACGAGGATCCCGAAGGCCGTCAGGCGAAGGAAGGACCTGCGTGACGGCATCGCTCCAGGGTAGTTGACCGGCGGGGGAGGTGCGTCCCTCGGGCCGGTCCTGTGGTGGGGTGGTGCCATGACGACCGTCGAGGGGCTCAGCACGTATGTCGACGGCGGGGTCGCCCGCCTCGTCCTGGACCGTCCCGCCAAGCGAAACGCGATGAGCCTCGAGATGTGGCGAGGGTTTCCGCAGGTCCTGGGGGACCTGGTCGAGGACCCGGCGGTCCGGGTCGTGGTGGTCGTGGGAGCCGGGGACCACTACTGCGCCGGTGCCGACATCGGCGACCTGCTGTCGGGCCCTGACCCGGCCGATCCGATGGTGCCGGTCCGCGAGGCGGACCTCGCCGCCCAGCGGGCCCTGCTGGACTGCCCCAAGCCGACGGTGGCCGCCGTGCGGGGCAGCTGCATCGGGGGCGGGCTGGAGCTCGCCGCGTCGTGCGACCTGCGGGTGGCCGAGGAGGGTGCGCGGTTCGGGGTGACGCCCGCCCGGCTGGGGGTGGCCTACGCGCCGACCGGCATACGGACCCTGCTGGACCTGGTCGGACCGGCGACGACCCGGCGGCTGCTCCTGACCGCCGGCCTGATCGACGCGGTCGAGGCGCACCGGGTGGGCCTGGTCGACGTGCTGACCGGGCCGGGCGAGCTGGACGACGCGGTCGCGGGGCTGACCGACGAGCTGTGCAGCCGCTCGCAGCTCACGATCGCGGCGGTCAAGGAGACGGTGCGGCTGCTGCTCGACGGCGAGGACCCGGAGCCCGCGGCGCGGGCGCGCTATCGCGAGACGATCGCGTCCGGCGAGCTGGCGGAGGGTGTGCTGGCGTTCACCGAGCGGCGGGACCCTCGCTTCCCCTGGGCGGGCGGGCCCGCCTGACGGGTTGCGCCGAACGGGTGGGCTTCGGCGTCGAACGCGTCACGCTGATACCATCCGCGGTGTGACGCATGGTCAGGCGACGTAACGTTCTGTGACCGCGTGGTGCGAACCCTGCTCCCGTGCCCTCGTCGAAGGACCCCTCCACCATGCAGACCCGTGCTCGCGCCGGCGTCGTGATCGTCGCCCTCGCCGCCCTCGCGCCGGCGGTCGGCAGCCCCGTCGCCGTCCATGCCTCGGGCGTCGCCCCCGCCGTCGCCGCTGGGGCGTCCGCGCACGCGACCTGGGCCCGACCGTTCGCTCCGGGTCCGGCTCCCGCTCCGGGTCCGGCCCTGGCTCCGGCGGAGGGTCGACCGCAGGGGTGGGCGGCCCGCACCACCTCGGTCACCAGCGCCCCCGGCGCCGTGGCCGCCCCGGCGCTCGCCACCGGCGCCTCGCGGATCCGCGTCGTCACGACCCGGGTCGTCTCCGGCCAGCCCGTCATCAGCACGGCGACCGTCCCGGCAGCCCAGGCCGTCGGCGCCGTCGACCGCGCCCAGGACACGCCCGGCGCCGTGGCCGTCACCGTGGACACGAGGGTGCGCGCGACGGCATACAACGATCCGCTGCGCCCCCAGCAGTGGAGCCTCAGCGCCCTCGGCGGCGAGACCTTCCACGCACGGGTGAGCACCACCGGCGTCACGGTCGCCGTCGTCGACACAGGGGTGGACGGCAGCCACCCCGACCTGCGCGGGGTGCTCGTGCCGGGCGCGCAGTTCCTCGAGCCCTCGGCGGGCGGGACCCGGGGCGCCGGCGCTGTCGACCTCGACGGGCACGGCACGCACGTCGCCGGCATCATCGCGGCCGTCGCGCACAACCGTCTGGGCATCGCGGGTCTCGCGCCCGGCACGCGCATCATGCCGATCAGGGTGCTCGACGCCAACGGTGAGGGGTGGTCGTCCGACATCGCCCGCGGCATCATCCACGCCGCCAACCGCGGCGCCAAGGTCATCAACCTGTCCCTCGGCGGCACCCGCGACGCCGCGGTGGACAAGGCCGTCCAGTACGCCAACGCCAAGGGGGCGGTGGTCGTCGCGGCCGCCGGCAACGAGCGGGCCCAGGGCAACCCGGTGACCTACCCGGCGGCGTACGCCAACGTCATCGGCGTGGCTGCCACCACCAGCGCCCGACGAGCGGCGCCGTACTCCAACACCGGGTCCTACGTCGACATCGCGGCCCCCGGCGACCGCATCGTCTCGACCTATCCCCGGGCCATGGTCCGCTCGGGCTACGTCCGGATGAGCGGCACCTCCATGGCCGCGCCCGCCGTGTCGGCCGCGGTCGCCGGTCTCAAGGCGGCTCGGCCCACGCTGACCACCTCGCAGGTGCAGGCGCTGCTGAGCCGCACCGCGGCCGATCTCGGCACGCGGGGCCGAGACAACACGTACGGCGCCGGCCTCCTCGACCCCAACAAGGCGCTCTGCACGGTCAAGGCCTGCCCCGCGGCACTCACCTGGTCGGGCGTGCGCTCGTGGGCCCCGGTCGTCGGCACCATGGCCACCGGCACGGTGACCGCCCGCACGGTCAACGGCTCCGTCCTCGCCAACGCGCCCGTCCGCACCTGCTGGGCGATGTCGCACCTGCGCGGCCGGCTGCAGTGCTCGGACCGCCGCACCGACGCCGCCGGTCGGGTGCCGACGAGCTTCACCGTGCGCAGCACGACCTCCGTGACCGTCCGCTTCCTGGGGACGTCGGCGGCCACCTCGTCGTCGACGACGGTCACCTACCGGCCTCGCGCGGCCCGCTGACGGCCGTATGACGCCGGGCGCTCGTCATACGGCCGTCAACCGTCAGCCGAGGAGCAGGCGGTAGTCCCAGGGCCCCAGCTCCACGGGCTCACCCTCCACGATCTCGACGGTCTGCTCGTCGGACCCGTCGGAGCCGTCGGACCCGTCGGGCGCGAAGAAGTCGCGGTAGTGGCCCGGCGCGGGGGACTCGCGGAAGGCCACCGAGACCGGCTCGGGGGACAGGTTGAAGGCCGCGAAGACCTTGGTGTCGTCGTCCTGGCGCACGAACGCCAGCACCCGGTCGTCCGCCGTCGTGGGCACCGGCACCATCGGGGCGCCGTGCTTGCCGCTCCAGAGCGCGCGGGTGTCGCGCCGCAGCCGGATCAGCCGGGCGTAGAGGTCGCGCATCGGGTGCTCGGCCCAGACGATCTCGTCCTTGTCGAAGAAGGAGAGCCGCTTGTCCATGCCCGCCTCCTGACCGTTGTGGATCAGCGGCATCCCCTTGCTGGCCACCGAGAGCACGATCGCGGCCTCGAGGGCGTTGCCGAACTGCTCGTACTCCGTCCCCTCCCACGCGTTCTTGTCGTGGTTGGAGACGAACAGCATGCGGATGGAGTCGCGCTGGTAGGCCTTGGCGTCCCACGCGTAGTAGACGCGCAGCGCCTCCAGGTCGGCCTTGCCGTGGGCGATCTTGTGCAGCGCGTCGTTCCAGCTCCAGCCGTAGGTCATGTCGAAGGCACGGTGGTGCAGGTCGCGCGCCTCCCACTCGGCGAGGAGGAAGACGGGTTTGATCTCGTCGAGCACCGCGCGGACCGTCTCCCAGAAGTCCGTCGGCACCATCCCGGCGACGTCGCAGCGGTAGCCGTCGACGTCGACCTCGCGCACCCACCAGGCCATGGCCTCGGTCATCCACTCGCGCAGCTCGGCGTGGGAGTAGTCCAGGTCGATGATGTCGTCCCAGTCCCACCACGGGGTGGGGCGGAAGTCGCCCTTCCAGTCCCGGGAGTACCACTCTGGGTGCTGCTCGATGAGCACGTTGTCCCAGGCGGTGTGGTTGGCGACCCAGTCCAGGATGACCTTGAGGCCGAGGTCGTGCGCCGTGGCGACGAAGTCCTTGAGGTCCTCCACCGTGCCCAGCTCGGCGCTCACGGAGTAGTAGTCGCGCACCGCGTAGGGGGAGCCGAGCCCACCCTTGCGGTTGACCTCGCCGATCTCGTGGACCGGCATCAACCACAGGATCCCGACGCCCAGCTCCGCCAGCCGCGGCAAATGTCCCATGGCGGCCCGCAGGGTGCCCTCGGGCGTGAAGTGTCTCGTGTTGATCTGGTAGATCGTGGCGTTCACCGACCACGACGGGTGCTCGAAGGGGGTCTCGGGGGTGGGCTCGAAGCTGTGGGTCACGCCCTCCAGGCTAGAGCTCGCGCAGCGGCTCGCCGACCGGAGCGCCGGGGGCGTCGAGGTTGAGGACCCGCGCGTGCAGGTGCGGGCGCTGCTGGAGGGCGGCGCGCAGAGCACGGTGCAGCCCGTCCTCGAGATAGAGCGTGCCCTGCCACTTGACGACGTGCGCGAACAGGTCGCCGTAGAACGTGGAGTCCTCGGACAGCAGCTGGCGCAGGTCGAGGGTGGACCGCGTCGTGACCAGCTGGTCCAGGCGGACCAGGCTCGGCGCCACGCCGGCCCAGTCGCGGGTCGTCACCTTGGCGTGCTCGGGATAGGGGCGGGCCTCACCGATGGCCTTGAAGATCACGCTCCGTAGTCTAGTTGTCCGTCCGCGGCGCACGGGAGTTGCCGCGCGCTGGATGGTGCGCGCTGGTCGGCGCACCAGGCGTGCACCACGGCTGCCGCGCGGATCAGGGCCAGGCGACCCAGTCACCGCTATCGTCGGACGCGTGACCGACTCGACCTCGCAGCTCGACCAGATCCGTTCCGGCTATGCCTTCGAGGGCCCCGCCCTGGACTTCGGCGCGGCCGTCGTCGACGGCACCGCCCACCCGGACGTGCCCGTGCGCATCCCGCTCGCCGTGATGAACCGCCACGGTCTCGTCGCGGGCGCCACCGGCACCGGCAAGACCAAGACGCTGCAGCTGATGGCCGAGCAGCTGTCCACCGGGGGAGTGCCCGTCTTCCTCGCCGACATCAAGGGTGACCTGTCGGGGCTCGCGTCCCCCGGCGTCAGCAACGACAGGCTCGCCTCGAGGGCCACGGACGTCGGTCAGACCTGGGAGGCCACGGGCTTCCCCACCCAGCTGCTCACGCTCGGCGGGCTCGGCAAGGGCACCCCGATCCGCTCGACGATCACGAGCTTCGGTCCCACCCTGCTGTCGAAGGTGCTGGGGCTCAACGACACCCAGGAGTCCAGCCTCGGGCTGATCTTCCACTACGCCGACACCAAGGGCCTGCTGCTCGACGACCTCAAGGACCTGCGCGAGGTCATCACGCACCTCACCAGCGACGAGGGCAAGGCCGAGCTCAAGACCATCGGCGGGCTGTCCAAGGCGACCGCCGGCGTCATCCTGCGCGAGCTCGTGACCTTCGAGAACCAAGGCGCCGCAGCGTTCTTCGGTATGCCGGAGTTCGACACCGCCGACCTGCTGCAGGTCGGGGCCGACGGTCGAGGCGTCATCTCCTGCCTCGAGCTGCCCGCCGTCCAGGACCGCCCGGCGCTGTTCTCCACCTTCCTCATGTGGCTCCTCGCCGACCTGTTCCACGACCTGCCCGAGGTCGGCGACGTCGACAAGCCCAAGCTCGTGTTCTTCTTCGACGAGGCGCACCTGCTCTTCGACGACGCGTCGGACGCCTTCCTCGACGCGATCGAGCAGACCGTCCGGCTGATCCGGTCCAAGGGCGTCGGCGTCTTCTTCGTGACCCAGTCGCCCAAGGACGTCCCCGCCGGCGTGCTCGGCCAGCTCGGCAACCGCGTGCAGCACGCGCTGCGCGCCTTCACCCCGGACGACGCCAAGGCGCTCAAGGCGGCGGTCTCCACCTACCCGCGCTCGGGCTACGACCTGCAGGCGCTGCTGACCCAGCTCGGCACCGGCGAGGCCGTCGTCACCGTGCTGTCCGAGACCGGCGCGCCGACGCCCGTGGCCTGGACCCGGATGCGTGCGCCGCAGTCGCTGATGGCCCCCACCCCGGACGCCGAGCTGGACCGGCTGGTGGCGGCGTCGCCGCTGACGGCGCGCTACGCCGCGGCGCAGGACCGCGAGTCGGCGTACGAGAAGCTGACGGCGGCCCAGCAGGCGTCCGCGCCGGCCCCGTCGCCGGCTCCCGCGCCCGCTCCTGCCCCGGCGGAGCAGCCCCAGAAGCCGGAGAAGGACGACCCCGGCCTCGTCGAGCAGGTCGTGCAGTCCTCGGCGTTCCGGTCGATGCTGCGGTCCGCCGGCACGCAGATCGGCCGCGAGATCACGCGCTCGCTGTTCGGCACCGCCCGCCGCCGCCGCTGACCTACCTCAGGTAGTCACATCAGCCTGAGCTAGGGCGTGTCTCTTAAAGT
>NZ_DKGR01000061.1:0-15019 GCF_002453335.1 Arsenicicoccus sp. UBA6765
ACCACTCAACGGGGCTCTATCCGCCTCGTGGCTACCGAGGTGCTGGGTGGCTGGTGCTGGAGCGCTACCCGCGATCAACTGCTGCACATCCGGCTGCGTCGCGGCACTCGCGCGCTGTGCCACAACGGAATTCGCGGTATGCGTGCGCGGTAGTGCAGCAGTTGTGCACGCGGCAGTGCGCGCGGCATACGGCTCAGAGGCCGTGGACCAGGCGGCCGGCGACGATCGTGGCGCCGGCGCGCATCCGCCGCAGCCCGTGCGCAACCTCGCGCGAGTCCCCCTGCAGGGCAAGGGGGTCCGTGTCGAGCAGAACGACGTCGCCGCGTGATCCGGGCACGAGCCGCTGACCGTCGACCGAGGCGGCGAGCGCCTCACGCACGGAGATGGCCTGCTCCGGGTGCCACGGCGCGCGGTCATCGCCGGAACGGTGGACCGCGGCAGCCATCGCGAGCCAGGGGTCGAGCGGGGACACGGGGGCGTCGGACCCGAGGGCCAGCCCGATGCCGGCGTCGAGCATCGACCGCAGCACGAAGCAGCGTTCGGTCCGGTCGGCCCAGCAGCCGTCGCTCACGTCGCGGTCGTCGAGCAGGTGCGCGGGCTGGACGCTGGCGCGCAGGCCCAGCGCCGCGAGCCGAGGCACGTCGGGCCACCGCACGAGCTGGGCGTGCTCGATCGAGCCGTGTGCCCGCGTCGCCGCGAAGGCGTCGAGGGCGATCTCGACCGCGGCGTCCCCGATGGCGTGCACGGCGCACTCGAGCCCCGCCCGGGCGGCCTGGCCGAGGAGCTCCACCAGCTGCTCGGCCGAGTAGTTCTGCGCGCCGCGTCCGGTCCCGTCGAGGTAGGGCGAGCAGCAGTGCGCCGTACGGGTGTTGAGCGAGCCGTCGGAGATGAGCTTGAGCTGGCCCATGGTGACCAGTCCGGTCGCGTCCAGCGAGTCCCCGGTGCGCAGACCGCGGGCGAGCACGTCGGCCAGGCCGTCCTCGTAGGTCGATGCCCGCACCCTCAGCGTGTCCAGCCCCGCGGCCACCCGGCCCGGCCACGACCCCAGCGCCCCGCCGAACTCGAAGTCCACGACACCGACGACGCCGAGCTCGGCGGCCGATCGCAGCACGGTCCGAAGTCCGTCGTCGAGGTGCGGGTCGGGCCCGAAGGTCGCCCCCAGACGCCCGTAGGCCGCGAACCAGGGCCCTTCCTCCACCACGCCCGCGCCAGCCCCGGTCGGGAAGCCCAGTCGTTGCAGCGCAACGGAGTTCATCCACCCGTGATGGGCGTCACCACTGATGAGGACGACCGGGTGCTCGCCGCTGACGTCGTCCAGCGCGGCGGCGGTGCGAGCCCCGGCCCAGGTCGACGAGCGATGTCCCCAGCCCTGGACCACGCTGGTCCGGTCGGCCGTCCCGAGCTCCGCGACCCGGCGGCGCACCAGCTCGACGACGTCGCCCGGCCCCGTGGCGAGCGTCGTGTCGAGCCGCACCTGCTGCAGCGCCCACTGGTCGAGGTGGACGTGCTGGTCCCACAGGCCCGGTATGCCGAAGCGGCCACCGGCGTCGAGCACGTCGACGCCTCGGCCCGCGCGACCCGTCAGGCGTGGGCCGACCTCGCGGATCACCCCGTCGATCACCAAGACGTCAACAGGCTCGACCGGCTCGACAGGTTCGCCTCGCGACAGCGACGCCGCCCTGCCGGCGGGCCCGTCGAGGCCGACCGGGCGCACGTCGTGGATCAGGAGGGAGGTCGAGCTCATGCGGCGACGCTACCTGGCGCGCCGGGCCGCTCGGAGGTGGGCGTCCACGACGTGGCGTCTGGCGCCCTGTCCACCGTCTTGCTCGCTGGCGCCGGTCTCGGGCTGCAGCACGAGACCGGGGCCGCAGCCGCAGACGGCGGATGGAGCTCGCGACGGGGGCAGCCGGCCAAGACGACCCCGCGCCGTCACTCGACGGTGACGGACTTGGCCAGGTTGCGCGGCTTGTCGATGTCGTGGCCGAGCGCGAGGGCCGCGTGGTAGGCGATGAGCTGCGTGGGGATGGTCAGCAGGATCGGGTCGAGCTCGGGCTCGTTGCGAGGCACGACGATCGAGCGGATCCCGAGGTGGGACAGGTCGACTCCGGGGTGGGTGATGGCGACGAGCGGGCCCTTGCGCGCCAGCACCTGCTCGGCCGCGGCCACGTTGCGGTCGGTGAGGTCGTCGTCGGGGATGATCGCGACGGTGGGCATGGACTCGTCGATCAGGGCCAGCGGGCCGTGCTTGAGCTCGGAGGTCTGGTAGGCCTCGGCGTGGATGTAGCTGACCTCCTTGAGCTTCTGCGCGCCCTCGCGCGCGACCGGGAAGCCGCGCACGCGTCCGATGTAGAACGCGCTCTGGGAGCCGGCGATCTCGCGGGCGAGCTCGGCGATCTCGCCCTCCTGGTCGAGGATCTCGCGGATCTGCGCGGGGATCGCCTTGAGTCCGTTGATGATTCGCTTGCCGTCAGCGACCGACAGGTCGTGCACGCGCCCGATGAGCAGCGCCAGCATCGCGAAGGCCATGGCCATGTTGGTGAGCGCCTTGGTCGAGGCGACCGCGATCTCGGGTCCGGCGTGCAGGTAGATGCCACCGTCGACCTCGCGGGCGATGGTCGAGCCGACGACGTTGACGAGGGCGACGACCTGGCCGCCCTTGCGCTTGACCTCCTGCACGGCAAAGGCCGTGTCGGCGGTCTCGCCGCTCTGCGACACGACGACGTAGAGCGTGTCCGGCTCGATCACGGGGTTGCGGTAGCGGAACTCGGAGGCGGCCTCGGCGTCGGCGGGGACGCGGGCGAGCTCCTCGAGCAGCTGGGCGCCGAGCTGCCCCACGTAGTAGGCGGATCCGCAGCCGAGGATCTTGACGCGCCGGAACCCGCGCAGCTCGCGCGGGGCGAGGTTGAGGCCGTCGAGCCGGGCGGTGCCGAAGCGCTCGTCGAGCCGGCCACGGATGACGGCCTCGGCGCTGTCGGGCTGCTCGAGCATCTCCTTGCGCATGTAGTGCTCGTGCCCGGCCAGCTCGAGATCCTCTGCGGCGACGGCGATCTCGACGGGCGTGCGCCCGGTGTCCTCGCCGTCGGCCGTGAACGTGCGAAAGCCCGTGGCGGTGATGGTCGCCAGCTCGCCGTCGTCGAGGTGCACCACGGAGGTCGTATGACGGACCAGGGCTGCCACGTCCGAGGCCAGGAACATCTCGCCGTCCCCCACGCCGATGATCAGCGGAGAGCCGTTGCGGGCCACCACGATCCGGTCCGGGTGACGCTCGTCGACCACGGCGAGCGCGTAGGTGCCGGTAATGCGGTCGAGGGCCTCCAGCACGGCGCCCTCGAGGGTGTCGGCGCCGGAGCAGGCGACGAGGTGGGCGACGACCTCGGTGTCGGTGTCGCTGGCGAGCTCCACCCCGGCAGAGGTGAGCTGGGCGCGCAGCGCGGTGGCGTTGTCGATGATCCCGTTGTGCACCACCGAGATCCGACCGTCCTCGCTGCGGTGCGGGTGGGCGTTGCGCTCGGCCGCGGGTCCGTGGGTCGCCCACCGGGTGTGGCCGATGCCGACCTTGCCGGCGAGCCGCTTGGGCAGCGCAGCCTCGAGCCCGCGGACGCGACCGACGGTGCGCACCACCGTGGTTCCCGTCATACCGAGCACGGCGAGGCCGGCCGAGTCGTAGCCGCGGTACTCCAGCCGCTGCAGCCCCTCGACGAGAAGGGGTGCCGCGGGCTGGGATCCGATGTATCCGACGATGCCGCACATGGGTGATCTCCTGGTCAGCCGTAGATGATGCGCCGCAGCTGTCGCTCGGACAGCTCGGGCGCCGCGACGACCCGCGATCGCAGCTCGTCCGCGATGATGGCGAACGCCTCGGCGTTGCGGGTGCCGTAGGTCTTGAGGTGGGCGTGGCGGCGGCGGACGTAGTCCTCGACGCTCTCCCGGTGCCAGGCCACGACGTCGTCGACGACGCGCTCGGCCTCGGAGCGGCTCAGGCCGGTCGAGGCGGCGACGCGATCGACGATGTCGGGGTCGTGCACAGGATGATCGTGAGGCGGAGGGATGTCATACGACAAGTTCCTGCCCGATATCGGGCAGGAACTCGGCGTTGTGCACTGTTTAGGAGGGTCTGAGCCTCGATCTCGTTCGATCTCGCTCGGTCTCAGCCGAGGTCGGCCAGCGCCTCCGCGATGGGGGTGTCGCCGTCGTTGAACTCGATCGTCTGGCCCGTGAGGCCGGACCGGTCGACCGTCGCGACGATCACCGCGGCGACGTTGGCGCGCGACACGGCCGCGTCCTTGACGCCAGGGGTGGCGATGCGACCGCTGCCCGGGTCCTGGGAGAGCCGGCTCGGCCCGAGGATCGTCCACGCGAGGTCGGTGCGCTTGAGGTAGGTGTCGGCGTCGGCCTTGGCCTGCGCGTACGCGTGGAAGGCGTCGTCGGGGTCCACCCCGTGGTCCTGGCCGGCCCCGTGGTAGCTCACCATCACGTAGCGCTGGACGCCGGCCTGGCCGGCCGCGTCCATCGAGCGGATCGCGGCGTCGCGGTCGACGGCATACGTCCGCTCGGGGTCTCCCCCGCCGGCGCCGGCGGACCAGACGACCGCGTCGTGCCCGCGGAGCACGTCGGCGATGCCGTCCGTGTCGAGCTGCTCGACGTCGGCGACGCGCGCGGTGGCACCGGTCGCCTCCACGTCGGCGGCGTGCTCGGGGTTGCGGATGATCGAGGTGACCTCGTGGCCGTCGGCGACGAGGAGAGGGGCGAGGAGCAGGGCGACCTTGCCGTGGCCACCGATGACGGCGATGCGGGACATGAGGAGTCCTTTCCGTTCGGGGTGTCTTCGTGCCAACGACGACACGTCCGGGTTCATGCCCCGAGGGGGTGTGTCGGTGGTCGTTGCTAGGTTCCTGGCAGAGGACCAAGGGGGTCGACATGCACCAGATCGGCGAACGCATCGTCATCAGCGCCACGGACCTGTCTCGCGCATCGGCGTGCGAGCTCGGGTTGCTGCGTCAGCTCGACGTGATGCTGGGGCGCCTGCCCCGCACCGAGGCCGCACCGGACGCGATGCTGGACCAGCTGGCGACCCTCGGTGACGCGCACGAGCAGGTGGAGCTCGAGCGGCTGCTCGCCGTGCACGGCGCGGAGGGCGTGCGCCGGATCGAGCACCCGCGGTCCACGCCGATCGCGCTGTGGGCGGCGCGGGAGGCGACCTTCGCCGCGATGCGCGAGGGCGTGCCCGTGGTCTACCAGGGCTGCCTCTACGACGGGGAGTTCCTCGGCTACTCGGACTTCCTCGTGCGCGCCGACTCCTGGACCCCGGAGCATCCGGCCTACGAGGTGCACGACACCAAGCTGGCGCGCCACGCCAAGGTCACCGCGCTGCTGCAGCTGGCGGCCTACGCCGACCAGCTGCGCCGTGGGGGCATCGACCCGACGGATCGGGTGACCCTCGTGCTGGGTGACCGTTCCCGGCCCACCTTTCCGGTGGCCGAGATCGAGGCGGTGTATGCCGAGCGCCGCGCCCACCTCGTCTCGCTGGTCGCCGACCGGCTGGCCGCCACCGAGCCCGTCGCCTGGGGCGCCCCCGGCATCACGGCCTGCGGGTCCTGCGACGTGTGCGCCGCCGAGGTGGCTGCCACCCGCGACGTCTGGCAGGTCGCGGGTGTCCGCGCGGTGCAGCGCAAGAAGCTGCTCGCCGCCGGGATCAGCACCATCGACCAGCTCGCCGCGTGCGAGGAGCCGGTGGAGGACCTGCCACGGACGACCTTCGACAAGCTGCGGGCGCAGGCACGGCTGCAGGTGCGGCAGTGCCCGCCCGACGGCTCGACGCGGCCCGTCGAGTTCGACGTCCACACCCCCGAGGCGATCCGGGCGATCCCGGCCCCGGACGAGGGCGACATCTTCTTCGACTTCGAGGGCGACCCGATGTGGGCCGGCGACGAGGCGGGCGACCAGGGCCTGGAGTACCTCTTCGGCGTCGTCGAGACCGACGGCACCTTCCGGCCGTTCTGGGCGCACGACCGAGGCGAAGAGCGGCAGGCGCTGATCGACTTCCTCGCCTACGTCGAGGAGCGCCGGGCCCGCCACCCGGGGCTGCACATCTACCACTACGCCGCCTACGAGCGGACGGCGCTGCTGCGCCTCGCCGGGCGTCACGGTGTCGGCGAGGAGGCCGTCGACCGTCTGCTGCGGGAGGGCGTCCTGGTCGACCTCTACACCGTGGTCAAGCGGTCCCTGCGCGTCTCGCAGCCGTCCTACTCCATCAAGAAGCTCGAGCCCCTCTACATGGGCGACGACCTGCGCGGTGGCGAGGTCACGACGGCCGGCGACTCCATCGTCGAGTACCACCGGTGGTCCGAGGCCCGGGCCCGCGGCGACGTCGAGGAGGCCGACCGGCTGCTGCAGTCCATCGCCGACTACAACGAATACGACTGCGTCTCTACCCTGCGGCTGCGCGACTGGTTGCTCGACCGGCTCGCCGAGTCGGGCGTCGCCACGGAGCGCTCGCCCAAAGGAGCGCTGGTCGACGTAGAGCCCGAGGGCGACGCCCCGGCTGCCGATCCCGGCGCCGTCGTGGTGGACCGGCTCCTCGCGCTGGCGGGCCCGGCCGACGAGCGCGACGCGGACGACCAGGCGGTCGCCATGGTGGGCGCGGCCGTCGACTACCACCGGCGCGAGGGCAAGCCCTTCTGGTGGGCGCACTTCGACCGGCTGCAGTCCTCGCTCGACGACTGGCCCGCCTCGCGGGACGCGGTCGTGCTGGACCGCGTCGAGGTCGTCGAGGACTGGGGCAAGCCGCCCGGCAAGCGCAGCGTCCGCCGGGTGCTGTCGGCGGTGGGTCGGCACGAGCCGGGCATGTCCTTCGGCAAGGGCGAGGGGGGCGGTTTCCTCGTCTACCCCTCACCCGTCCCCGTGAGCATCGAGGCGCCGAGCCCCGAAGCGATGGGAGCCACCAGCACCCTCGCGGTCACCGAGGCCGAGGTGGTCCCCGGCGGGCGGCTGCGCCTGACCATCGAGGAACGCCTCGCCAAGGGCGCTGACGAGCACGACGACCTGCCCGCGGCCCTGACCGTCGGACCAGGCCCCATGGTCAAGGCCATCCAGGACGCGCTGCTGACGCTGGCGTCACGGGTGGACGCGGCCGGTGGGGTCGCGGCGCTCCCGCCCCACCCCGGCATCGAGGTCCTGCGTCGCCGGCCGCCCCGGCTCAGCGGGCTGGACCGCCTGCCGCCCGTGGTGAACGGTGACGCGGTGGGCGCCATCACGGCCGCCGTCACGGCGCTCGACGGGTCCTACCTCGCGGTGCAGGGACCTCCAGGGACCGGCAAGACCTATGTCGCCTCGCACGTCATCGCTGCTCTGGTCCGGCTGGGCTGGCGGGTGGGCGTGGTCGCCCAGTCGCACGCGGTGGTCGAGAACGTCCTCGACAGAGTCGTCAAGGTCGGCGTCCCCGCCGATGACGTCTGCAAGCCCAAGACCAAGCACGAGGACCCCTCCTGGACGGCGCTCAAGGACGCGCGCGCCGTGCGGGGATTCCTCGACGAGCACCGGGCCGCATCCCGGGGCTGCGTGGTCGGCGGCACGATGTGGGACTTCTGCAACCTCAACGCGGTCGACGACGGCGACCTGGACGTCCTGGTCATCGACGAGGCCGGCCAGTACTCCCTGGCCAACACCCTCGCCGTGGCCCGCTGCACCTCCCGGCTCCTGCTGCTCGGCGACCCCCAGCAGCTGCCGCAGGTGTCCCAGGGCATCCACCCCGAGCCCGTCGACGAGTCCGCCCTCGGGTGGCTCTCGGCCGGGCACGACACCCTCCCCGCCGAGCTCGGGTACTTCCTCGAACGCACGTGGCGGATGCACCCGGCGGTGTGCGAGCCCATCTCGCACCTGGCCTACGCAGGGCGTCTGCGCTCCGAGGAGTCCGTCACCCTGGGCCGGTCGCTGAGCGGCGTCGAGCCCGGGCTGCGCGTCGTCACGGTCGAGCACCACGACAACTCCGTCTCCTCGCCCGAGGAGGCCGACGCGGTCGTCGAGGTCGTGCGGGGCCTGCTCGGGACTCCCTGGCGCGTTATGCCCGACGGTGACGAGCAGCCGCTCGGGCAGGACGGGTTCGTGGTGGTCGCGCCCTACAACGCACAGGTCGGCGCGCTGCGGGAGGCGCTGGACCGCGCAGGCCTCGACGAGGTGCGGGTCGGCACGGTCGACCTGTTCCAGGGCCAGGAGGCGCCCGTGGCGATCATGTCGATGACCGCGTCCGCCCTGGCCGACCTGCCCCGCGGGGCCGACTTCCTGCTGGACCGCAACCGGCTCAACGTCGCCATCTCGCGGGCCCAGTGGCTCGCCGTGGTGGTGCGCTCGAGCGTACTCACCGAGCTCACGCCGCAGACCCCCGAGCAGCTGCTGCAGCTGGGCGCGTTCATCCGGCTGTGCCGCGGCCGGTGACGATGCGGCGGGCCACCCTGTACCTGACCGTCGGGCTGCCCGGGACCGGCAAGACCACGGTGGCCCGCGCCCTCGAGGTCGAGCACCAGGCGCTCCGCCTCACCAAGGACGAGTGGGTGCACGCCCTCTACGGGCCCGACAACCCACCGGAGGCCCAGGCCGTCATCGAGGGCCGCCTCGTCGAGATCGGGCTCCGCGCCCTGGAGCT
The DNA here is from genome assembly GCF_002453335.1 of Arsenicicoccus sp. UBA6765. Taxonomy (NCBI): domain Bacteria; kingdom Bacillati; phylum Actinomycetota; class Actinomycetes; order Micrococcales; family Intrasporangiaceae; genus Arsenicicoccus; species Arsenicicoccus sp. UBA6765. Next base: position 8,639 of record NZ_DKGR01000061.1, read on the forward strand.
CGGGGTCGACGTCGTCATCGACTTCGGCCTGTGGAGCCGGGACGAGCGGTCCGCACTCCGGCAGGCGGCCTTCGATCGTGGGGCGACGGTGGAGCTGCGCTACGTCGAGCTCGCGCGCGAGGAGCAGCGCCGACGGCTGGACCGACGCCAGGCCGAGGAGCCACGCACCACCTGGCCGATGTCCGACGAGGAGCTGACGCAGTGGGCTGCCGCCATGGAGGTCCCCACCCCGGGTGAGCTCGACGGCAGCGAGCCGATCGATGCGCCACCCGCCGGCTTCGCGACCTGGGACGCGTGGCGCCGGCACCGCTGGCCTGCGTCGGTGGCCTGACGCAGACATACCACGAGGGGCCGCCGCGATCAGTCGCAGCGACCCCTCGTGGGGTTCTGTGGAGGTGAGTCCTCAGGGGCTGTGTCAGGCCTGCGCCTGCACGGTCGAGAGGATCTCCTGCACCTCCTCGGGCGACGTCGCCGCCTCGAGGCGAGCCACCTGCTGCTCGTCCAGGAACACCTGGGCGAGCGAGGCCAGCAGGGTGAGGTGGTCGTCCCCGGCACCGGCGATGCCGACCGCGAACCTCACCTCGCTGCCGTTCCAGTCGACCGGGTGGGCGTAGCGCACGAACGACAGGGCCGTGCGGCGGATCGACGCCTTGGCCTCGTTGGTGCCGTGCGGGATCGCCAACAGGTTGCCCATGTAGGTCGAGACGGAGCGCTCGCGCTCGTGCATCGAGGCGACGTAGGCGTCGTCGACCGCGCCCTGCGCGACCAGCAGACGCCCGGCCTCCTCGATGGCCTCGTCCCGGGTGCGGGCCCGACCCGACAGCTCGATGCCGTCACGGTCGAGGACGCCGCCCTGCGGGGCACCGGCGGTGGCGTCGTGCGTGACGCCGGACGTGGCGTCGTGCGTGACGCCGGACGTGGGGCCCGCGGCCGCCGCCGAGGGGGCAGCGACGGTCGCGGGGGTCTGGGAGCCGTTGGTGCGACCGAGGAGATCGACGATCTCGTCGTACCGCGGGCTGTTCATGAAGTTGTCCACGGAGACGTGGACGGCCGAACCGGTCCGCTGACGGGCGCGGTCGGTGAGGTCCTGGTGAGTGACCACGAGGTCCCACTCGTCGGCCAGGCTCGCGATGGACTTGTTGACGACGGTGACGTCGTCGTGGCCCGCGGCCTTGACCTTGCGGCGCAGGACCGAGGCGCCCATGGCGGACGAGCCCATGCCGGCGTCGCAGGCGAAGACGATCTTGTGGATGGGGCCGCTGTGGCCATCGGTGCCGACACCCGCACCGGCGGCTCCGCCGGTCAGGGACGAGGCGACCGAGGACTTCTTGCCCTTGTTGGCCTCCATCTGGGCGGTGGCGGCAGCGAGGTCACCCTCGTCGTCGGCCCGGTCCGTCTTGAGCAGGAAGGCGGCGACGGCGAACGTCACGGCCGCGGCGACGATGACGGACAGGATGACGCCGATGTAGCTGTCGCTGGCGGTCTGGAGCAGCACGGCGATGATCGAGCCGGGAGCGGCGGGGGCGCGCAGGCCGGAGCCGAAGAGCACGTTGGTGAACACGCCGGCCATGCCACCGAGGATCACGGCCGCGATCAGCTTCGGCTTCATGAGCACGTAGGGGAAGTAGATCTCGTGGATGCCGCCGAAGAAGTGGATGATCGCGGCGCCGGGAGCAGAGCCCTTGGCCAGCCCCTTGCCGAAGAGCGAGAACGCGAGCAGCAGGCCGAGGCCGGGGCCGGGGTTGGCCTCGAGCAGGAAGAGGACCGACTTGCCCTTCTGGACGGCCTCGTTGGTGCCGAGCGGCGTGAGGATGCCGTGGTTGATGGCGTTGTTGAGGAAGAGGATCTTGGCCGGCTCGATCAGGATCGAGGTGAGCGGCAGCAGCCCGTGGTCCACCAGGTAGCCGACGACGCTGCCGGCGGCGCTGCTGAACGCCTTGACCACCGGGCCCATGGCGAAGAACCCGAAGATGGCGAGGACCATGCCCCAGATGCCGGCCGAGAAGTTGTTGACCAGCATCTCGAAGCCGGGCTTGATCTTGCCGTCCCAGATGGCGTCGATCTTCTTCATCGTCCAGCCACCGAGGGGGCCCATGATCATGGCGCCCATGAACATCGGGATGTCGGTGCCGGCGATGACGCCCATCGTGGCGATGGCGCCGACGACGCCACCGCGGACGTCGTAGATGTTCTTGCCGCCGGTGTAGCCGATGAGCAGGGGCAGCAGGTACGTGATCATCGGACCGACGATGCCGCCGTCCTTGAAGTCACCCCAGCCACCGATCTGGGCCACCCAGCTGTTGGCGGCGAGGCCACCGGTTCCGCCGGAGTTGAGCCACCCCTTCTCGATGAAGAGGGCGGTGATGAGGCCCCACGCGATGAACGCGCCGATGTTGGGCATGACCATGTTGGACAGGAAGGTCCCGAACTTCTGGACGTGCACGCGGGCCGACACGCGCTCTGCGCCGCCCGAGGTAGCGGTGGTACTAGCCACGGCCGTTCCTTTCACAAGGTGACCCTCAACGGCGAGGATCCGTGGCACCAGTAAAGCGCGCCCGCTTCTGTCCAGTCAATAGCAAAAGTGAAGAGAACACAGAAATTCGGGCACGATCCTCGCCGCAACGGACAGATCCGCAGGTCCAACCCCCGAAACGTCCCCCCTCAAACGGGCACATCAGATGTCTCATCGCGGCCCCTGGTAGACCCCTGTCAGACGGAAGCGCAGCGGCTCCTCGGCATACTCCTCCAGCACGTGGGCCACCCACCCCACCAGGCGGGCCCCCGCAAACACCGCCTCCGGTGCGTCCACCCGCAGGTCGTGGCGGTGGGCGAGCACCGCGAGCGCCCAGTCGCTGTTGGGGAACAGGCCGTGCCGCTCCCACAGCCCCTCCTCGAGCAGCGTCGCCGGCCCCTCCAGCGCCCCCAGCCCCGCGACCCGCAGCCTGCCCAGGAGGTGCTCGGCCCGCGGGTCGCTCTCGCGATAGATCCGGTGGCCGAAACCCGCCGCCGCCGACGGGTCCGCCAGCACCCGCCCCAGCGTCCTGGGCGGGTCGGCGACCGCCGCCTCGAGGAGCAGCCGCGCCTGGACCCCGGCAGACCCGTGCAGCGGGCTGTCCATGGCGCTCAGCCCCGCCAGCGTGCACGACCCCAGGTCGGCGCGCACGCTGGCGCTCACCCGCACCGCCGTCGTCGACGCGGCCATGTCGTGGTCGGCGAGGAGCACGAGCGCCCGCCGCACGAGGTCCACGAGCGCCTCGTCGTCGGGGTCGCCGCCGACGACCGCCGTCCACCGCGTCGCCTGGTCGGAGCCCTCGTATGCCGACCCCCACGCCTCGCGGGGGAGGAGCGCGGCGGTGGCGGTGGCGATCAGGAGCCCGGCCCGCTCCCGCACGGCCGCCGGGTCGAGGTCGTGGCGTCGCGCGTCGCGCGCGGTCAGCAGCAGCACGGCCAGGCGCAGCCGCTCGACGAGGCGAGCACCCTCGGGCAGGGCCGCCAGCCCGTCGCGGACGTCGGCCAGGGCCTCCTCGTCCACGACCAGCGAGACGGGCTCGTCACCGCCCCACAGCAGGCCCGCCACCTCCTCCACCGAGGCCGCCTCCGCCAGGGTGGACGCGTCGCGCCCCCGATAGGCGAGCCGGTCGCCCTCGAGCCGCGTGATGGTCGTGCGCACCGACTCCGCGAGCCCGGTCCCCCGCCCGAGCGTGCCCGAACGCCCCTGCAGCGCCTCGACGTCCTCCGGCGCGAAGTAGCTCGCCCGCCGGCCGTCACGGTGCGTCGGCCGGAGCTGCCCCCGGCTCACGTAGGCGTAGACGGTCTGGGTCTTGACCCCCAGCAGACGAGCGACCTGGGCCGTGGTCAGCAGCTCGCGGTCCGGGGCGGGGCGGTTCGGCATACGACCTCCGAGGGGCGATCAGGCGACGTTGACAGGATCAACCATGCACGCGATCAACGTTGACAACACATTGATAGCAGGCCGACCGTATCAACATGACCGACACCCGTCAGATCGCCGTCCCACCCGGGCTCAAGGGCCTCGTCGTCGCCGACACGACCGTCGGCGACGTGCGTGGCGCCGAGGGCTTCTACCACTACCGCGAGCACTCGGCGCTGGACCTCGTCGAGCGCTGCACCCTCGAGGAGGTCTGGCACCTGCTCCTCACCGGCGACCTGCCGACACCCGACGAGGCCCGCGCCTTCGCCGAGGAGCTCGCGCCGCTGCGGGTCCTCGACGACGCGACGCTCGACCTCGTCGACCGCGAGGCCTCGACCGGCATCACGGGCGCGCCCCTCGCCCAGCTGCGCACCGTCCTCTCGCACCTCGCCACGGGCTCACCCCCCACGTATGGCGCCTCGCCCGCCGCCGTCCGGGCCGAGGCACTGCGCCTGGCCGCCGCCACCCCGACGATCCTCGCCGCGCTGCACCGACGCGGCGCCGGGCTCCCCGCCGTCGCCCCCGACCCCACGCTCTCGGCCGCGGCCGACTGGCTGTGGATGGTCACCGGCCAGCGCCCCACGCCGGAGGTGGAGCGCGCCATCAACCGCTACCTCGTCGCGACGGTCGACCACGGCTTCAACAACTCGACCTTCGCGGCCCGGGTCGTCGCGTCCTCGGGCGCCGACGTGGGGTCGGCCCTGTGCGCGGCGCTCGGGGCCTTCTCCGGACCGCTGCACGGTGGCGCACCCGACCGGGCCCTCGAGGCGCTCGACCAGATCGGCACCGTCGACCGGGCACCCGCCTGGGTGCGCGAGCGCGTCGCGGCCGGCGACCGGATCATGGGGTTCGGGCACGCCGTCTACACCACGCACGACCCCCGGGCCGAGATGCTCAAGGCCGAGGCGCAGCGCCTCGGTGGACCGCTCGTCGACCTCGCGGTCGCCGTCGAGCAGGTCGTCGAGGACACGCTCGCCGAGCTCAAGCCCGGGCGCCGGCTCTACGCCAACGTCGAGTACTACGCCGGCGTCGTCATGGAGCGCTGCGGGATCCCGCGCTCGATGTTCACGCCGACCTTCGCCGTCAGCCGGGTCGTCGGGTGGAGCGCGCACGTCCTCGAGCAGGCGACGACGACCAAGATCTACCGCCCGTCGGCGCGCTACGTGGGCCCTCCGGTCGTGCGCTGAGCCCGCGCGCGTCGCCGCCACCCCGAATCCGCCCCGTGTGGCGGCGGGCGGGTCGGCATACGGGCTGGTGGACGGGCTGGTCCACGGGCGCCGGGAATCCTCGCCGCGCCCGACCGGTTGTCCACCACATGGCCACTCCCCTGTCGATCCTTGACCTGGCGTTCGTCGCCCCCGCCCAGAGCACGCGCGACGCGCTCCTCGAGAGCGTCGCCCTGGCGCAGAAGGCCGAGGAGACGGGCCGGTTCGAGCGCATCTGGTTCGCCGAGCACCACAACATGCGGACCATCGCGTCCGCGGCGACGTCGGTGCTGATCGGTCACGTCGCGTCGGCCACCTCGACCATCCGCGTCGGCGCCGGCGGCATCATGCTCCCCAACCACTCCCCGCTGGTCATCGCCGAGCAGTTCGGCACCCTGGCCGAGCTGCACCCCGGCCGCATCGACCTGGGGCTCGGCCGCGCCCCCGGCACCGACCAGCAGACGCTGCGTGCGCTGCGCCGCGACCCCCGCGCCTCCGACCAGTTCCCGCAGGACGTCCAGGAGCTGCAGGGCTACCTGTCGCAGGACAGCCTGATCCCGGGCATCCACGCCTACCCCGGCTGGGGCACGCAGGTCCCGCTCTACATCCTCGGGTCGTCGCTGTTCGGCGCCCAGCTCGCGGCGGCGCTCGGCCTGCCCTACTCGTTCGCCAGCCACTTCGCGCCCGACGCGCTCGAGCAGGCCGTGCAGGTCTATCGCGAGCGCTTCCAGCCCTCCGAGCAGCTCGCCGAGCCCTATGTCATCGCCGCGCTCAACGTCATCGCGGCCGACGACACGGCCGCGGCCGAGGAGCAGGCCCGCCTGGTGCGCCGCCAGCGGCTGCGGACCATGGCCGGCCGCCGCGGCACCGAGCTCACCGAGGAGCAGGTGGACGAGGCGATGGGGACGGCCTTCGGGCAGCAGGTGCAGCACATGATGCGCTACACGGCGGTCGGTGACGGGGCCGAGGTGGCGCGCTACCTCGCGGAGTTCCGTGAGCACGCCCAGGCGGACGAGCTCATGGTCACCAACGCCACGCAGGGCCTCGAGGACCGCAAGCGGGCGCTGGAGATCATCGCCACCGTCCCCTGACCCACCCCTCACCCTCACCCCACAAAGACCGTGAGTGTTTCCTCCAACATCCTTGGATGTTGAGTCCGGGGACATCTGAGACTGGCATGTCTCGGATCATGTGAGACACGTGGTTCGGGGCCTGTGGGGCGTTCGTTGCGCTATCCCTTGGGGA
>NZ_DKGR01000044.1:0-86939 GCF_002453335.1 Arsenicicoccus sp. UBA6765
CCGCTGCTGCTGGCCGCCGGACCTCTGGTCGGGGAAGCGGTCGGCGAGGTCGCGGATGCCGACCTCCTCCAGCGCCGCGTGCGCCTGCCGGCGAGCGGCGCGGGGACGGGCGCCGTCGAGCTCGAGCGGCAGCGCGACGTTCTCGGCGGCGGTGAGCGACGAGATGAGGTTGAAGTCCTGGAAGACGAAGCCGACGCTGCGGCGACGCAGCCGGGCCAGGGCGTCGGGCCGCAGGGCGGTGACCTCCTGCCCCTCGATGACCACGCGCCCGGTCGTCGGGCGGTCCAGGGCGCCGGCGAGGTTGAGCAGGGTCGACTTGCCGGACCCCGAGGGGCCCATGACGGCCACCAGCTCACCGGGCTCGATCGTCAGCGTCACCCCCTGCAGGGCGTGGACGGCGGTGTCGCCGGTGCCGTGGGTGCGGTGGACGTCGTCGAGCTCGAGGACCGGCATCGCGTCTCCTGTCGAGGTGGGGCCGGCCGGTCATCCCCCTGGTGACCGGCCGACCGCAGACGACATACTCGGTATGTCCCCTGGCTAGGACAGGTATACCGAGTATGTCCGCCGCCCGTCAACCCCCTGGGAGCCCTTGCTTGACGAGGATCCTGCGGGGGCGACGGGTCGCGGGCGGGTCGCCATACTGGCCGTATGACGACCCACGCCCACATCGAGTCCTGGCTCACCGACATGGACGGGGTGCTCGTCCACGAGGAGCAGGCCATCCCCGGCGCCGCCGAGTTCCTCGCCGCGCTGCAGGAGCGCGGGCTGCGCTTCCAGGTGCTGACCAACAACTCGATCTACACCCCGCGCGACCTGCGGGCGCGGTTGCTCGCCAGCGGCATCGACGTCCCCGAGGACTGCATCTGGACCTCCGCCCTCGCCACCGCCAGCTTCCTCGCCGAGCAACGGCCGGGCGGCTCGGCCTACGTGATCGGCGAGGCCGGCCTGACGACCGCGCTCTACGAGGCGGGCTACACGATGACCCAGCGCGACCCCGACTACGTGGTGCTGGGGGAGACGCGGACCTACTCCTTCGAGGCCATCACGCGGGCCATCCGGCTGCTCGAGGGCGGCGCGAGGTTCATCGCGACCAACCCCGACGTCAGCGGCCCGTCGGTCGAGGGCACCCTGCCCGCCACCGGCTCGGTGGCCGCGCTGATCACCGCCGCCACCGGGCGCACGCCGTACTACGTCGGCAAGCCCAACCCGCTGATGATGCGCACCGCCCTCAACCGGATCGAGGCGCACTCCGAGCACACCGTCATGATCGGCGACCGCATGGACACCGACGTGGTGTCCGGGCTCGAGGCGGGGCTGCGCACGATCCTCGTCATGACCGGGTCGACGCGCCCGCACCAGGTCGAGCTGTTCCCCTACCGCCCCACGCGGGTCGTCGACTCGATCGCCGACGTCGTCCCGCTGGTCGCGGAGCGCGCGCCCGACGTCGGACGTGACGACGGTTCGGCCTCGGCGATCAGCCGGGTCGAGGGCGGCACGGGCTGACCCTGAGCCGCGGCTCGTTCTGCCATCCAGCGGGCGGCGTCGCGCTGCGTACGCGTCACCGCGATGTACTTCGTCATGGTGCCTCCTCCATCGCCAGGGTAGTCCGTGCACCGACGGGCGTCACGGGGCTCCAGGGCCATCCGTCCGGGGGCCCGAGCCCTCTGGAGACGGGCGAAGCACGACGACCACCCCTTCGCCCCGCTCCTCGGCATCCTCGACCTTCGACGTGGTCTCGCGAAGGACCGCCGAGCCCTGCGGTCATCGTCGGAAACTACCAGCTCCGCCGCCCACTTGAGGTGGCGCATCGACTCCTCTCGGCGGGAGCGTCGCTCAAGCTCGACGGCACCTTTGCGGGACACGGCGTTGGCCAGCAGCGCCGCTACGAAGGTCAAGAGGGGTGTACCCACAGACAGCAGGACCACGAGCCACGTCGGGACCACGGCGGTGGGACTCATGTTCCTGATCCTAGGGAAGCGCGCGACGTGCGGTGAGAGGGCTGTGGGCAACTTTCGGAGCGCGCGCGCCCGACGTCGGTCGCGACGGGGGCTGACGGCATACTGGCGGCATGAGCCACTCGTTCGACCCCGAGGTCGAGGCCCGCGGTCTGTGCCAGTTCGTCGACTCGTCCCCGTCCCCCTTCCACGCGGTGCAGTCGGCCGGCGCCCTGCTCGACGCCGCCGGGTTCGTGGAGCTCGCCGAGGGTGACGCCTGGCCGCAGCAGGCCGGGCGCTTCTACACCATCCGCGCCGGGTCCCTGGCCGCCTGGTCCACCGAGCACGCCGACGGGGCGGCCACGCCGTTCCGGGTGGTGGGCGCGCACACGGACTCGCCCAACCTGCGCATCCGCCCCAACCCCGACCTGCACCGGCACGGCTGGGACCAGCTGGTCTGCGAGGTCTACGGCGGGCCGCTGCTCAACTCCTGGCTCGACCGTGACCTGGGCCTGTCCGGCCGGGTGTCCGTGCGCGGACGGGCGGGCGTCGAGACGCACCTGGTGCTCGTCGACACCCCAACCCTGCGCGTGCCGCAGCTCGCCGTGCACCTCGACCGCGGCGTCAACGACGGGCTCACCCTCAACCCGCAGACCCACCTCGTCCCCGTGTGGGGGTATGGCGGAACCGCCCCCTCCATGCGCGAGTTCCTGTCCCGCGAGGTCGGCTGCGACGTGGACGACGTCCTCGCCTGGGACCTGATGACCCACGACCTCACCCCCTCGACCCTGCTCGGCCACGACAGCTCGCTGCTCGCGGCCCCGCGCCTGGACAACCTCGGCACGAGCTACTGCGGCACGCGGGCGTTCGTCGACGCGGTGGACGGCGACGGGCCGTCGACGCCGTTCGTGCAGGTCCTGGTCCTGTTCGACCACGAGGAGATCGGGTCGATGACCGACCGCGGCGGCTTCTCCTCGATGCTGCCGCAGATCATGGAGCGCATCACCCGGTCGCTCGGGGGCGACCGCGACGACTACCAGCGGGCGCTCGCCTCGACGGTCGTCGCGTCGGGCGACATGGCCCACGCCACGCACCCCAACTATCCCGAGAAGCACGAGCCCAACCACCAGGTCGCCCTCAACGGCGGACCGGTGCTCAAGGTCAACGTCAAGGGCCGCTACGCCACGGACGCCGTCTCGGCCGGCTGGTTCCGGCTCGCGTGCGACCAGGCGGGGGTGCCGATGCAGGAGTTCGGGGCGCGGGGGGACATGCCGTGCGGCTCGACCATCGGGCCCATGACCTCGGCCCAGCTCGGCGTCTCCACCATCGACTTCGGGGCGCCGATGCTGTCGATGCACTCGGCGCGCGAGCTGATGGGTGCCGAGGACCCGGCGATGTATGCCGGAGCCCTCGCGGCCTTCCTCTCCCCCCAGCTCTAGACCTACCGCGGGTAAAGGCATCGACCGGCCTTCGTTCGCCAGGCTGATGCCTCGGCCCCCGGTAAAGGCATCGACCGGCCTTCGTTCGCCAGGCTGATGCCTCTGCCCCCGGCGGGTCTGGTCCGTGGCCGCCCAGACCGCAGCTCCGCCGCCTCGCGCCGTTGGGCGTGGAGGCGGCGGAGCGACATGCGGTCTGTATGCCGGACGGTCAGGCGGCCTCGTCCAGCCGGGCGAAGCTCACGTCCATGCCGTCCGCCATGCCCGAGGCGTAGGCGCCGTCCCGGGCCTCCTTGGACGGGTAGCGGATGGTGCCCGTGAGCACCGTCCGGCCGTCCTGCTCCGTGAGCTCGACGACGTTGTGGGTCGGCGGCCAGTCGGTGCCGCCCATCTGCTCGGTGGTGACGAGCCGGCGCGGCGCGTCGACCTCGAGCACGTCGCCGTAGATCTCCAGCCGCCCGTCCGGATCGAGCCAGACCCAGCGGAAGCTGCCGCCCTCGCGGATGTCCATGTCGCACACCTCGAAGGTCGTGTCCTCGCTGGGGCCCAGCATCCAGGTGCGGACGACCTGGGGGTCGGTGCAGGCCTGCCACACGCGCTCGGCGGGTGCGGCGAAGGTCCGCGTGTAGCTGATGGTGGTGTCGTCGGGAAGGGTGAACTCGGTCTTCATCTCTGCTCTCCTCGTGGATCGCGCGGGGACTCGACGAGTGCTGCGAGCCGGTCGAGTCGCGCGTCCACGACCTGCTCGAACTGCGACACGAAGATGGCGGCACGCACCAGGGGGTCGATCGCCAGGACGCTGTAGATGCGCGTCCCGTCCCGCTCGCGGCGGATGAGCCCGGCGCCCTCGAGCACCTTGAGGTGCTTGGAGACGGTCGGCTGGCTCAGCGTGAACCCCTCGGCGAGGTCGCCGGCGGAGCGTGGCCCCGAGCGCAGGCGCTCGAGCATGGCCCGGCGCGTCCGGTCCGACAGCGCGCTGAAGATCCGGTCGAGCTGGTCGTCGTCGGGAGCCATGGGTGTCCTCGTTCGCAGTATTTCCATGTGGCTATTTAGCCATGTGGCTATCTTTAGGCGCAGGAGGGCATTGTGTCAAGGGGGCTAGGGAGCTGAGCTGTGCGGGTTGCCGGCGGACCAGCCGGTATGACGTCCCGCCCGTCGCGTGGCAGCCCGATCAGCCCGGCTCAGGCAGGGCCAGCGCTGCGAGCGCGGGTTGTGCACGCTGGGCCTCGCCAGGCCCACGCGCGCATCAGATCGTGAGGAGGACCTTGCCGATGTGGGTGCCCTTGTCGAGCTCCTCGTGCGCGCGCGCCACCTCGCGGGCCGGGAAGCGACCGTGGATCACGGGCACGACCTCGCCGGCCTCGACCAACGGCCACACGTGCTCGCGGACCTCGGCCACGATGGCGGCCTTCTCGGCGCGGGGCCGGGCGCGCAGGGAGGTCGCGACGACGGTGCCGCGCTTGCGCAGCAGGGTCGCGATGTCGAGCTCGCCCTTGACGCCGCCCTGCATGCCGATGATGACGAGGCGACCGCCGGTGGCCAGGGCGGCGACGTTGCGGGGGAGGTACTTCGCGCCCATGTTGTCGAGGATCACGTCGGCGCCGCGCCCGTCGGTGGCTGCTCGCAGCTCCTCGACGAAGTCCTGCTCCTTGTAGTCGATCAGGATCGAGGCGCCGAGCTCGCGGCAGCGCTCGAGCTTGGCGGCCGAGCCGGCGGTGACGGCGACGCGGACGCCGAGGCGTCGCGCGATCTGGATGGCCGTCGTGCCGATGCCGCTGGACCCGCCGTGCACGAGCAGGGTGTCGCCGCGCTGCAGCCCGGCGGTCATGACGAGGTTGGACCAGACGGTGCAGGTCACCTCGGGGAGGGCGGCTGCGTCGACGAGGCTGATGCCGGCGGGCACGGGGAGCAGCTGGCCCGCGGGGACGGCGACGTGCTCGGCATACCCGCCTCCGGCGAGGAGGGCGCAGACCTCGTCGCCCTCGCTCCACCCCTCGACCCGGCTGCCGACCTGCACGACGATGCCGCTGACCTCGAGCCCGGGGATCTCGGACTCGCCGGGCGGCGGCGCATAGTTGCCCTGGCGCTGCAGCAGGTCGGCGCGGTTGACGCCGGCGGCGACGACGCGCACCAGCACCTCGTCGGCGTTGATCCCCGGGGTGGGGATCTCGGAGACGGTCAGGACCTCGGGGCCGCCGAACGACGGCAGGGTGATGGCCTTCATGCCTCCACCGTATGACGCAGCCCGGCCGCCGCAGAAGTCCGCTCAGAACTCGTGGTTGAGCGTGAACGACAGCGCGGCCAGGGTCATCACGAGCACGGCGAGGGGGATCAGCACGATCGACCAGGCGGGGTGGCGGCGCCGCACGGGCCCGGTGAAGGCGAAGACGAACAGCACCCACGACAGCACGAACAGCCCCAGGGCGACGAGCTCCCCGGTGCCCACGGCGCCGTCAGCCGAGGTGGATGAAGCGGGCCTCGAAGAGGTCCACCGGGGTGTCGACGTCGAGCAGCGCGCGCGGGGAGGGGGCCGGGATGCCCTCCATGCGGAGGCTGGCGGCGGTGCGGTGCACGGAGACGTCGCGGGTGCCGGGTGGGAAGGCCTGGTGCAGCGGGCCGGTGAGGTAGGCCGCGAGCAGCGGCTGCAGCGAGCCGGAGTCGTCCACGAGGGCCACGGCCTGGACACCGGACGGGGAGTCGGCGAGCGCCTCCACGACGTGGGGCGCGGCGTCGCCGGCAAAGGGCTGGTCGCCGGCGAGGACGACCGTGACGGGGGTGCTGGACAGGGCCGCGCCGGTGGCGATGCCGGCGGCGGGGCCACCGAGCGGCGGGTCCTCGCGGGTCCAGGTGACGGGGCGCGAGGTGGGGCGCTCGGTGCCGACGCAGATGATCGCCCAGTCGTCGGGCAGGTCGCGCAGGATCCGGCCGAGGACGGTCGTCTCGCCGAGCTGCTCGGACGTCTTGTCCCTGCCGCCCATGCGGACGTTGGTGCCGCCGCAGAGGATGACGGCGGTCACGGCGCTGGTCGTGTCGGGGCCGGTCATGGATGCTCCTTGTGATGTCCGCCGAGGCGGCGGGTGAGCTCCTGCGCAGCTCGTCGTGCGGCGCCCGCGAGGGGCTGGACGGACGCCTCCACCTGTCGGGGATAGGTGATCGCGACGGATGCTACCGGGTGCCCGCCGTGGTCCACCACCGCCGCCGCGACGCCTGCGAGACCCTCGGTGACGGTGCCGTCCTCGAGCGCGAAGCCGCGCGCCCGGACGGAGGACAGCTCGGAGCGCAGGGCCGTGAGCGACTGCGGCCCGGTGCCCAACCGGGTCACGAACGCGGACCGGTCGGGGAACAGCGCGCGCACCTGCGGGGAGGGCAGCGCGGCCAGCATCGCCAGACCGCTGGCGGTGAGCTGCGACGGCAGCCGCACGCCGACGTCGGTGACCAGCAGGGGGCGCCCGGGCGCCCGCTCCTCGAGGACGTAGAGCACGTCGCGACCGTGCAGCACCGCCAGGTGGGCGCTGTGCGTGGTCTCGTCGACGAGACGGGTGAGGACAGGTCGGGACAGCCGCGCGAGCCCGGCCTGCCGGGAGTAGGCGCTGCCCAGCTCGAACACCCCGACCCCGAGCCCGTAGCGACGCTCCTCGGGGAGGTGCGTCACCAGACCCTCGTCGGCCAGGAGGGATAACAGCTTGTATGCCGTCGAGCGCGGCAGCCCGAGGTCGCGCGCCACGGCGGCGGCGGGCACGGGCTCGGGGTGACGCGAGAGGTGGCGCAGGATCGCGACCGCCTGGCTCACGGCGGGGGAGGCGCTGCGGGTCATGGCCCCATCCTGACGGGTGTCACCGGTGGGGTGGCGCGGACTGTCCACAGCCTCAGTCGGGTCGCGTCAGCCCTGGGGCCTGGCGGCTCACGACGGTCGCAGATCTTCGGGTTCCATCCCGAAGATCTGCTTCTGTGCCGAAGACCTGCGATGGGGGACCCCCGCCCCGCCCACGCAACCAGGGCGGCCCGCGTCAGTGATCGGGATCATCCAGGCACCAGGTGTGCTCGTCCTGGATGGCGAGCTCGGGCGGCAGCTCTCGCCGCAGTCGCGTCACGGCGCCCTGCATGCCGTCGGAGTACTGCTGCCTGGTGCTCGCTGAGTCCCACTCGTCCAGATAGTGGAAGTGCGTCTGGAACACGTCGCCCCATCGGCGCAGCTCGTCGGTCAGCTCGGGCGACAGCTCGTAGTCGGAGGGTTGCATCTGGTACTCGTCGGTCCCGCTCTCCCACAGCGGCCACGGGGCGCCGTACTCGTGGAAGACGCGCACCTTTCGCTGTGGTTCACGGGCCAGAGGCATTCCTCGAGGCTATCGTCACGCGGCCGGGTCAGCGGTGGGACGAGACATCGAGCCCGGCTGGTCGGGGTGCCGGGGCGACGGGGCGACGGGGGCCAGGACGAGGTTGTCGATGAGGCGGGTGCGGCCGAGGCGGGCGGCCAGCGACACCAGTGCGCCGCGCGCGGGGTCGACCACGTCGACCTCGGTCAGCGTGCCCGGGTCGGCGACGCTGACGTACTCCACCGACACCGCGGGCTCGATGGCCAGGACCGCGTGGGCGGCACCGAGCAGCTCCGAGGCCTGGCGGCGGCCGGCGGCATACGTCTCCTCGACCGCGACGAGGGCTCGATGCAGGACGGGGGCGGCGGCGCGCTCCCCGGGCGAGAGATAGGTGTTGCGCGAGCTCATCGCCAGGCCGTCGGGCTCCCGGCGGATGGGCTCGACGCAGACCTCCAGCCCGAGCGCCAGGTCCTCGACGAGACGTCGGATGACGACGGTCTGCTGGGCGTCCTTCTGGCCGACGTAGGCCCGCGTGGGCCGCACCGCGCCGAACAGGATCGTGCACACGGTGGCCACCCCGTCGAAATGCCCTGGGCGGCGGGCACCTTCGAGGACCTCGGTGACGCCGCCGACGCTCACGTGCGTGGACCAGCCTGGGGGATAGACGTCCTCGACGCGGGGCGTCCAGACCAGGTCGACCCCCTCGGCCTCGAGCATGGCGAGGTCGCGGTCAAGGTCGCGCGGATAGCTCGCGAGGTCCTCCCCGGGCCCGAACTGCGTGGGATTGACGAAGATCGACACGACCACGGCGTCGTTGGCGGAGCGCGCTGCCCGCACCAGGGACAGGTGGCCGTCGTGCAGGTAGCCCATGGTGGGGACGAGCCCGACGGTCCCGAGCTCGGCTCTGGCGCAAGACAGCTCGTCGCGGGTGGTGACGACACGCATCGGATCTCCTTGTCCGCAGGGACGTCTCGTATGCCGTCCGACCGCTGTCAGGCGAGCGGGGCGTAGAAGTACGTGGTGCGGTAGGCGATTCGCTCGCCGTCGAGCCGGAAGAAGTCGGCGAACCGCAGGTCCAGCACGCGCCCGTCGCGAGCCGTGCCGGCGAAACGGCCCTGCACCGCCACCTCGTCGCCGTCGACGACCGTGTGCGTCAGCGTGTGCGCGCCGGACGCGATGATCCGCTCCCCGGAGTAGAACGCGGTCAGCCCCGAGTGCCCGCGCATCGGCTCGTAGCCCGGCCGCTCGTACGTCGCGTCCGGCGTGAACAGGGCGACGAGCCCGTCGACGTCGTTGGCGTCCACGAGCTCGTAGTAGCGGGTGACCGGGGCGGGGGCGGTGGTCGTCATGGCGGGGGACCTTTCGTCATACGGCGGGGTCTGTCTGCTCCGACCGTATGCCGAACCTCCCGTCGCGACGAGCGTGACCTCAGGCCGGCTCGACGCCATGTCTCGGATCCGGGACAGAAGGCGGGGTCAAGGGGGTGCTGCGCCGCGCGCCGGGGCTCGCACAATGAGCGGCATGACTGCTGAGCGCACACCCGTCCAGGTCGGCCGCGGGCCGCTGTCCTTCGACGACGTCGTCGCCGTGGCGCGGCACGACGCACCGGTCGTCCTGACCCAGGACTCGATCGACGAGATCGCCCGCAGCCGCACGGTCATCGAGGGGCTGGCGAGCGACACCGTCCCGCACTACGGGGTGTCGACCGGCTTCGGGGCGCTCGCGACGCGACACATCCCCACCGAGCTGCGCGCCCAGCTGCAGCGCTCCCTCGTGCGCTCGCACGCGGCGGGATCGGGTGCGGAGGTCGAGCGCGAGGTCGTGCGCGCGCTGATGCTCCTGCGCCTGTCCACGCTCGCGACCGGCCGCACGGGCGTGAAGGTCTCGACCGCCCAGGCCTATGTCGACCTGCTCGACGCGGGCATCACGCCGGTGGTCCACGAGTACGGATCCCTCGGGTGCTCCGGCGATCTCGCGCCCCTGGCGCACTGCGCGCTCGCGCTGATGGGGGAGGGCCCGGTGCGGCTGCCGTCGGGCGAGACCGCCGACGCGGGTGACGCGTTGCGCGATGCCGGGCTCACCCCGATCTCGTTGGAGGAGAAGGAAGGTCTGGCCCTCATCAACGGGACGGACGGCATGCTCGGCATGCTCGTCCTCGCCATCACCGACCTGCGCGCCCTGCTCAAGGTCGCCGACATCAGCGCCGCCATGAGCGTCGAGGGCCTGCTCGGCACGGACAACGTCTTTGCCGCCGACCTGCACGAGCTGAGGCCGCACCCGGGACAGGGGGATTCGGCCTACAACCTGCGAACCGTCCTGGCGGACAGCCCGATCCGAGAGAGCCACCGCACCGAGGCGTGCACGCGCGTGCAGGACGCCTACTCGCTGCGGTGCGCGCCGCAGGTCGCGGGCGGGGCGCGGGACACCGTCGACCACGCGACGCTCGTGGCGACCCGCGAGCTGGCGGCGGCCGTCGACAACCCCGTCGTCACCCTGGACGGTCGGGTCGAGTCCAACGGCAACTTCCACGGGGCACCGGTGGCCTACGTGCTCGACTTCCTCGCGATCGTGGCC
Organism: Arsenicicoccus sp. UBA6765; assembly: GCF_002453335.1. Classification (NCBI taxonomy): domain Bacteria; kingdom Bacillati; phylum Actinomycetota; class Actinomycetes; order Micrococcales; family Intrasporangiaceae; genus Arsenicicoccus; species Arsenicicoccus sp. UBA6765. Next base: position 10,258 of record NZ_DKGR01000044.1, read on the forward strand.
GCCGACGTGGCCTCGATGAGCGAGCGGCGCACCGACCGGTTCCTCGACAAGGCGCGCTCGCACGGGCTCAACCCCTTCCTCGCCGACGACCCCGGCGTCGACAGCGGCCACATGATCGCGCAGTACACCCAGGCCGCGATCGTCTCGGAGATGAAGCGCCTGGCCGCGCCCGCCTCGGTCGACTCCATCCCGTCCAGCGCCATGCAGGAGGACCACGTGTCGATGGGGTGGTCCGCGGCCCGCAAGCTGCGCCGCTCGGTCGACGCCCTCACCCGGGTGCTCGCGATCGAGGTGCTGACCGCCGCACGGGGCATCGAGCTGCGCGCGCCGCTCGAGCCGTCGCCGGCGACCGGTGCGGTGGTCCGAGCCCTGCGCGAGGCCGGGTGGCAGGGGCCGGGGATCGACCGCTTCCTCGCTCCCGACATCGAGACCGCCCGCACGCTGGTGGCCGACGGCACGGTGGTGCGCGTGGTCGAGGAGGTCACCGGCCCGCTGCGCTGACACCTTTCGCCGATTGGTCAGTTTCGGACGGGTGGGGGTGTCGGGATCTGACCAGTGGGCGGGGTCGGGTTCGCCGATTGGTCAGTTTCGGACGGGTTGGGGTGTCGGGATCTGACCGGTGGGCGGGTGGGGAGTCGCCGTCAGGGGTTCGCCGGGACGTCATACGGAGTTCAGCCCGGGACCGGGCGCCCTGCCTAGCGTCGCAAGGGTGATCACCCGAGGCGTCGTCGGCGCGCTCCTGGTCCTCGTCGGAGGCTTCGTCATCACGCCGCTCCCGGCGTCGGTCGGCGCGACGCTCGCCGCGCCTCTGGCCGGGTGGGGCGAGACGATGCCGGGTCACGGCCTCGGGCTCTCGATGGCCGTCCTCGGGCTGGCGCTCCTGTCGTGGGCGTGGATCTCGCTGCTGCACACCTGCGCTCGTGGCCACCGCGGCACCGGCGCCCTGGACCTCGTGCGCAGCGCCACCTGGTCCTGGACGCTCCCGCTGCTGGCGGCACCGCCGCTGTTCAGCCGGGACGGGTTCAGCTATGTCGCTCAGGGCGAGCTGACGAGGCGGCTGCTGTCGCCATACGGCTATGCCCCGGTGACCCTCGCCGGGCCCTGGAGCGAGCGCGTGGACCCGCGGTGGATGGACACGCTCACGCCCTACGGCCCCGTGCCGCTCGTGTGGGGCGCGATGGCCACGACGCTGACGCGGGACCCCTGGGTGGCCATCGTCCTCGAACGCTGCGCCGCCCTGCTCGGGCTGGCCCTGCTGCTGTGGGCCCTGCCCCAGCTCGCCCGCTGGTGCCGTCGCGACGCGGCCACGGTGACGGCGCTCGTGACAGCCAGCCCGCTGGTGGTCGCGCACGGCGTCGGCGGGCTGCACAACGACCTGCTGCTGGCCGGTCTCGGCGCGGCGGCCCTCGTGGTGGCGGGACGCGGCAGCTGGGGGTGGGCCGCGGTGCTCGGCGGGCTCGCCGCCGGCGTCAAGGTGCCCGGCGGCCTGATCTGCGTCGGCGTCGTGCTGGTGAGCCTGGGCGTGGGGGCGACGGTGCGCCAGCGGGTCGGCCGGGCTGCCGCGGTCGGAGGGCTGGGCGTCGTCACGCTGCTGGCCTGCGGGCTGCCCTATCGCCTCGGCGTGGGCTGGGTCGGCGCGCTCGCCGTGCCCGGCGAGGTGCTCACGCCGTTCTCGCTGTCGACGACGGGCGGCCGCGCGGTCGGCTGGGTCGTCGACCACGCCGGCCACCCCGAGCTCTGGGCCCCGGCCCTCACCACGGCACGCACCCTCGGTATGGCGCTGGCCGTGCTCGTCGGCGTGGTCTGCGCGTTGCGGGCCCGCACCGGCGACCGCCCCGCCGCCCTGAGGTCGGTCGCCGTCACGATGCTGGCCGTGCTGCTGCTCGGGCCCGTGGCGCACGCCTGGTACGCCCTGTGGGTGGTGCCGTTCGTCGCAGCCCTGCCGCTCGGGGCGCGGCGGCTGCGGGTGCTGCTGGCCGTCAGCGTGGTCGGTGGGATCAGCGCGCCGCTCGACTCCTCGCTCGAGGGGCGTCCCGTGGCGATCGTGCTCACGCGGCGATGGTGCTGGCCGTGGCGGTGCCGCTGCTCCTGGGGACACGTGGGATCCCGGCGTCGCCCGAGCCTGTCCGCGCCCCCGAGTCCGACCACCCCACCGGGTCCGACCCCGCCCCGGTCCTCGCCGGCGCCCGTCGTTGAGAGGCGACAGATGGGGGTTATGAGGCCTTCACAACCCCCATCTGTCGCCTCTCAACGGGTGGTGGGGGCGGCGGCGAGGGTGCGGTGCAGGCTGAGCGTCCGCTCGACGGTCCGGCTCCACGGATAGCGCTCGGCCCGAGCCCGCGCGTCACGTCGCCGCTCGGCCGCCGGACGGGCCACGACCCGCAGCACGGCGTCGGCCAGGGACTCGGGATCCGGGTGCCCCCACGCCCCCGAGCGGTCGTCCACGAGCTCGCGCGCGCCGCCCCGGTCCGCGGTGACGACCGGCGTGCCGCAGGCCAGCGCCTCCAGCACCGCGAGCCCGAAGGGCTCGCCCGCGCACACGCTGAGCGCCACGTCCGCCTCCCCGAGACGGCGGGCCAGCGCCTCGCGCCCCGCCACGTGACCGTGGAAGGTGACGGGGGATCCGGCCGCGAGACGTTCGAGCTCGTGACGGTGGGGCCCCTCGCCATACACGTCGAGCCGCACCGGCAGGCCGCGGTGGTGGAGGGCGACGGCGGTGCGGACGGCGAGGTGGGGATCCTTCTCGCGGGAGAGGCGACCGGAGTGGACGAGGCGGATCGTCCTGTCCGGGGCGGGCTCGGGAGCCGGCTCGAGCGGCCGGAACGTCTCGAGGTCGACGCCCAGCGGCACCTGGTGGAGGCGGTGCGGGGCCAGGGACGCGAGCCCGGAGAACTCGCCCGCCGCGAAGTCCGACGTCGTCACCACGTGGTCGAAGGCCCGCGACAGCGCGCCGTTGAACAGCCGGATCGGGTGACGCAGGCCGCGCTGCAGGCCGATTCGCATGCTGAGCATCGTGTCCAGGCGCTCGTGGGAGAACAGCACGGTCGGCACCTGGCGGCGACGCGCCACGAGCGTGACCGGCAGCAGCGTCGACTTGTCCGAGATCTCGATCGAGGTCGGCGCGAAGGCCTCCAGGGCGCGCAGCACCGGCCGCGGGTCGAGGATCATCTGATAGCCGCCGCCGACCTCGCGCGACGCCACCGTCACGACGTCACCGAGCTCGGTGGGGATGCGGTCGTCGGTGGAGCCGGGGATGATCAGCAGCCGCTGCGCCCCGGCGTCCACGTAGCCGCGCGCGCTGGTCGATCGCCACCTTCATCCCGCCGGACGTGGGCCTCACGAAGTTGGCCAGCTGGGCGATCCGGAGCTCCACGCCCCCAACCTAGCTGGCGCGGAGGCAGAGGTTCAGCGGAACGCCGCCCAGTGGATGTCGGGCCGCCGGCGGACGTCCTCGGCCCAGGCGGCCAGGCCCTGCGGACGGCCGACGGCGCGCTCGCCGGCCTCGCGTCGGCGCTCGTGACGGGCGGCCGGCGCGTCATACGTGGTCGGCGTCGTGGTGATGTCGGTGGCCGAGTCGTGGCAGCGGTCGATAATGGTCATGGGGTGCTCCTCTCGTCGAGACGGGGCGGGTCCTGCACCAGCCCGTATGCCGCCAGGCTGCCTCGGCGCGGGATGTCCCGGCCACGGTGCGGGCAGGGCCGAATCCTGCGGGGGGCCAGCGGGTCCGACCTAGGCTGAGGGCATGGCCGATCTGCTGCTGAGCAGCTCCGACGTCGCGCGGGTGAGGTTCGTGACGACCCGCACCCAGGAGCTCGCGATGTCGCTGCGGGTGCTGCAGCACGACGTGACGGGGCTGCACCGGTCCTGGGTGCGGTCGGCCCGCGAGCGGCTGGCCGCGGAGCCCGCCATCGACCTGGGGCTGCTGGTGGCGCTGGTGCCGCCGGAGGGCTTCCTCGCGGACGTGCTGACACCGTCCTTCCTGTCGACCCCGGCGGACCTCGAGGCCGAGCTCGCCGGCGTGCGCGCATTGGGCCCCCGGGTGCTGCTGCGCGACGTGGACCTGCTGCGGAAGCAGCCGCATGACGCCACCGTCGGAGCGGTCCTCGCGAGGCTGGGCGCCGAGCCGGAGGTCGGCCTCGAACGCGTCGTCGCCGCGATGCGGGGCTACTGGGAGCTGGTCCTCGCCGACCGGTGGGGTGCGATCCGTCGGCTGCTCGACGCGGACATCGTCCAGCGGTCGACCCGGCTCGCGGCGCGAGGGCTGGAGCCGCTGCTCGGCGAGCTGAGCCCGCGCGTGCACCTGCTGCCCGACCGCCTGGAGGTCGCCGGATCCTCTTATCCGGCAGAGCATTTCGAGGGTGGGCGAGGACTCCTGCTGCACCCCAGCGTGTTCGCGGGCCCGAGAGGCCTGATCGGTCTGCAGGAGCCGCTCGTGCCCACGATCATCTATCACGCCCTCGGGGTCGGAAACCTCTGGGCCGCCGAGGAGCTCGACCACGAGCACGCGCTCGACGACGTGCTCGGCCGCACGCGCGCGCAGCTGCTGCGGGCGACGGGCGTGCCCGCCTCGACCACGGAGCTGGCGTGCCTGCTCGAGCTGAGCCCGGGCACGGTGAGCGAGCACCTGGCCATGCTGAGGCGGGCTGACCTCGTCGCGTCCGCCCGATCGGGGCGCGCCGTGCTGTACCGCCGGACCGACCTGGCCCAGCAGCTGCTCGACCGTTCGGCGCGGTGTGACGGATCCTGACGGTTCAGCGGGGCTCACGTGGGTAAGGTGCGTCACATGGCGGATGTGATCCAGGGTGAGGTGCTGTCGTTCGACGCGGTCAAGGGATATGGCTTCATCGCTCCCGACGACGACGGACCCGACGTGTTCCTGCACGTCAACGACATCGTGGGTGATCGCGCGCAGGTGCGCCCCGGCGTGATCGTCGAGTACGTGCCCGAGGAGGGCGCCAAGGGCCCCAAGGCCGCGCAGGTGCGAGCTCTCGGCGACGACCTGGACGTGCGGCGTCCCGCCGGTCGCCCCGTGGAGCGCCCCGACGGCGAGGTCGACGTGCTGTCGCCGCGCGAGTTCGAGGACGCGATCACCGAGATGCTGCTGCGCGCCGAGCCGACGCTCACGGGCTCGCAGATCCTGCACCTGCGGGGGCGGCTGGGGACGATGGCCCGCGGCTACGGCTGGGTCGAGGACTGACGACGAAGGCGTGAGGACCCGAGCGAGGGACGAGCGAGGCCCGGAGCGTCGAGGAGTCGGTCCCATCATGTACGGACTGACGACGAAGGCGTGAGGACCCGAGCGACCTACCGCGCGGGATCGACGTCCGTGTTGCAGAAGTCGTCGCCCGTGAACAGCAGCGGTTCGGCGTCGACGATCATCGAGGGAGGCCGCCCTCGTCATACATCTCGTCCAGGTCCCGCTGCATGGCCTTCCGATCCGCGTCGGTCAGCATGGTGTCGATCCGCTCCAGCACCTGCATGGACCGGGCGTAGCGCTCCAGCGCGACCTGCTCGCTGGCCCGTCGGCGTTGCTCGTCGTGGCGCTCCAGCAGCTCCTCGAGGGCCTGCTCCAGCGCGCTGGTCTGGGTGGTGCCGAGCGTGTCGGCGGCCCGGCGCGCGAGCGCGCACACCCGCTCGTTCTTGATGTTCAGGCTCATCATGGTCTCCCACCTGGCGGTTTCTACCCTGGGGCCACCGACTTTACCGTCGGGTGGAGGTGAGTGCGGGGTGGGCTTGGTCTCGGATACGGGACAGATGCCGGTATGCCGGGGGTGGCCGCCGTGACGTCGGCGCGGTTCGATGGGGGGACCCCGCTCCGGTGACGACGCCGGGTGGTGACCACGGTTTCGTCATACGACCCGATCGCCCGAGGAGGCAGCCATGGAAGGCTCCCGTCCCGTCCGCGCCGCGCGCGGCACCACCCTCACGGCCCGCAGCTGGCAGACCGAGGCGCCGATGCGGATGCTGATGAACAACCTCGACCCGGAGGTCGCCGAGCGGCCGGACGACCTGGTCGTCTACGGCGGGACGGGGCGGGCGGCGCGCGACTGGCGCAGCTTCGACGCGATGGTGCGGACCATGCAGAGCCTGCGCGAGGACGAGACGATGCTCGTGCAGTCGGGGCGCCCGGTCGGCGTCATGCAGACCCACGAGTGGGCGCCGCGCGTGCTCATCGCCAACTCGAACCTCGTTGGTGACTGGGCGAACTGGCCGGAGTTCCGGCGGCTCGAGCACCTCGGGCTGACGATGTACGGCCAGATGACGGCCGGGTCGTGGATCTACATCGGCACGCAGGGGATCCTGCAGGGCACCTACGAGACCTTCGCCGCGGTGGCCGAGAAGCGTTTCGGCGGAACGCTGTCCGGCACGCTGACCCTCACCGGCGGGTGCGGCGGCATGGGTGGGGCGCAGCCGCTGGCCGTCACGCTCAACGGTGGCGCCTGCCTGGTCGTCGACGTCGACAAGGCGCGGCTGGACCGTCGCGTCGAGCACCGCTACCTCGACGAGGTGCACGAGTCCATCGACGCCGCAGTCGAGTCCGCCCTGCGGGCCAAGGACGAGAAGCGCGCGCTCTCGGTCGGTCTCGTGGGCAACGCGGCCGAGGTGTTCCCCGAGCTGCTGCGTCGCGACGTCCCCATCGACATCGTCACCGACCAGACCTCCGCGCACGATCCGTTGTCCTACCTGCCGGTTGGCGTCGAGGTCGACGAGTGGGCGGAGTACGCCGAGAAGAAGCCCGACGAGTTCACCGACCGCGCAAGGGAATCCATGGCGACCCACGTGCGGGCGATGGTGGAGTTCCAGGACAAGGGCGCCGAGGTCTTCGACTACGGCAACTCGATCCGCGACGAGGCGCGCCAGGGCGGCTACGAGCGCGCCTTCGAGTTCCCGGGATTCGTGCCCGCCTACATCCGGCCGCTGTTCTGCGAGGGCAAGGGCCCGTTCCGCTGGGTGGCGCTCTCGGGCGACCCCGAGGACATCTATCGCACCGACCGGGCCGTGCTCGACCTGTTCCCCGACAACGAGCGACTTCACACGTGGATCAACGGTGCTCGCGACAAGGTCGCCTTCCAGGGGCTGCCCTCGCGCATCTGCTGGCTGGGCTACGGCGAGCGCGACCAGGCCGGGCTGAGGTTCAACGAGATGGTGGCGAGCGGCGAGCTGTCAGCCCCCATCGTCATCGGGCGCGACCACCTGGACTGCGGATCGGTCGCCTCGCCCTATCGGGAGACCGAGTCCATGGCCGACGGCTCCGACGCGATCGCGGACTGGCCGCTGCTCAACGCCCTGGTCAACACCGCCTCCGGCGCCTCGTGGGTGTCGATCCACCACGGTGGCGGCGTGGGCATCGGACGCTCGCTCCACGCGGGGCAGGTGTCGGTCGCCGACGGCACGCCCCTCGCCGCCCAGAAGCTCGCGCGCGTCCTCACCAACGACCCCGGCATGGGCGTCATCCGGCACGTCGACGCGGGCTACGACATCGCCGAGCAGGTGGCCGAGGACAAGGGCGTCCGCATCCCCATGCGTGAAGACTGAGTTACAACCTGGGCGTCACCTGCGTCTGCCCGTGGCGCGAACGGGCTGGTGGGGGCCATGCTGACGCCCATGGCTCAGACAACCCGCATCGAACGCCGCAGCATCGACGTCGTCCCCGTCAGCGAGCGACACGGCACCCCGCTCAACCAGCTCACCCTCTGGTTCGGCGCAAACATGCAGATCACGGCGATCGTGGACGGCGCGCTCGCCGTGATCTTCGGCGCGGACGCCCTATGGGCGATCGTCGGCACGCTCGTCGGCAACCTGCTCGGCGGGATCGTCATGGCCCTGCACTCCGCCCAGGGGCCGAGACTCGGTCTGCCGCAGATGATCTCGAGCCGGGCGCAGTTCGGCGTCATCGGCGCGGTGGTGCCGCTCGTCCTCGTCGTCCTGATGTACCTCGGCTTCGCGTCCACCGGGACCGTCCTTGCAGGACAGGCGATCTCACGCACCATGGGCCTTGACAGCCCCAACGTCGGCATCGTCGTGTTCGGCATCCTGTCGGCGGTGGTCGCCATCGTCGGCTACCGCTGGATCCACGCCATGGGGCGCGTCGGCACCGTGGTCGGCATCATCGCGTGGACCTACCTGCTCGTGCGGCTGTTCACGGCATACGACATCCCGGCCCTGCTGGGGCACAAGCCTTTTGACATCGTCACCTTTCTCCTGGCGGTCTCCCTCGGCGCCGGCTGGCAGCTGACCTACGGGCCGTATGTCGCGGACTACTCGCGCTACCTGCCGCTGGGCACGTCCGAGACCAAGACCTTCTGGGCGACCCTGGCCGGCAGCGTGCTCGGATCGCAGTGGTCGATGACCCTCGGCGCGCTCATCGCCGCCGTGCCCGCCGTGACCGGCAAGGGCTTCCTCGCCAACCAGGTCGGCTTCATCGGCGAGCTGGCCGGCGGCGGCATGCTCGCGATCGTGTTCTACCTCGTCATCGTCGTCGGCAAGCTGACCGTCAACTGCCTCAACGCGTACGGCGGCTCGATGACCATGCTCACCACCATGTCGGCCTTCCAGCGGACCGCCCGCGTCTCGACGCTCGCGCGAGCGCTCTACATCACGGCGTTCATCGCCGCGTCGGTGCTCGTGGCCCTGCTCGCCAGCGCCGACTTCCTCAACAACTTCAAGAACTTCGTGCTCGTGCTGCTCATGGTGTTCACGCCGTGGAGCGCCATCAACCTGGTCGACTACTACCTCGTCGCGCGTGAGCGGGTGGACGTGCCGGCGCTGTATGACGCCCGCGGTCGCTATGGCAGCGTCAACGGCGGGGCGCTGCTCATCTATGCGCTCGGGATCGCGGTGCAGGTGCCCTTCCTCGCCCAGGCGATGTACACCGGTCCCGCCACCAAGGCCCTCGGCGGCGCCGACATCTCCTGGATCGTGGGCCTCCTCGTGACGGCGGCCCTCTACTACCCCTACGCCCGCCGGACGGCACGCCACCCCTCGCGGATCATCTACCCAGAGGGCGTCCTCGACGCCTGACCCCCACCGCGTCTTCGCGCCTTTTCGCGCTCGGAGCTCACAAAGTCTCGATTTTCGGGGGTCATATCGAGCTTTCGTGAGCTCCGAGCGAACAACTGCCCGTTGTGGATAACTGTTGGCTGGATCGCCCGGCTGGGGATAACGAGGTTGAGCACCCGCAAACACCCTTCATCGTGGGCGCATGACCTCTAATGCATCGATTCCGGCAGCGCTCGACGGGATGCTGTTCTTCACGACCTCGGTGGCTCTGAGATCCGGCATGTCGCGGTACGCGATCAGTCAGCTGGATCACCCACATCACGGCGTCGTTGGTCGTCGTATGCCGATGACCATTCTCGAAGACGCCCAGGCGTTGGCCCTCGTCCTGCCATCGGACTGCGTGTTCACCCACTGGTCCGCAGCTTGGCTGCTCGGCCTGGGTCTGCCCGCGAGGTGGACCGCCAGTCCGCGACCTTGGTTGGACGTGGGTCGGCACGGAGGCACGCCGCCACGGCACCGGACCGTGAGGGGGCATCGATTGTCGTCAAGCGACATCCCGACGGTTGTCGTACCAGGGCTCGATCGACGGGTCATCGCGCCGGAGCACCTGTTCCGCCAGCTGGCCGACTCGATGAGCCATACGGATCTGGTCGTCCTGGGAGATGCGATCTGCAGCTGGAAGTCGAATCGCTCGGTAGAAGATCTCGACTCGGGGCTGAGCATCCGGTCGCCGGGGCTCGTGGCGGCTCGCTCAGCGCGTGCCGAGGTGCGGGCCGGAACCAACTCCGTCATGGAATCGCGGCTGCGCCAGGACTTTGCGCGTGAGGGTCTGCCGGAGCCGGAGCTCAATGCACCTATCGCCGACGGGGCCGGGCGGGTCCTGGCCTACGCGGACTTCCTGTGGCGGGCAGAACGTCTCGTGGTGGAGTACAACGGTGCGCACCACTTCGCCTCGGCGGAGCAGAGGGTGGCCGACGAATCGCGACGAAACCTGCTCGAGCGGATGGGCTATCGCGTGATCATCGTCAACAAGACCGACTACTTCCAGCACCACGCCGACACCATGCGCGCCGTCAGGGAGGCGCTTGCCGACCAGCGTGCACGTGTCAGTGCCTGAGCCCTGGTCGGTATTGGTGAGCTGGGAGCGCGTGAAGGTGCGGGGTGGGGCGTCGGGGTCGTGCGTTTGTGAGCTGGGAGCGCGCGAAGGTGCGGGGTGGGGCGTCGGGGTCGTGCGTTTGTGAGCTGGGAGCGCGTGAAGGTGCGGGTGGTCAGAGCCAGCCGCGGGACTGGGCCTCGCGCGCCGCCTCGACGGCCGTCGAGGTGCCGGTCTTGGCGATCGCGGAGGACAGGTGGTTGCGGACGGTCCCCGGTGAGAGGAACAGGCGCGCCGCGATGTCGGGAGCGCGGTGGCCCTCCATCGCGAGCTGCAGGGTCTCGCGCTCGCGCGCCGTCAGTGGCGAGGCGCCGCCGTAGAGGGACTCGGTCGCCAGCGCGGGGTCGACCACGCGGAGCCCCGCGTGCACGCGCCGCACGGCCTCGGCGAGCTCGGAGGCTGGCGCGTCCTTGACGACGAAGCCACTGGCCCCCGCCTCGAGCGCCCGCCGCACGTAGCCCGGCCGCCCGAAGGTCGTCACGATCAGCGAGCGGACGCCCGGTGCTTCGCGAGCCAGCTGCGACGCCACCTCCAGGCCGTCGAGGCCGGGCATCTCGATGTCGAGCAGGCACACGTCGGGCGAGGTCACGCGGACCGCGCCGAGCACCTCGTCGCCGCGGCCGACCTGCGCCACGACCTCGAGGTCGGTCTCCAGGTCGAGCAGCGCCGCGAGGGCCCCACGCACCATGGCCTGGTCGTCGGCCAGCAGCAGGCGGATCGTCATAGCCGCACCTCCAGTCGGGTGCCCCGCCCGTCCGGTCCGGGGCCGAGCATCAGGGATCCTCCGGCGCCGGCGACCCGCTCGCGCAGCCCGCGGATGCCGTTGCCCTCCTTGGCTCCTCGCAGCCCGCGCCCGTCGTCCTCGACGACCAGGCCTGCGGCCGAGAGTCGAATGGCGCACCGCCCCGCCCCGGAGTGCCGCACGACATTGGTGACGGCCTCGCGCAGCACCCACGCGAGGACCGTGCGGTGACGTGGGTCGACCACGGTGAGGTCGCCCGGCAGGTCGGCGGCGATGCCGGCACCGGTGAGCGCCATACGGGCGCCCTCGACCTCGTCGCCGAGCGACGCGACCCGCAGCCCACCCACGGTCTCGCGGATCTCGGCGAGGGCGGTGCGGGTCAGCGAGCGGATCTCGATCAGCTCGGCGCGGGCCCGCTCGACGTCGACGTCCAGCAGCCGCTCGGCGAGCTCGGTCTTGACCGCGACCACGGTCAGGGAGTGCCCGAGGACGTCGTGCACGTCGCGGGCCACCCGCTCGCGCTCGGAGGCGATGCGCAGGGCGTCCTTGGTGCGGGTGTAGTCGAACTCCTTGTCGTTGGCGACCCGGGTCACCGCGGTGGAGATGAAGACGATCGCCAGGATGATCGTGAGGAAGCCGAAGCTGCCGAACACCCCGGCCCACCAAGGGAGCCCGACGGCGAGGGCGAGCAGCACCCCGGCGATGCCGAAGGCGTGGCGCAGCGGGAACGTGAACATCGCGAAGCTCAGCAGGAAGGGCGACATCCCGACGACCTCGACGCCCAGCACCGGCACCGTGACCAGGCAGAGCGCGATCAGCACGGCGTACCACCGCACGGCGGCGGGGTTGACGCGCCGGCCCTCGCCGAAGGCCCAGAGCCGGTTCATCGACCAGACGTAGACGAACGCGAAGCACGCGATCGCGGCCAGCGCGATGCCCTTGAGCCAGGTCGGCGCGGAGTCCTGCAGGACCTCGATCACCGGGAAGCCGAGGAAGGCGAGCCAGACGGCGGCCATCACCCACCCGTAGCGGCTCCACGGGTTCTCGAGGGTCGGGTGGGCTCCGCTCACTGCCGTCCCCGGCTGCGGCGCACGAGCCAGGTCGCCAGGATCGCGAGGAGCGTCAGCCATGCGGCCACGTTAGCAACGGGGATCCACAGGCCCTCGTTGATCAGGACGTCGCCGGACATGACGCGGCCCTCGGTGAGCGGGTAGCGGCTCAGCTGGACCAGGCCGTAGAGCGGGGTGAACCGGGCGATGGTGAGCAGGACGCCCTCGAGCGGGATGAAGATGTTGCCGAGGAACGCGAGGATCACCAGGGAGCCGCTGGCCGCCGAGACCGCCGACTCGCTGCGCAGCCAGAGCCCGAAGACGAGGCCGTAGAGCGCGAACGCGGCCGCTCCGGCGATGGTGATGAGCGGGCACAGGACCCAGGCGAGCCCGTCGGCCCGGGCTCCGGTCAGCGCGCCCGCCGCATAGATCAGGGCGATGGGGATCACCGCGATGGTGAGGGCGACCAGGACCTTGACGGAGACGAAGGTGCGATCCTTGAGCGGGGTCAGCCCCAGCTGGCGTCCCCAGCCCAGGCTGCGCTCGGTCGCGGCCGAGGCGCCGATGCCGGTCGTGGCGGTGACGGCGCCGTAGGCCGCCATCGACACCATGATGTAGAAGGTCACGTTGCCGTGGCCGGCGTTCTCCTTGCCGAAGGACTGGGCCGCGCCGAAGACGAGGTACATGAACAGCGGGATGCCGACGGTGAAGAACAGCCCCACCCGGTCACGGACGAAGCGCAGGACCTCGAGGCGGTAGTAAGTGGCGTTCATCGCACGTCCTCCGTGGCTGCGGCGGCCTGCTCGGCCTGCTCGGTGATCTCGAGGAAGGTCTGGTCGAGGGAGCCGCGCGAGACCTCCAGCTCGCGGGCGCCGAGGTCGCCCAGCAGGACCCGGGCGACCCCGTCGGAGTCGGTGCAGCGCACCACGACCCGTATGCCGCTGGCCGCCGTCCCCGTGTGGTCGACGTGGTCGACGCCTGCCACCCGCTGCAGCACGTCCGTCACGCGGGCGAGCTCGCCCGCCCCGATCTCCGCGCTGACGAGCCGCCCGGTCGCCCGGGCGCGCAGCTCGGCGGTGGTCCCGTCGGCGACGACCCGCCCGCCGGCGACCAGGACGATGCGCCGGGCGAAGTCCTCGGCCTCCTCCAGGTAGTGCGTGGCGAACACGACGGTGCGGCCCGCGTCGGCGTCGGCGTGCATGGTCGACCAGAAGTCCCGCCGGGCGGTGACGTCCATCCCGGCCGTGGGCTCGTCGAGGACCAGCAGGTCGGGCGAGGGCAGCAGCGCCATCGCGAAGCGCAGCCGCTGCTGCTCGCCGCCGGAGCACTTGGACACGCGGCGACCCGCGAGCCCGGAAAGGCCTGCCCGCTGCAGGACCGAGTCGACGCTCTCGTGCTGCGGGAAGGTCGAGGCGATCAGCTGCACCGTCTCGCGGACGGTGAGGTCGGGGAGCAGCCCGCCGCTCTGCAGCACCGCCGACACGCGTCCGGCGGCGACCGCTCGACGGGGGTCCTCGCCATACGTCCGGGCGGTCCCGCTGGTGGGCTCGGTGAGCCCGAGGACCATGTCCAAGGTGGTGGTCTTGCCGGCGCCGTTGGGGCCGAGGAAGGCCACCACCTCGCCCGGCTCGATCGTCAGGTCGAGGCCGTCGACCGCGGTCACGGTGCGAGAGCCGGGCTTGCCCTTGGCCCCCTTGCCCGTGCCCTTGAAGGTCTTGCGCAGGTCCCGCAGCTCCACCGCGGGTGCTGTCGTCGTCGTCATGTCTCCAGCCTGCTGACCTGCGCCGACGGGGCCGTGCGGGTCCTGTCACGAGTCCCGGGTGACAGGTGTCATAGGTTGGCGGTATGTCGACGCCGACCGCCTCCCAGACCCCCGCCCACGCAGAGCTGGACCGGATGTGGGGCGAGCTCGCCCCGGTGGGGCGGGACGGCGGGTCAGGGGGCTACCGGAGGTTCGCGTGGACGCGCGAGGACGCGACGCTGCGGGAGTGGTTCGCGGGGGAGTGCGCCCGGCGCGGCCTGGACGTCGTCGAGGACCTGGCCGGCAACCAGTGGGCGTGGTGGGGCGACGTCGACGCGGCGCGGGCCCGCGGGGTGCAGGGCGTGGCGATCGGCTCGCACCTGGACTCGGTGCCGGACGGCGGGGCGTATGACGGGCCGCTCGGCGTGGTCACCGCCCTCGCCACCGTCGACGCGCTGCGGGCGGCCGGGCACGAGCCGACCGTGCCGATCGGGGTCGTGAACTTCGTGGACGAGGAGGGCGCGAGGTTCGGGGTGGCGTGCATCGGCTCCCGCGTCGTGACGGGGGCGATGACGCCGGAGCGGGCGCTCGGGCTGCGTGACAACGACGGCGTGACCCTCGCCGAGGCGCTGCGGGACGCCGGGCGCGACCCCGACGCGATCGGGCGCGACGACGAGGCCCTCTCCCGCGTGGGCACCTTCGTCGAGCTGCACGTCGAGCAGGGCCGCGGCCTCGCCGACCTGGACCGGCCCGTCGCCGTCGGCACCGCCATCTGGCCGCACGGCCGCTGGCGCCTCGACCTCGCGGGGCAGGCCAACCACGCCGGCACCACCCGCCTCGAGGACCGCGACGACCCGATGCTGCGCCTCGCGTCCGCGATCCTCACCGCCCGCACCGCCGCCACCGCGCACGGCTGCGTGGCCACCATCGGCAAGACCCGCGTCGACCCCGGCGGCGTCAACGCCATCCCCTCCGCCGTCACCGCGTGGCTCGACGCGCGCGGTCCGGTGGCGGCGGACGTGCGGGAGGTCGTCGAGGCGGTGGCGCGCGACAGCGGCATACGGCCTGCGGCGGAGCCGGTCTGCGAGTCGTGGACCCCGGAGACGACGTTCGACGCGGACCTGGCCGCCCGGCTGTCCACGCTGCTCGACGACGCGCCCCTGCTCGGCACCGGGGCCGGCCATGACGCCGGCATCCTGACCAACGCGGGCGTGCCGACCGCGATGCTCTTCGTGCGCAACCGAACCGGCGTCTCGCACGCCCCCGACGAGCACGCCGAGGTCGCCGACTGCCACGCCGGGCTCGATGCGCTGACGGCCGTCGTCACCGACCTCGCGGCACCGGCCGGGGGATAGGGTGGGGGCGTCGCCGACGCCGAGGCCGACGACTGGGTCGATTCGAGGGGGCCACGGGTCATGACCACGTTCTGGTCGGAGCACGCGCTGCTGCCGTCCGGGATCACCAACGGCGTGCGCACGACGGTGTCCGAGGACCGGATCACCGCCATCGACGTCCGCACCCATCCCCGGCCGCACGACATCAAGCTCCACGGCGTGACCTTCCCCGGCCTGGCCAACGTCCACAGCCATGCCTTCCACCGCGGGCTGCGCGGGCGCACCCACGGCAACGGCGGCGACTTCTGGTCCTGGCGCGAGCGGATGTACTCCCTCATGAGCCACCTGCAGCCCGACACCTACCTCGACCTCGCGCGGGCGACCTTCGCGGAGATGGTGCTCGCGGGGTTCACCTGCGTCGGCGAGTTCCACTACGTCCACCACCAGGAGGACGGCACCCCCTATCCCGACCCCAACGCCATGGGGCACGCCGTCCAGCAGGCCGCCGCCGAGGCCGGGATCCGCCTCACCCTGCTCGACACCTGCTATCTCACGGGCGGGCTCGACGGGTCGGGCTACCTGCCGCTCGACCCCTACCAGCGCAGGTTCGGCGACGGGACGGCCGAGGGCTGGGCCGCCCGCGTAGGCCAGCTCCGCGAGGGCCCCATGTCCCGCGTCGGCGCCGCCATCCACTCCGTGCGGGCCGTCCCCCGCGAGCAGCTCGGCGTCGTCGCCGAGGCCGCCCGCGCGGGTCTCGGCGTGCACCGCTCACCCGTCCCGCTGCACGTGCACCTGTCCGAGCAGCTCGCCGAGAACGCCGCCACGCTCGCGTGCTACGGCCGCACCCCGACCCAGCTCCTGCACGAGCAGGGGGTGCTCGGGCCCATGACGACCGCGGTCCACGCCACCCACCTCACCGAGGAGGACGTGCGGCTGCTCGGCGACAGCGGCACCGGCACGTGCTTCTGCCCCCTCACCGAGCGCGACCTGGCGGACGGCATCGGGCCCGCCCGCGACCTGCACCGCGCCGGCGCGCGCCTGTCGATCGGCACCGACCAGCACGTGTCCATCGACCCCTGGGGCGAGCTGCGCTCCCTCGAGATGCACGAGCGGCTCGTCACCAACGAGCGCGGGCGCTTCGACCCCGCCGAGCTCGTCGACTTCGGCACCCGCCAGGGCTATGCCTCGCTCGGCTGGGAGGACGGCGGCCGCCTCGAGGTCGGGGCGCTCGCCGACCTGTGCAACGTCCGCCTCGACAGCGTCCGCACCGTCGGCGCCAAGCCCGCGCAGGTCCTCTTCGCCGCCACCGCGGGCGACGTCGACACCGTCGTCGTCGGCGGCCAGCCCGTCGTGGAGGGCGGCCGCCACCGCATCGGCTCGGTCGCCCTCATGCTCCGCACCGCCCTCGATGCCCTCCTGGAGGAGCCGTGACCGCAGTCCTCGTCACCGACATCGGCCAGCTCGTCACCTGCTCGCCCGAGCTCGGCGACGGATCACCCCTCGGAGTCCTGCAGGACGCCGCCGTCGTGCTCGAGGAGGTCCCTGCGGCGGGCGCGTCGGCATACCGGATGATCGAGGGCGAGCCGGTGCCCGACCGTGGCCACGTCGCCTGGGTGGGGCGCGCGGCCGACGCACCCGCCGCCGACGAGGTGCTGTCCGTCGGGGGCCGTTGCGTGGTGCCGGGATTCGTCGACTCGCACGCCCACCTGATGTTCGCGGGGGACCGCGGCGAGGAGTTCGCGGCGCGGATGACGGGACAGCCCTACGACGGGGGCGGGATCGCCGTGTCCGTGGCCGCCACCCGCGCCGCGTCCGACGAGGAGCTGCTCGACCTGCTGCTCGACCGGGTCCTCGAGATGCGCGCGCAGGGCACGACCACCGTCGAGGTCAAGTCGGGCTACGGGCTCACCGTGGAGGACGAGGCGCGGGCGCTGCGCCTGGCGTGCGAGGCCGGGATCGAGGAGACGACCTTCCTCGGGGCGCACGTCGTCCCGCCCGAGTTCCGTTCCCGCCGTGCGGACTACGTGTCCCTGGTGACCGGACCGATGCTGGAGGCGTGCGCGCCCTACGCGGTGTGGGGCGACGTGTTCTGCGAGCCGGCGTCGGCGCACGCGTTCGACGGCGACGAGGCGCGGGCGGTGCTGCTCGCGTGCCGCGAGGCGGGGCTGGAGCTGCGCGTCCACGGCAACCAGCTCGGCCACGGCCCGGGCGTCCAGCTGGCGTGCGAGCTCGAGGCGGCGTCGGTCGACCACTGCACCTATCTGTCCCCGGCCGACGTGGACGCGCTCGTGGGGGCGGCCGGCACCACGACCGCGACCCTGCTGCCCGGCGTCGAGTTCTCCACCCGCTCGCCCTATCCCGATGCGCGCGCCCTGCTCGACGCCGGGGTCTCGGTAGCGCTCGCGACCGACTGCAACCCGGGCACCTGCTACTCCTCGTCGATCCCCTTCGTGGTGGCCCTGGCCGTGCGCGAGATGGGTATGACGCCCGCCGAGGCCCTCCTCGCGGTGACCCTCGGCGGGGCTCGCGCGCTGCGGCGCAACGACGTCGGCCACCTCGCGGTGGGGGCGCGCGCGGATCTGACGGTGCTCGACGCCCCGTCCTACGTGCACCTGAGCTATCGCGCCGGCGTCCCCATCGCGACCGCCCTCGACCTCACCCCACCGCCTCGTTGAGAGGCGACAAATGGAGGTTATGAGGCCTGGATGGCCCCCATTTGTCGCCTCTCAACGTGGGGGATGGGCGGAGCGACCCACCTGGGAGGCCCATGCCGGCGTCAAGCCACCCCTGGACGCCACCCGGCGCGCACCAGGGCACGCCGCACGATCGCCAGGGCGTCGGGGGTGCGGCCGTTGACGTTCCTGCTGATGAGGCGCTCGTAGTCGTACCCCGCATCGCGAAAGGCCCTCTCCCGGGCCACGTCTCGCTCCCAGGTCTTTTGACGCTCCACGTGGTGACGACCGTCGTACTCCACCACCAACCGCCACCGCCTCCAGAACAGGTCCACGATCCCCAGCCACCCTCCCTCGTCCGTCACGGTCACGTTGAGCTCCGGCTCGGGCAGGCCCCCGCGCACCAGCTGAAGTCGGGTCTTGGTCTCCATGGGACTCGCCGATCCAGGACGGATCTCCAGCAGGGCCGCCCGCGCCGTGCGCACGCCGCGCATCCTGCGAGGCAGGACGCTCGCAAGGTCCCCGACGGTGCGGGTGGAGCGTGGTCGAAGGATCCAGTCGCCCGCTGCGATCAGCTCGTCCACCGACAGCGACGAGGCTGCGTCGGCCCAGGTGTGGAGGTCATCGGTGCAGGTCAGGCCGTTCTCCAGCAGGATGGTTCGGCGTCGCTGCAACCCTCGGTGGTTGACGATCCCCGGCCGCTCGAGGTGGAACTGTCCGCTCCGGGTGACCACGTGAACCGGCTCGTCCGGTGTCCACCGCGTCGGCCATGGCATCCCCATGAGACGGGCGGCGGTCACGTTGCTGAACGCGTGCGCCGGCGGCAGCACCGGTAGCGCGTCCTTCGCGGCCTGCTCGATGCCGAGGAGAGGGAGCGGGGACCTGACGCCGTGATGAGGGGCTCGAGTGTCGGGTGCTCGCAGTCGATCGCGTGAGACCCCGGAGGCCATGGCGTCGGACGTCCTGAAGGGCTCGGCGTCATACGGGTCGGGCAGGGGAGAAGGTGAGCGCACGCAAACTATCGTAAATGGCAGCAAATGTAGTCTGAGAGGTTGTCCACTGCGCTGCCGCCGCCCAATGAGAGGCGACAGATGGGGGTTATGACGCGCCCAGAACCCCCATCTGTCGCCTCTCAACGAGTGGTGGGGGGCCGAGAGCGCAGGGCGTGGGGGTGGGCGTCGGCGGGGGCGGTGGCAGAGGACCCAGAGTGGAGGGGGAGGATCAGACCGCGGTATGACGACCCGGCGCCGCCCGCACCTCTAGCGTGGAGGGATGCGTGCGTTCTTAAGGCTCCAGCGGTGGCTCCGCGAGCACGTCATGCTGGTCGACGCCTTCTGGGCGGGGGTCGTCACCCTGCTCTGCCTCGTCGTGTCGGCAGGCGTGCTCGACGAGCTCACCGTCGGCTGGGTGGGCTGGCTCGCGTGGACCCTCCTCGGCACCAGCCTGCCCCTCGTGTGGCGCCGCACCAGGCCCGACCCGGCCATTGTGGCGGTCGCGCTCGGCTGCGTGGTCCAGCTCGTGATCGCTGACAACGTCATGCCCCAGAACCTCGCGGCGCTCATGATGCTCTACGCGGTCGCGGCCCACGGGCACCCGCGGTGGCGCTACTGGTGGCTCGCGGCCGCGCTGGTCGGCGGGGTGGTGGGCGCCTGGGACTGGACCTACAACTGGGTCCGGCCTGCCGGCGCGCAGCGCGTGGAGTACGCCGTCATCAGCTGGGTGTTCGTCGCCGCCATGAGCGTCGCGTGCTTCGTGCCCGGGGCCCTCGCGAGGCAGCGGCGCGACATGGTGCAGAGCCTGCGCGACCGGGCGGACTCCCTGGAGCGCGAACACGACTCGATGGCGCGCCTCGCCGCGCAGGAGGAGCGGGCCCGGATCGCGCGCGAGATGCATGACGTCGTCGCGCACTCGCTCAGCGTGATCGTGGTCCAGGCGGACGGAGCGTCGTATGCCGTGGAGCACGGTGACGTCGACGCCTCGCGCATGGTCGCCGCCCGGACGCTCGCCACGATCGGCGACACCGCCCGGGGCGCGCTCGGCGAGACCCGGCGCCTCGTGGGGGTGCTGCGCGAGGAGGGGGAGGCGGCGGCCTACACCCCGCAGGCCACGCTCGAGCAGGTAGAGGAGCTGGTGGCGCACGTCAACGACGCGGGCTTGCCGGCGACCCTGACGCAGGTCGGCGACGAGCGGGTGCACGAGGCGCTCGGGCCGGCGCAGCAGATGGCGGCCTACCGCGTGGTGCAGGAGGCGCTGACCAACGCCCTCAAGCACGCGGGACCGGCGGCGACCGTGCGGGTCGAGCTCGCTCACCACCCGGACCGGGTCGAGCTGGCCGTGCGCGACACGGGTCGGGGTCCAGGTGGCGGGTCGGACGGGCGCGGCCATGGGCTGATCGGGATGCGCGAGCGGATGGCGTCGATCGGCGGGACCTTCACGGCCCGGGAGCGGGTCGGGGATGGGTTCGAGGTGCTTGCTAGCCTGCCGACGCGGGACCCGGAGGCGCCGCCGACGGCGCCCACCGTGCCGGTCCCGGTCACGACGGGACGACGACGGGAGCGCGAGTGAGCGACGAGCAGATCAGGCTGCTGCTGGCGGACGACCAGGAGCTGGTGCGGATGGGCTTCCGGATGGTGCTGGACGCCCAGCCCGACATGCAGGTCGTGGGTGAGGTGGGCGACGGCGCGGCGGCGGTCGAGCTGGCCGCGCAGGCCGACGTGGTGCTCATGGACATCCGGATGCCACGCATGGACGGCGTTGAGGCGACCCGACGGATCGTGGCCTCGGGCGCCGCGGCCAAGGTCCTCGTGCTCACGACCTTCGACCTCGACGAGTACGTCCACACCGCGCTCAAGGCCGGTGCCGGCGGCTTCCTCCTCAAGGACGCGGGCCCGGCGGAGCTGCTGGCCGCCATACGCGCTGTGCACCAAGGAGACTCGGTCGTCGCCCCGAGCGCGACCCGGCGCCTGCTCGAGAGGTTCCTGCCCGGGCTGCCCGACGAGCACGAGCCCCTGCGGAGCGCCGAGGAGCGGCTCGCCCCGCTGACCGAGCGGGAGCGCGAGGTGCTGCTCGCGGTGGGGCAGGGGCGCTCCAACCAGGAGATCGCGGCCGAGCTCTATGTGGCCGAGGCCACCGTCAAGACCCACGTCGGGCGGATCCTCGCCAAGCTCCACCTGCGAGACCGGGTGCAGATGGTCGTCCTCGCCTACGACACAGGGCTCGTGCGACCGCAGTCGTAGGCCCGCTGCGCCCGTGGTCCTCGGGTCGCCCCCGGGGTCGAGACCGCAGGTCGATCCGGGCGACACCGGCCGCTCCCTAGCGTCGACATCGACCGCGCACCAGCGATGTCCGACGACCAGACGGAGCGACCCGATGACGACCACCAGCCCGACCACCGTGACCCGCGCGGCCGTGCGCGCGCGTGACCTCACCAAGACCTATGGCAGCGGCGACACCCGCGTCGTCGCCCTGGACCACGTGGACGTGGAGATCGCCGAGGGGGAGCTCACCGCGATCATGGGCCCGTCGGGGTCCGGCAAGTCGACGCTGATGCACTGCGCGGCGGGCCTCGACGACGTCACGAGCGGGCAGGTCTGGGTCGGCGACACCGACCTCACCACGCTGGACGACACGCGGCTGACGCTGCTGCGGCGCGAGCAGGTGGGGTTCGTCTTCCAGGCCTTCAACCTGCTCCCGACGCTGACCGCCGAGGCCAACATCACCCTGCCCCTGCGCCTCGCGGGCCGCACCCCCGACCGCGAATGGTTCGAGCATGTGGTGCGGGTGCTGGGCCTGACAGATCGTCTGGGGCACAAGCCGACCGAGCTCTCCGGCGGGCAGCAGCAGCGCGTGGCGGTGGCCCGCGCCCTCGTCATGCGGCCGCGCGTGATCTTTGCCGACGAGCCGACGGGCGCCCTCGACAGCGTGACCGGGCACGAGCTGCTGGACTTCCTTCGGCGCTGCGTGCGTGAGCTGGGCCAGACCGTCGTGATGGTGACCCACGACCCCGGGGCCGCGACGTATGCCGACCGCGTGCTGCTCCTCGCGGACGGTCGCATGGCGGGGGAGCTGCGGCACCCCACCGCCGACGACGTGCTGGCCGCCCTGCGCGGGCTGGGGGCGTGATCGCCGTGCGCACCTCGATCTCCCTGGCGGCCAGCATGATCCACGGTCAGGCCCGGCGCTTCGTCAGCGTCCTGGTCGCCATCACGATGGGCATCGCCTTCGTCGCGGCCACGTTCATGGTGGGCGACACCTTCCGCGAGTCCCTGGCGCGCGACGCCGCCGGCTCGGTGGGCCGAGCGAGCGTGGTCGTCACCACGCCGGACGGGTCCTCGGGCGTGGGGGGCGCGCCTCGCGGCGGCCCGGCCGTCATACCCCCCGGGCTCGCCGCGCAGGTGACGCGCGCCTACCCGGGTGCCTCCGTGCGCACGGTGGTCGGCGGGGCCGTCCAGCAGGACCTCGGGGGTCACGAGGCCTCCCTCGTGCTGCGGTCAGTGCCGCAGCTGTCCGGGACGACGACGCTCACGGCCGGACGCCTGCCCGCCCGCCGCGGCGAGATCGCCGTCGTGGACTGGGTCGCCTCGGCGCGCAAGCTCGCCGTGGGCAGCACGACCCGCCTGCTGCAGCGCGGCACCGGCACCAGCCCTGGCACCGGCACCGAGCAGCGGCCGCAGGAGGCCCGTCCGGCCGAGGCCACGGTCGTCGGCATCGTCAAGCCGGGGCGTGACGTCGTGCAGGGCCAGGGGATGCCGGTGGCCTTCGCCCAGGACCAGGACATCTGGGCCTGGACGGGCACCACGGGCTATCGGGAGCTCGACCTGACGCAGGCTCCGGGCGGCGCGGCCGTGGACGACGAGCAGCTGCGCGCCTCCGTCGCCGGTCTCCCCGCAGCCAGGGGCCTCACGGTCCGCACCGGCCAGCAGGAGAAGGACCACCGCGTGACCCAGATGGTCCAGGGCGTCACGCAGCTCACCGCGATGCTGCTCGTCTTCGCGCTCATCGCCGTGTTCGTCTCGGCGCTGGTCATCGCCAACACCTTTGCGATCCTCGTCGCCCAGCGCACCCGTCAGCTCGCGCTCCTGCGCTGCATCGGCGCCGAGCGGCGGCAGGTGCGCGGGTCCGTCGTGGCCGAGGCGCTGCTCGTCGGCGTCCTCGGCTCCGTCGCGGGGCTGGCGCTCGGCGCGGGTCTGGCGGCGACGCTCGTGCAGCTCTCGCACGGCACCGACATGGACCTCGGCAGCCTGGTCGTCACCCCGCTCGCGGTCCTGGCTCCCCTCGCGACGGGCATCCTGGTCACCCTCGTGGCGAGCCTCGCCCCGGCCCGCGCGGCGACGCGCGTCAAGCCGCTCGCGGCCCTGCGCCCCGAGACCGCGACGCGGGTGCGGCGCGTCCGCGCCCTGCGCGTCGGGGTCGGATCGGTCCTCGCGGCAGGTGGGTTCGGGCTGCTCGTGCACGGCGCCCTCCAGCACCAGCTCGTGACGGGCATCCCCGGTGGACTCCTGTCCTTCCTCGGCGTGCTCATGGTCGCCCCCGTGGTGGTGCCCGGCCTCGCCCGCGCCGTCGGTGCGCTGCCCGCCCGCCTCGGCGGCGTCCCCGGGTCGCTCGCCGTCGACAACGCCGGCCGCAACCCCGCTCGGGCCGCGGCCACCGCGAGCGCCCTGCTCGTCGGGGTCACGCTGATCACGATGATGAGCGTGGGCTCGGCGACAGGGGTGCGCTCGGCCACCGACGCGCTCGACAAGCAGACCCCCGTGGACGCCCTCGTGCAGGCGCCGCAGGGCCTGGCGCAGCGTGACCTCGACACCCTGCGGCGCAGCAGCGTCGTCGGTGCGGCCACCCTCGTCGTCGACGCCCCGGCCACGCTGACCCACGGCGGACGGCCGGTGCACGTCGGCCAGAGCGGTGGGCAGAGCGACGGTCAGGCCGGCGGATCGAGCGGCGGGCAGACCACCGTCACCGGCGCCGACGACGCGGCGGTGCAGGTCTCGCGCCGGCCGCAGCTCTTTGCCGGGCTCGACGACCACACCGTGCTCCTGCCGGCGAGCTCCGGCCTGCGGACCGGCGACACCGTGACCCTCGCCCACGGCGCGACGCGGCTCGACCTGCGCGCCGACGTCAGCGCGGACCATGCGGACGCACCGGTCGTCACGGCGGCCACCGTGCGGCGCCTCGACCCCCAGGCCAAGGGGTCCGCGTGGATCAGGTTCGCCGAGGTCAAGGACGCGGCCACCGCGTCGGAGCAGCTCGCCCAGGACGCCGTCGCCATCCAGGGCGCCCAGGTCCAGGGGGTCGCCACCCAGCGCGCCGAGATGGAGCGGATCATGGACGTCGTCCTGCTCGTCGTCACCGGCCTGCTCGGCATCGCCGTGCTGGTCGCGCTGGTCGGCATCGGCAACACCCTCGGCCTCTCGGTGCTCGAGCGCACCCAGGAGTCCGGCCTGCTGCGCGCCCTCGGCCTCACGCGCCGCCAGCTGCGCAGCACGCTCGGGCTCGAGGCGCTGACGCTGGCGGGCGTGGGCACGATCGTGGGGCTCGCGCTGGGGGTGGCCTACGGCCTCGGCGGGGCCTACGCGCTCTTCGGCAGCGAGATGACCATCACCACCGAGATCCCTTGGGCGCGGCTGGGGCTCGTCGCCGCAGTGGCGCTCGCCGCGGGGTGGCTGGCGTCCGTCATACCGGCTCGTCGGGCCGCGCGGGTGAGCCCGTCCGCGGCGCTGGCCACCGACTGACACGCGGCTCCCAGGCCCCGGGCCTAGGCTGGCAGGAAGGAGGGACGAGATGGGTCGGGTCGAGCGCGAGGTCTACGCCGCGGCCACGTCACCGCGCCACGTGCGCGCGCTGACGGTCGGTGCCGGCACGCTGCTCGCCGCCCTCCCGCTGCCGGCGCCGCTACGCGCGGGCCTCGGGATCGCGGGCTACCTCGGCGGACTCGCCCTGCCGGCCGACCACGTCCCGACCGACGAGCCCGACCACCTGTGGCACCTGCGCCGCCAGGTCGGGGCGGTCGGCGACTGGCTCGACGACCGCCGGGGAGCGCTCGGCTGGGACGTCGAGACCTGGCTCGACCGGGTGCTGGCGCGGGCGCGCGGCGTGCTCGACGACCCGAGGCTGGTCACCGACCCCGAGCGGCTGGCGGGCCTGTCCCGGCTCCTGCTCGTCGAGCTGCCCGAGGTGCTGCGCGACGGCGACGACGTGGCGCTCGAGCCCGACCCGACCCGGCGCCGGCTGCGGGTGGCGCTGCGGCTGGACCAGCTCGACCGGCGGCTGGCGGCCCTGCGCACCCCCGCCTGATCGCCGCCACGTACCCCAGGCCCGAGGCCGCCACGCACCCAGGCCCGCAGACCCCCAGGCCCGTCATACCGCCCAGCAGCAGCGAGTCGCCCCGACCGATGGACCGGTCGGGGCGACTCGCGTGACGGACGGGGTGATCAGGCCTTGTTGGTGCGGGCGTCGATCTGCGCCTGCAGGTCGACGTCACCGATGTCGTTGCTCTGGCGCTTGACCGCGGAGACGAACCCCTTGGCCGCCTGACGCTGCGCCACCAGGCGCGCGATGCCGATCACGAGACCGGAGAACGCCGCGAAGGCCAGCGCTTCCTTCCAGTCCACGTCGGGGTTGGTGGGGTCGGAGGGGGCCTCCTTGCCCGTGGCCTTCTGCCAGCCCGAGTTGACGATCTTGTTGGCCACCATGCCGGCCAGCATGGCGGCGCCGGTGCCAATGAGCTTCCACACGTTAGGTCCCATGCGTTGAGTCTCACACGATCTTCGCGGTAGCGTCACGTTTCACACGACAGGGGAGCGCAGATCGCGCTGAGAGTGCGGGCGACCGCAGACCCTCCGCACCTGATCCGGTTAGCACCGGCGCTAGGGAGTCGGATTCTCGAGGCGACCCGAGGGGTCACCTTCCCTCTTGGTGACCGACCAGGAGATCTCGTATGCCGAACACCACCGGCTCCGCCGCCACCGCGCGGCCGGGCCAGCACGCACGACCGTCCGCGCTCGCCACGGGGGCCCTCATGTCATGGCGAGGCATCGACCTCGTCCTCGGCGCCGTCCTCGCCGTCGCGCTGGGCGTCGCCTTCTGGGGGTGGGACAGCACCCTCTACCACGTCGTCGAGGCGGCCGCCGTCGGCTATGCCCCGATCGGCTCGCTCGCGCTCGGCGTGTGGGTGCTCCCCGCCGTGGCCGGCGCGCTGCTGATCCGGCGTCCCGGCGCGGCCCTCTACGTCGAGCTGATCGCCGCGAGCGTGGAGACGCTGCTCGGCAGCAAGTGGGGCTGGCTCGTGATGCTGTCCGGGCTGCTGCAGGCGCTCGGGGTGGAGCTGGCGATGTGGCTGTGGCGCTGGCGGCGGTTCGACATGGTGGCCGCGGTGCTGGGCGGCGTGCTCGGTGCCGTCCTGGAGATCTGCCTCTACGAGTGGTGGCAGTACGTCCCGCAGCTCGCCTGGATCCACAAGCTCGTCTACCTCGGCTTCGGCATGGTCTCGTGCGCGCTGATCGCCGGGCTCGGGGGCGCCGCGCTGGTGCGCGCGCTGGCCCGGGCCGGCGTGGTCGACGCCTTCCCGGCGGGCCGCGAGGCGCGTGAGTCCCACGGCCGCTGACGCCTCCCTCGAGCGTGGTCTCGACCTCGACGAGGGTCCGAGGGGGGCTCTCGTCGAGGTCGACGACCTCACCTGGCTCCCGTATGGCGCCGCCCGCCCGGTCCTCGACGCGGTGTCGCTGCGCGTGGCGCCGGGGGAGCGGGTGCTGCTCGCGGGCGCCAGCGGGTCCGGCAAGTCGACCCTGCTCCGGGCGCTGGCCGGCGTGCTCGCCGACACGGGTGGCGGTGACCAGACGGGGCAGGTGCGGGTGTCGCGGCAGGTGGGCCTGCTCCTGCAGGATCCCGACGACGCGGTGGTCGCGCGGACCGTGGGGCGCGACGTGGCCTTCGGCCCCGAGAACGCCGGCGTGCCACGCGGGCCGCTGTGGGAGCGGGTGCGGGCGGCGCTGGACTCCGTGTCCTTCCCGTATGCCGTGGACCGCGAGACGCGCGCCCTGTCCGGCGGCGAGACCCAGCGTCTCGCGCTCGCGGGCGTGCTCGCCCTCGACCCGGGCCTCGTGCTGCTCGACGAGCCGTGCTCGATGCTCGACCCCGAGGCCGCGGAGGCGGTCCGGTCGGCGGTGGCCCTGGCCGTCGCCGAGGTGGGGGCCACCCTGGTGGTCGTCGAGCACCAGCTCGCGCACTGGGTGGACGTCTGCGACCGGCTCGTCGTGCTGGGCGACGGCGGTCGGGTGGTGGCGGACGGCCCGATGACGTCGACGCTGGCCGCCGAGGGGGAGCGGCTGGCGGAGCTGGGCCTGTGGGTGCCGGGGGCGCCGCCGCCGGCGTCGATGGAGGTGGCGACCGGGCTGGTGACGCCGGTCCGGCCGGGCGGGGTGACGGCGTCGATCGACGCGGTGCTGCGCCAGGTGCAGCCGGGGCTGGCCTCCTGGCAGGCGGTGCACCCGCCGCAGCTCGTGCTGCGGGACGTGGCTCTGGAGGCCTCGCCGGGGGAGGCGGTGGCCGTCACCGGTCACTCGGGCGCCGGCAAGTCCACGCTGGTGGCCTGCGCCGCCGGGCTGCTCGAGCCGACGTCCGGCACGGTGCGGCTGGGGGCCGGCGACCGCGAGGCGCCGCATGGCTGGCGGGCTGCGGAGCTCGCCGCAGCGGTCGGGTGGGTGCCCCAACGACCCGAGCTGCCGATCACCGCCCGGACCGTCGTCGACGAGGTGATGCTGACCGGTCGGGCGCTCGGCCAGGACGAGGACGCCCTCGCAGCCCGGGCCGGGGCGCTGCTCGAGGTGCTCGGCCTCGGCGACCGCCGCGACGCCGACCCGCACACCCTCTCGGGGGGCGAGCAGCGACGCCTCTCGCTCGCCGCCGCCCTCGCCCACGGCCCGTCCGTGCTCCTGCTCGACGAGCCCACCGTCGGCCAGGACCGCCACACGTGGGCCGCCGTCACCGGGGTCGTCGAGGCGGCCCGCGCCGCAGGGACGACCGTGGTGGTGTCCACGCACGACCGCAGCCTGGCGTCGCGCTGCACCCGCGAGCTCGTGCTCGCGAGGCCGCAGGCCGGCGCAGAGCCGGTGCGCCGTCGTGCGCAGGGGCTGGCGGCATACGCCTCGGCCCTGCCGCTGATGCTGGTGAGCCTGGTGGCGATGGTGGTCGGGTTGGTCGTGCCCACGGTGCCGGCGGGGCTGGGTCTGCTCGGGGCCGAGCTGGCGCTGCTCCTCGTGCTGTGCGGGGTGCGCTGGCCGCAGCCGGTGCTGCGGCTCACCCCGGTGGCGATCGGCGCGGCCTCGTTGTGGTGGTCCAACTGGTGGTGGGCCGAGACGCGTGATCCCGTCGCGGCGCTGCTGCCCGCGCTGCGCATGACGTCGGCGGCGCTGCCCGGCGTGGTGCTGGCGGGCTACCTCGAGCCGTTCTCGCTGGGGGACCAGCTCGGGCAGCGACTGCGGCTGCCGGCACGTCCGGTGGTGGCGGCGGTGGTGGCGCTGCAGAGGTTCGACCAGCTGCGGTCGACCTTTGGCGACCTGCGCGCGGTGCGCCGGGCGCGTGGTGTCCTGGGGCGGGGGGTCAAGGACGCGGTCGTGCTGACCTTTGCCCTGCTGGTGCAGGCGTTGCGGCAGGCGGGGCGGCTCGCGGTGGCGATGGAGGCGCGGGGCTACTCGTCGCCCGTGGTGCGGTCGGGGCGGCGCACGTGGGCGGAGCCCGCGCGGTGGGGCCGGACGGACCTGTGGGTCGTGGTGTGCGCCGTGACGCTCGCCGCCGCGGCGGCTGTGGGGCACCTTCTGGGGAGGTAATGGATCCCTAGTCCTGGTGACGGGTCTCGACTACTCTGGGTAACGCCTAGTGGGTATCAGCAACGTCATCCGTGACGCCCCCACGGCCAGCGGGTCGGGCTCCCGAGGGGGGAGTCCGGCCCGCCTCGGCGTCCGCCGCCGAGTGGTCAGTTCTGGCCACGGGTAGGTGCTTGGCATCTGACCAGTGGGCGGTCAGGGAGTCGGTATCTGACCAGTGGGTGGAAGGGGTGTGCCGGACGCGGTGTCGTCTTCGTCCTCGCGCCGTCGTCGGGCCAGGGCGATCAGCAGCATGCCGACGCCCACGGCTGTGCCACCCGCGGCGAGAAGCACGATCACGTCGGCCCCCGTGTGCGCCAGGGCTCCGGAGAGCGGCCCCGAGGACACGCCGAACGCGTCCCCGCGGGGCACCGAGCCGTCACTGCCACCTGTCTGACCCACGTCTGCGCCAGTCACGTCGGTGCTCGGCGGAGCGAGATCGGCCGGCGTCATCGCCATCGACACCCTGATCGGATCCGTCCACGTGCGATTTTCGGCCAGCGTCCGGTCGACATCGCCGACGGCGCCCGCCAGGAGCGCGGCAACCTCCACGCGGACGACCTGGCCCGGGCGGACGGCGCCCGTGGTCAGATCTCCTCCCCTCGCGGCGAGGCTGGCGGCGGTCGGCGAGGTCTCGGTTGGCGTGGCGGCGCCGCCGATGCCGGCGGCCAGGTGCAGCACCTCGGCGAGCGGGTCGGAGACGGCGTCGCTGCCAGGAACGGCCCCGATCGTCAGCATGGCGGTGTCGGGGGAGGCATTCTTGACGTACAAGGCTCCGCCGACTGTCCGGCCCGGGACCAGGCGCTGGCCCGCGTGGAAGATGCCCGTGTCCAGAGTGGGCTCCCACGGTCCGGTCGGGCTGGTCGACACCAGGAGGTAACCCAGGGTCGGGTCGGCGGCCACGGCTGCGGCCGGCTGCGGCATACGAGCTGCGGCCTGGGCGACGCCGGGAGAGGCGAGGGGGGACCCGAGGGCGACGGCGAGCACGGCCGCGGCGGCGGGGCGCGCGAGTCGTCGGCTCATGGCTCGTCCTTCGGGGTTGCGGGATCGGCGGGGGCGGTGGCGTCGGACGGAGTGTCCGTGACGGCCTCGGCGCGCAGGCAGCGGGCGCGCAGCAGGCCGACGAGCTGCCACAGGGCGTAGGTGAAGAGCGCGCCGGCGACGATGATGATGCCGCGGGACTTCTGGTCGCGGTTGAGGGCGTTGGCGACGTAGCCGACCTTGGGCAGGTGGTAGACCATGACCCCGCGGATCTGCTTGACCGTCTTGACCTCGAGGTCTTCGTCGGGGTTGTGGTCACCCTTGGTCTTGATCTTGTGGACCCCGTCGCTGTCGACCGAGATCGAGGTGATCCGGTGGGTCACGAGCGAGTTGTCGTCGGGGCGGGGGAGGAAGGTGATGACGTCGCCCTGCTTGAGCCGGGCGACGTCCTGCTCGGTCTCCACACGCTTGACGATGACCTGCGAGCCGATCGGGATGGTGGGCTCCATCGAGCCGGGCAGCACGGTGAGCGGGACCCACTTCATGATTAGGGGGACCACGACCATGAGGGCCAGCAGGCCGATGGCGATCGTCGCGAGACCGCCGACTACGACCGACACCGCGAGGCGCACGGGGGCCGGCAGGGCCGGCCGCGTCACGCGACGCGCTCCACCCCGGGGCGGGGCGGCGGTGGGCAGGGCGCTCATCAGTAGCCCCACATCCCCACGTTGGGGTTGGCGGCCGTGGCAGGGGAGCCGCACGTCCAGAAGCTTCCGCTGGTGGGGCGCGTCGCGTACCACATCACGGTGCTCTCGGCGTACTTCGTGCTACCGGCGAAGGGGTAGACACGCACGACGAACTCGTAGGTGCCCGGGCCATACCCGGCGTTGTTCATGGCGATATAGCTGACCCACTGGGCCCGGTCGTTGGCTGGGATCCCGCCCTGGACCAGCTTGAAGGGGACGGTCGAGCCCTTGGGGCGAGCCCAGACCTCCCACCGGTTGATCGCCGGGGTGCTGCCTGACGAGCTCGTGGCGGCGTTGGGCCAGGCCCAGTACAGTCGCACGTTCTCGGCCAGGCCCGTGGTGCAGACGTTTCCGTCGGAGCCCAGCATCGGGGAGGGGATCGAGATGACGTAACGACTCGTCCAGGTCCAGTCCTTGGTCGCCGTGCCGGCCACCGAGACGGCCTGGCCGGTGGTCGTCACCTGGAACTCGCGACCTGCGAACCTGTTGTAGCGGTCGTAGTCGGTCCCGCTGGGCTTGACGATCACGCAGTGGGACGTTGAGGAAGCCTTGGCGAGGGGCGTGCGGACCGCGGCGGTCACCGGCGACACGGCTGTCGTGGCGGCCGTCCCGAGAGCTGTCTGCCACAGCGCGGTCGTCGACGAGCATCCCGTGTAGTCGTACTGCACCCTGTTGTTCAGGAAGTCGCTCGCCATGGCACTGGTCCTGGGGGTGCTAGGCATCGCCGTCAGGTTCACCTGGTAGGGGCGGTACTCGAGGCCGTAGCCGGCGTCGTTCTTGAGGGTCGCCTTGAGCGCGTCCGTGAACGGCTTGGTGACGGGGACGTCCGTGGGCGTCAGAGTAGGCGTGCCCATCGTCATCCTGGGGACGACGCTGGTGCGGGTCTCGGTCCACCGTGCCTGGGTGTCACCGGTGGGCGCCGCGATGACGGCGGTCGCCGCGACGGCGGTGACGCCGAGCGTGGCCAGGACGCGCCGACGGGACATGGGGTGCCTCCAGGGATCGGTGGATCAGTTCTGGGTGAGGGTGAAGGGCAGGTTGCGGGTGGACACCGAGGTGCCGTTGAGCATCGTGTTCCACCATCCGCTGCCGCCGGCCGGCTCGGTGCGGGCCGCGCCGGTGCTCGTCGCGCGAACCGTGTACTTCATGGTGGCGAGGTAGGTCGCGCCGTTGTGGGCCGAGGTGATGGCCCACTGGTTGGTGCCGGTGCTCGTGAGGTTGGGCGCGGTCCCGACGGGCGTCAGCGTCACGACGGAGCCGTTGTTGACGTTGACCTCGGAGACCAGGGCCGCGGTGCCGGTCAGGGCTGCCGGGGCGGTCGAGAGGGTGGCCTTGAGGTTGGTGCCCACGGCCTGGACCGTGATGGGCAGCGTGATCGTCACCTGGTCGCCGGGGGCGAAGGGGTGAGAATCTGTCCGATTGACCGACTCCCAGCCGACCACCGCGACAATCGGGCATGAACCGACGTCGAGAGGCGCCGGAATGGTCTTGGGGTTGACGGATCGTGTCCGCCGCCCGAGCCGGAGGTCTCCGCCACGACCGGGCCGGCTGGCACTACGCTGATCGTTCAAGGGCCGCCATCACCGAGCGGTCGTAGCACGCTGGAGGCAGGCCATGCCCAAGGATCGCGAGGCGCTCCTCTCGTCGGCGGTCCGCCGGTCCATCACCGACCTGGTCGCCGCCGATCCCGACCGTTGGACCGCGAGCCGGCTGGCCGAGGAGCTCGACCTGCACGTCACGACCGTGCGCTTCCACCTCGACCAGCTCGAGCAGGCCGGCGTGCTGGAGTCGGGCGTCGAGCGACGCGACCGGCCGGGCCGTCCCAGCAAGGTCTATCGCCGTCGCGCCGAGGCCGTGCCCGTAAACACCGCCGCGTATGTCGTCCTCGCGGACGTGCTCGCCGAGACGCTGGGCGGCGACGAGGACGCCCGCGTGGAGGCGGCGACGCGGGCCGGCGAGGCCTGGTCACGCCACCATCTGGACCACGTGGCCCCGGAGGGGTCCCAGGGCGAGGTGCCGGTGCGCGAGCTGCTCGACGTCCTGGCGCGGTGGGGCTACCCACGCGAGACGGTGACCGTCGAGGGGGACCCCGCCGGGCGGTGCCAGGCCACGTTGACCCACTGCCCGATGAAGGCCGCCGCGGTCCGGCACCCCGACGTCGTCTGCGCCATACATCTCGGTCTGGTCCGGGGATCCCTCGAGGGGCTCGGCGTCCAGGACCCGGCCGTCCGGGTGACGCCCATGGTCGCCCCCGACGTGTGCACCGTCGAGATGAGCGGTGCCCTCCACGCCGGCGAGCAGGTCGCCGAGGGTCTGGACCTCGCCCACGTCCGCCGCCGCCCGGAGGCCGCGAGCGCAGACGCCACGACCTCCGATGTCACGAGCCCGGACGCACCCAGCCCGGACGCGACGGAGGGCCGGTCGACGAGCGACCGGCCCTCCGAGGCGACGAGCTGAGCGATCAGCCGGGCTTGGGAGCCCCCTTGCGGGCGTAGCGCATCCACGTGATCGCCACGCACATGACGGCCCAGACGACGCCGACCCAGTAGAAGAGGGTGGCGCCCATGATGCCGATGCCGAGGGCGAAGAAGAACGGACCGAAGGCGGCGATGGCGGCGGTCCAGCCGATGACGCCGCCGGCCTGACGCTTCTCGAAGATCATCGGCATCTGCTTGAACGTCGAGGCGTTGCCGATCCCCGAGAACAGGAAGATCGCGAGCATGCCCCACAGGAACCGCGTGAAGTCACCCTGCAGCGCCGCGGCGGACGAGGTGTCCGGGGTGAGCGCCGGGATCGTGTAGACGATCGAGGCGATCAGGCCGAGGCCGGAGATCAGCGTCCAGATCGCGCCGCCCATGCGGTCGGTCAGCGGGGAGAACAGCATGCGGGCGAGCGCGCCGACCAGCGGGCCGAGGAAGACGAACTTGACCGGGTCGGGGACCGCGTAGCCCTCGACGAGGATCTTGGCGGCGGCGCCGGAGCCGGACACGATGTCGGCGTTGCCGGAGCCGTAGAGGTTGCCCATCAGCAGACCGAACTGGGCGGCCAGGCCCGAGAAGGTGCCGAAGGTCATGATGTAGATCAGCGTCATCCACCAGGTGTCCTGGTTGCCGAAGATGTCGAACTGCTGGCGGACGTTGGCCTTGACCGGCACGGACTTGAGCGCGAACCACGCCCAGGCGGCGCCGATGAGGATCAGCGGGATCCAGATGAACGCGGCGTTCTGGTACCACACCTGCGTGTTGGGCTTGCCCGCGACCTTCATCGCCTGTGAGCCGCCGAGGAACCCGATCATCGAGAAGCCGATGAGCCACGGCGTGAGCAGCTGCACGAGGGAGACGCCGAGGTTGCCGATGCCGGCCTGCAGGCCGAGCGCGGTGCCCTGCATGCGGCGGGGGAAGAAGTAGGACGTCGACGGCATGAAGCCGGAGAAGGCGCCACCACCGATGCCGGCGAGGAAGGCCAGGACCATGAGCTCCCAGTAGGGGGCGGAGGGGCTCTGGACGCGCACGCCCCACCCGAGGATCGGGAAGACGAGGAGCAGCGTGGTCAGCGCGACCATCTTGCGGGTGCCGAGGATGGGCGGCAGGACCATCCAGACGATGCGCAGCAGACCGGCGGCGAGGCCGGGCATCGCGGACATCCAGTAGAGCTCGGTCTTGCTGAAGCTGTAGCCCAGGGCGTTGAGCTTGGGGATGACCGCGCTGGGGAGGTACCACGCTACGAAGCACATGGTGAGGGTGAACGTCGTGATCGTGAGGGTGCGCCAGGCGAGTGCCTTGTCCCAGGTCTGGTCGTTCTCGGGATCCCAGGACTGGAGCCACTCGCCCCCTTGGCGGGAGCTGGTTGCGGTGCTCATGGGTTGTCTACTCCACGGGTGCTGAGGTGGTGGGACGTCTCGACCGTATGACGGGACGCGGGCTGGTGCAGGGTGGTGGGTGGGTTATGCCTGTTGGGGTGTCTCACGCGGGGTGGCGGGAGGGCTCGGGGTGCGGCTGGTCGAACTGGTCCGCGAGGTGGGGGGACCGGTCGTGGAGCATCCGCACGATCGTGAGGTGCATCCAGATCAGGCACACGGCGGTGAGGAGGAACAGGACGAAGAAGGTGCTGGACGGGAAGCCTGACCAGGACTTGGTGTAGGCGAACAGCGGCGGGAGGAAGAACCCGCCGAGGCCGCCGAGCATGCCGACGAGGCCGCCGACGGAGCCGACGTTGTCGGGGAAGTACTCGGGGATGTGCTTGTAGACGGCGGCCTTGCCGACGCCCATGGCGCAGCCGAGGAGGAAGACGACGATCGTGAACGGCACGATCGAGATCGCGTAGGGCAGGTGCTCGGTCTGGGAGCCGTCGGCGTGGTTGATGGTCAGGTGGCCGTTGGGCATCATCAGCAGGCCCGTGGTGGCGAGCATGACCCAGAAGGTGCCGTACATCGCCTTGCGCGCGCCGAAGCGGTCGGAGAACCAGCCGCCGACGGGGCGCAGCAGGGACGCGGGGAAGATGAACAGCGCGGTGAGCAGGCCGGCCGTGCTGAGCGAGACGCCGAAGGTATCCATGTAGTAGTTGGGCAGCGTGCTCGAGAGGGCGACGTAGGCGCCGAACACCGCGACGTAGTAGAGGCTGAACCGCCATACGCGCACCTGCCGCAGCGGGGCGAGCATCTCGTCGAGGGGCTTGGAGGCGCCGGGCATGCGGTCGGTCGAGGGGGTCCCGAACCACGTGGCCGCCGCGAGGAGCACCAGCAGGACGGAGTAGATCACCGGCACGAGGCGCCAGCCGCCCTGGACGACACCGAGGTACGTGGCTCCGGCGGTCGTGGCGATCAGCGGCGGGCCGATGAACTTCGTGACCGAGGCCCCGACGTTGCCGGCACCGAAGACGCCGAGCGCGAAGCCCTGCCGACCACGGGTGAACCAGGCGGAGTTCCACGCGATGCCCGAGGAGAAGGAGTTGCCGGCGAAGCCCACGAGGAAGGCCAGCAGCAGGAGCATGCCGTAGCTGTGCGCCTGCGAGACGAGGTAGGCCGGGACGGCGCTCGCGAGCAGCAGCACGGTCATGACCTTGCGGCCACCGATGCGGTCGGTGATCATGCCGGCGGGCAGGCGCCACATCGAGCCGTTGAGGATCGCCGCGGCGAGGATCCAGGAGTACTGCTCCTCGCTGAGGTGCAGCTCCGCCCGGATGGGCTTCTGCAGGATGCCGAACATCATCCAGACGGCGAACATCACGGTGAACGCGGTGGTCGACCAGGTCAGGACCCGGTTGGCGCCGACGGGCTGGCTCTCGTGGGACGTGGTCGTCGGGGCGTCGGTGGCGGGTGTGCTCACGACGTGCTCCTTGCTCCAGGCATTAATAGGATCAGGCTGTATGGCGGAGACGCTGCTGGTGCAGTCGCCGCGAGACGCCCGGCTCAGGCCCTGCGAGGCATTGCGCGGAGGATCTCACCAGCAAGTTTGGCACAGCCTCCGAATATAGAGGAGGGCGCCCCCCCTCTGTCGTGGCATCGCTGGTCCGGCTATGCTGCAGGCGTGCTCCTCTTTTTGGAGGAGGCATGCACCGATGGCGTCGATGACACCGGTGCACCGTGACGGGCGACCGCAGGAGAGGCGATGAGGAGCGTGGCGCAGGAGCTCCGGTGGGGCCCCGAGGCCGACGGCCGCCCGAGCCTGCTGGCCCCGTCCATGCGCCGGCGCATCATCGACGTCCTCGCCTCCGCGCCCGTCACGGTCCACGGCCGCCCCGGGCTCGCCGCGCAGGACATCGCCACCCGCCTCGACATCCACGTGACGACCGCGCGCTTCCACCTGGACGTCCTGCTCGCGTCGCACGTCGTGGAGGCCCGGTCCGAGCGCCTGGGGACCGTGGGGCGGCCGCGCAAGATCTATCACCTCGTCCCCGCGGGGGTGCGGCTGCACCCGACGCACCGCGAGCTGTCCGCCCTGGTCACCTCCTGCTGGGGGCTGGCGGAGCCGGCGGGCTCGGAGGCGATGTTCCCCGCCGCCCGCGCCTGGTCCCGCGAGCACGCCGACGTCGAGCCGCCGGCCTGGGCGCCGGCCGCGACGCCGGGGGAGTGGCTGGTCACCGTGGAGCGCCTCGTGCAGACCATGGCGCAATGGGGCTTCCGGCACGACATCTCGCTCGTCGAGGGTGGCCGCACCGTCGACCTCGAGCTGCGGGCCGCGCCCTTCCTCGCGATCGCCGCCCGGCACGCGCCCGTCCTCTACGCCTTCCGCCGCGGCCTGATC
Source organism: Arsenicicoccus sp. UBA6765 (assembly GCF_002453335.1). Taxonomy (NCBI): domain Bacteria; kingdom Bacillati; phylum Actinomycetota; class Actinomycetes; order Micrococcales; family Intrasporangiaceae; genus Arsenicicoccus; species Arsenicicoccus sp. UBA6765. The sequence goes on from NZ_DKGR01000044.1 coordinate 46,774, forward strand.
ACCGGGGTCCTCGACCGGCTCGGCGAGCCCGAGGTCGACGTCGTCATGACGCCGCACGACGACATCGCTGTCACCACGGCTCACCTGACGACGCGGACCCCCTTCCGGCATACGGTGGGGACAGGCCTCCCGGGGCCGGTCCTGCCACCCAGCACCACGACCCGACGACGCGCCAACCGCAGGAGAGACGCATGAGCACATCGACCCATCGCGGAGGTCGAGGCCCCTCGGGCATCGACACCCCCCTCGCCGAGGCCCTCGTGGGGACCCGGCGGTTCTTCACCAAGGGGGAGGTGAGCCCCGACAAGCGGACCCTGCACCAGATCGGCGGCCGCAAGGCCGACGCGTTCTACCGCGACCGCTGGAGCCACGACAAGGTCGTGCGGTCCACCCACGGCGTCAACTGCACGGGCTCGTGCTCGTGGAAGGTCTACGTCAAGGACGGGATCATCACCTGGGAGGCGCAGCAGACGGACTACCCGTCGACCGGCGGCGATCGCCCGGAGTACGAGCCCCGCGGCTGCCCCCGCGGCGCGGCCTTCTCCTGGTACACCTACAGCCCCACCCGGGTCCGCTACCCCTACATCCGCGGCGTGCTGCTCGACATGTACCGCACGGCCAAGCAGGAGTACGGCGACCCGGTGCTCGCCTGGGCCTCGATCGTGCAGGACGAGGACAAGCGTCGTCGCTACCAGTCCGCCCGCGGCAAGGGCGGGCTCGTGCGCGCGAGCTGGGGCGAGGCGGCCGAGATGGTCGCCGCCGCCAACGTGTTCACGATCAAGCGCTGGGGCCCGGACCGCATCGCCGGCTTCTCGCCGATCCCCGCGATGTCGATGGTCTCCTACGCCTCCGGGGCCCGGTTCACCGAGCTCATCGGCGGCACCATGCTCTCCTTCTACGACTGGTATGCCGACCTGCCGGTCGCCTCGCCCCAGATGTTCGGGGACCAGACCGACGTCCCCGAGTCGGGGGACTGGTGGGACGCGGGCTACCTGATGATGTGGGGCTCCAACGTCCCGCTCACCCGCACGCCCGACGCGCACTGGATGACCGAGGCGCGCTACCGCGGGCAGAAGGTCGTCGTCGTGTCCCCGGACTACGCCGAGAACGTCAAGTTCGCCGACGAGTGGCTGGCGGCCCAGCCCGGCAGCGACGCGGCGCTCGCGATGGCGATGGGCCACGTCATCCTCAAGGAGTTCTTCGTCGACCAGCAGGTCGAGTTCTTCCAGGACTACACCAAGACCTACACGGACCTGCCCTACCTGGTCTGGCTGGACGTCGAGGAGGGCGCGGACGGCGGCCAGGTGGTCACGCCCGGCAAGTTCGCCGTGGCCGGCGACGTCCCCGGCGGCCCGGAGTCCGGGTCCGAGAACGCCATGTGGAAGCCGATGCTCGTCGACGAGCGCACCGACGAGGTCGTCGTGCCCCGCGGCTCGCTCGGCCACCGCTTCGGCGACGAGGGCATGGGGCAGTGGAACCTCGACCTGGGCGACGTCAGCCCCCGCCTGTCCCTGCTCGCCGACGGCGCCGAGACGCTCGAGGTGTCCCTGCCGCGCTTCGACGCCCTGGACGGCCAGGCGACGCTGCAGCGCCGCGGCGTCCCGGTGCGCCGCATCGGCGACCGCTACGTCACGACCGTCTTCGACCTCATGCTCGCGCAGTACGGCGTGGCCCGCCCCGGCCTGATCGGCGACTGGCCGACCGGCTACGAGGACGTCACCGGCGCCTACACCCCGGCCTGGCAGGAGGACATCACCGCCGTCCCCGCCGACAAGGTCGCCCGCATCGCGCGCGAGTTCGCGCAGAACGCCGTCGACACCCACGGCCGCTCGATGATCCTCATGGGCGCTGGCACCAACCACTGGTACCACTCGGACCTGATCTACCGCGCGATGCTCGTCCTCACGACGATCACCGGCTGCCAGGGCCGCAACGGCGGCGGCTGGGCGCACTACGTCGGTCAGGAGAAGGTCCGCCCGCTGACCGGCTTCCAGCACACGGCCTTCGCCCTCGACTGGCAGCGCCCGCCGCGCCACATGATCCAGACGGCCTACTGGTACCTCCACACCAGCCAGTACCGCTACGACACCTACACCGCCAACGACATCGGCGCGGGCCGAGGGGCCTTCCCCGGCAGGACGGTGGCCGACCTGGTCGCTCAGTCCGCGCGGCTCGGGTGGATGCCGAGCTACCCGACGTTCAACCGCTCCTCGATCGCGTTGCCCGACGAGGCGGAGGCGGCCGGGATGGAGGTCCCGGCCTACGTCGTCGACCAGCTCAAGAAGGGCGAGCTGAGCTTTGCGGCCGAGGACCCCGAGGCCGAGGAGAACTGGCCGCGCGTGCTGATGATGTGGCGCGCCAACCTGTTCGGCAGCTCCGCCAAGGGTGACGAGTACTTCCTCAAGCACCTGCTCGGCACGGACCACGGCGTCAACGCCGAGGAGGCGCCGGCGGACAAGCGCCCGGCGGACGTCGCCTGGCCCGAGCGGGCCCCCGAGGGCAAGCTCGACATGCTGATGACGATCGACTTCCGCATGACGAGCTCGACCCTGCTGTCCGACGTCGTCCTGCCCGCCGCCACGTGGTACGAGAAGAACGACATCAACACCACGGACATGCACCCCTTCATCCACTCGTTCAACCCGGCGATCGCCCCGCCGTGGCAGAGCCGGTCGGACTGGGACGCCTTCGTCACCATCGCCGAGACCTTCAGCGAGCTCGCCGGGACCCACCTCGGCACCCGCAAGGACCTCGTCGCCAAGCCGCTGTGGCACGACACCCCCGAGTCCATGGCGACGGTGCACGGCCGGGTCCTGGACTGGAAGGCCGGCGAGTGCGAGCCCGTCCCCGGCAAGACCCTGCCGGTCCTGGCGGTGGTCGAGCGGGACTACACCAAGGTCTTCGAGAAGATGACCACGATCGGGCCGCTGCTCGACAAGCTCGGGACGACCACCAAGGGCGTCACCTACGACGTCAAGCGCGAGGTCGACTACCTGCGGCGCAAGAACGGCGTCGCGAGCCGCGGTGCCGGGCAGGGCAACCCGCGCCTCGACACCGCTGTGGACGTCGCCGAGGCGATCATGGCGCTGTCGGGCACCACCAACGGCCACCTCGCCACCCAGGGCTTCAAGACCCTGGAGAAGCGCACCGGCCACCAGATGCACGACCTGGCCGCCGAGCACGAGGGCAAGCAGGTCACGTATGTCGACACCGTGGCCGCCCCCGTCCCCGTCATCACCTCCCCGGAGTGGTCGGGCTCGGAGTCGGGCGGTCGCCGCTACAGCCCGTTCACGATCAACATCGAGCGGCTCAAGCCGTTCCACACACTGACCGGGCGCCAGCAGTTCTACCTCGACCACGACTGGCTGCAGCGGATGGGGGAGGCCCTGCCGACCTACCGCCCACCGCTCAACATGACCCAGCTGTTCGGCGAGCGCCCGCTCGGCGAGGTCGAGAAGGCAGCGGACGGGGTGTCCGGCATCTCTGTGTCGGTGCGCTACCTGACCCCGCACAACAAGTGGTCCATCCACTCGGAGTACCAGGACAACCTGTTCATGCTGTCCCTCGGCCGCGGCGGCCAGTCGATCTGGATGTCCGACAAGGACGCCGCCAAGATCGGCGTCAAGGACAACGAGTGGGTCGAGGCGGTCAACCGCAACGGCGTCGTCGCGTCCCGCGTGATCGTCACGCACCGGATGCCCGAGGGCACGATCTACATGCCCCACGCGCAGGACCGCCTGATCGACGTGCCCCTCACCGAGCACAACGGCAAGCGTGGCGGCATCCACAACTCCATGACCCGGATCATGGTCAAGCCGAGCCACATCATCGGCGGCTACGCCCAGCTGTCCTACTTCTTCAACTACATCGGGCCCACGGGCAACAACCGTGACGAGGTCACGATCATCCGCAAGCGCTCGCAGAAGGTGGAGTACTGACATGAGAGTCATGGCACAGATGGCCATGGTCATGAACCTCGACAAGTGCATCGGGTGCCACACCTGCTCGGTCACCTGCAAGCAGGCGTGGACCAACCGGGCCGGCACCGAATACGTCTGGTTCAACAACGTCGAGACCCGCCCCGGCCTGGGCTACCCGCGACGCTACGAGGACCAGGATGAGTGGCAGGGCGGCTGGGTGCTCGGCAAGAACGGCCGGCTCAAGCTCCGCGCCGGCGGCCGGTTCAAGAAGCTGCTCAACATCTTCGTCAACCCCAAGATGCCGTCGATCCAGGACTACTACGAGCCCTGGACCTACGACTACGAGACGTTGCTCAACGCGCCGGCCGGCAAGCACTTCCCGGTCGCGCGGCCGCACTCGCTGATCTCCGGCAAGCCGATGAACATCTCCTGGTCGGCCAACTGGGACGACGACCTCGGCGGCTCGATGGAGACGATGCACCAGGACGTGATGCTCAAGGGCATCGAGGACAAGGTCACGACCGACTTCGAGTCGACCTTCATGTTCTACCTCCCCCGCATCTGCGAGCACTGCCTCAACCCCTCGTGCGCGGCGTCGTGCCCCTCGGGCGCGATCTACAAGCGCGAGGAGGACGGCATCGTCCTCGTCGACCAGGAGCAGTGCCGCGGCTGGCGCATGTGCATCTCGGGCTGCCCCTACAAGAAGGTCTACTTCAACCACAAGACCGGCAAGGCCGAGAAGTGCACCTTCTGCTTCCCGCGCATCGAGGTCGGGATCCCGACCGTGTGCTCGGAGACCTGCGTCGGTCGCCTCCGCTACATCGGGCTCGTCCTGTATGACGCCGACCGCGTCCTCGAGGCCGCGTCGGTCGAGGACGACCAGGACCTCTACGAGGCGCAGCGCTCGGTGTTCCTGGACCCGCGCGACCCGGCGGTGGTCGCCGAGGCCGATCGCGCCGGCATACCGTCCGACTGGATCACGGCCGCGCAGCGGTCCCCGGTCTATCGCCTGATCAACGACTACAAGGTCGCGCTGCCGCTGCACCCGGAGTACCGCACGATGCCGATGGTCTGGTACATCCCGCCGCTGTCGCCGGTCGTGGACGCGCTGGCCGGGTCCGGGCACGACGGCGAGGACAAGGACAACCTGTTCAACGCCATCGAGACGCTGCGCATCCCGATCGAGTACCTCGCCAACCTGTTCACCGCCGGGGACGTGAAGCCCGTCGACGGCGTCCTGCGCAAGCTGGCCGCCATGCGGTCCTACATGCGCGACATCAACCTCGGGCGCGACCCCGACGGGTCGATCCCCGCGGCCGTCGGCATGGAGGAGGAGGACATGTACGACATGTTCCGCCTGCTCGCCCTCGCGAAGTACGAGGAGCGCTATGTCATCCCGACCGCGCACGCCGAGGAGGCGCACGCCCTCGAGGAGCTCGCCACCGAGTGCTCGGTCAGCGACTACCAGACCGGCAACCAGGGCGCGTTCGGCGAGGGCTCGGGGTCGCTGACCCCGATCGCCGTCGAGAACTTCCAGATGCTGCAGGCCCGCCAGACCGCCGACACCCTCGTCGGCGGCGGCTCCAAGGAGGGCCGGGTCAACCTGCTCAACTGGGACGGCAAGGGCATGCCCGAGGGCCTCTTCCCCGGTCAGGGTGGCAGCCTCGGCGCCGGGATCTCCGAGGAGGCCCGCCGCGAGGGCGAGGGCATGCCGATGGGCTCCGACCCGAGCGCCTCGCACGACCGCGGTGCCATCCCGCCCGAGGACATCCGGTGAAGGTCGCCCTGCGGCGTCGCAAGCAGGCCGCCCTGCCGGTCGGCACCGACGAGATGCAGGCCGCCTGGCAGTGCGCGTCGCTGCTGCTCGGCTACCCGGACGAGCAGCTCCTGCGCCACCTGCCGGTGCTGCACGACACGGTCGCGCAGCTGCCGGCGCCGGTGGGGGAGCCGCTCGGTCGTCTCGTCGCGACCATCTCCGCGGCCGTGGAGGCGGGGGAGCTGGACGTGGTGCAGAAGCGCTACGTCGACACCTTCGACTACACGCGCCGGTGCGCGCCCTACCTGACCTACTTCGCGCACGGCGACACCCGCAAGCGCGGGATGGCGCTCGTGCAGTTCAAGCAGACCTATCGCCGGGCCGGGGTCGAGATCGGTGACGAGGAGCTGCCCGACCACCTGTCGGTGGTGCTGGAGTTCGGCGCCACCGTCGACCTCGAGGCCGCCCTCAAGCTGGTCCTCGACCACCGCGCCGGGCTCGAGGTCCTGCGCCTCGCGCTGCTCGACCGCGGCGTCCCGTGGGCGGACGTGCTCGTCGCCGTGTGCGCCACCCTGCCGCCGCTGGACGGTGACGAGCAGACGGCGGTCGCGCGGCTGGTCGCGCAAGGGCCCCCGTCGGAGGACGTCGGGCTGGCGCCATACGAGATCGACCCCCGGCTCAACCCCCACCCGGCCACCGACCCATCACCCGAGGAGCTCGAGGCCGAGCTCCTGCAGCACTCGCAAGGAGGGCGCTCATGAACACCCTGCTCTGGGTGGTGTTCCCCTACATCTGCCTGACGATCTTCGTCGTCGGTCACCTCTGGCGCTACAAGTACGACAAGTTCGGCTGGACCACGCGCTCGAGCCAGCTCTACGAGGACCGGCTGCTGCGCTGGGGCTCGCCGATGTTCCACTTCGGCATCCTCTTCGTCGTGATGGGCCACATCATGGGCCTGCTCGTGCCGAAGTCCTGGACCGACGCCGTCGGGATCTCGCAGTCGGTCTATCACTTCCTCGCCCTGTCGGTGGGTCTGCTCGCCGGCTTCCTGACGCTGGTCGGCATGGCGATCCTGATCTATCGCCGCCGCACCACCGGCCCGGTGTTCTCCGCCACGACGCCGATGGACAAGGTCATGTACGCCTTCCTCGTCGTCGTGATCCTGCTCGGCCTGGCCAACACGCTCGGCTGGCACGCCCCCGGCATCAACAACCTCGGCGGGCCCGCCGAGCACTACAACTACCGCGAGGGCGTCTCGATCTGGTACCGCCAGTTCCTGACCTTCCACCCCGACGCGGACCTCATGGCGGCGGCGCCGCTCGGCTTCCAGCTGCACACGCTCGTGGCGTGCATCCTGTTCGCCCTGTGGCCGTTCACGCGGCTCGTGCACGTGTTCTCGGCGCCGCTCGGCTACGTCACCCGCCCCTACATCGTCTATCGGTCGCGCGACCGTCGCCCCGGTGCCGGCGTCGGCAGCCGGGCCCCGCAGCGCGGGTGGGAGAAGGTATGACGGACCAGTCGCCTCGCGGCTCGGACCGCGGCTCTGCCACCGGCAGAGACCCGGAGACGCCCGAGCTGCTGCCCAACCTGGTCGAGCTGGTGGACGAGCTGATCGGGGAGGCGCACGCCTCGTCGTCCGGACGCGCCACCCAGTCCGTGATGCACACCGACCTGCTGCGGACGGTGGTGATCGCGCTGCGCGCCGGAGCCACCCTGGCCGAGCACGAGGCGCCGGCCGCCGCGTCGCTGCAGGTGCTGCGCGGCGACGTGACGCTGGGCACCGGGTCGGTGGACTTCCACCTGACGACAGGGCTGTTCACGCCGATCCCGCACGAGCGGCACTCGGTGGTGGCGCACCAGGACTCGGCGCTGCTGCTGACGGTGGCCACCGGTCGCTGACCCAGCCATCCCCTCGCCCCACGATCTTCGGGGTTCTGGGGGCTCTGGGGGTTCTGGGGGGTCGTTCAGGGGGTGAGGTCGACGCTCCGGAGGGCGCGCCGCAGCCCCGAGGTGGGATAGCTCGAGACGGGGGCCTGGGCGATGACGGTGATCGTGCCGGCGGGAGTCTCGGTGCTGAGCGCCTCCACGTGCAGCCCGGTCGAGGTGTTGACGTAGACGAGGTGGGCCGGTCGCCCGTCCCAGGTGGTCGTCGTGACGATCCCGCTGGCCGTGCCGGCGTCGCGGCTGCCCCCGGTCCGCGCGATCGTCCCGGCCGACTGCTCCGCCGTGGTCTCCGCGGTGGGGGCGACGATCAGGCCGAGCGAGGTCTGCGGGTTGCCCTTGGGGTCGGTGAGCCGCTTGTAGGTCCAGCCCTTGCGCGGTGCCGCGGGCCCCGCGTCGGCCTCCGTCATCGCGGCCGGCGCCACGAGCGACACGGGACCCCATCGCCGCGGGGTCTCGCCCACACCGGCCGGTTGCGGCGCCAGCAGCTCACGCACCCTCGAGGACTGGTCCTGGGCCGAGCGGGCGGCGGCGCCGGTCCGGGTCGGGCTCGGCGCCGGGTCCGAGGCGCACCCCGCGAGCAGCAGCCCCGCGGCCGTGAGGGTGACCGTGGAGGAGGCGGCGCGTTGCGGCATACAGGGCATATGCGAACCCTAGGTGATCAAAGCAGTGCCATGCGTGCCCGTCGCGCCCGTAGCGTGCCCGTATGACGCCAGCGCGGGGGACGCGGCGCACGAGTCGTGCCTGCGGGCTGCTCGTGCGCACGACGCTGATCACCCTGGTCGCGGTCGGCGGCGCCGTCGCGCCCGTCGGGACCGGCGCTCTGGGCGGGCGCGACGTGACGGCGATGGCGCTCGACGGACCGAGGGGACCCGCGACGGGCGGCGCCCGCAGCCCCGCCCGCGACACCGCCCGCGGCGCAGCGCGACCCGTTCTCGCCACACCCTCCGCCCGACGACCCGATCCCAGGGGGACGACCCCGCCCACGAGCGCCGGCCCCCGCCCGGTCGCCCCGGTGACCACGACCCTGCAGACCGGCTGCGCCGCACGAGGGTCCTTCGACTCGGTCGAGGCGATCAACCGGGCCGTCGACCAGCTGCACGTGGCCCCGACCTTCCTGGGCGCCGACGTCGGCGCGGGGGCCCGGCTCCAGGACGGACGCCGGCTCCTGCTCTACGGCGACACGCTGCGCTCGCCGGACGTCGCGGGGCACCGGTTCGTCCGCAACTCCATGCTGCTCAGCAGCCCCGGCTGCCTGCGGGCCGTCCTGCCCGCCGGTCGTGGGGCGATCGTGCCGGACCGCGCCAGGCCGGCGGGGAGCACGGGCGCGGTCGTGGGCTACTGGCCGATGTCCGTCACGGTCACCCCGCGCGCGGGGCAGGACCTGGTGACGGTGATGCTGCAGCGGGTGCGGACGACCGGGGGAGGGACCTTCGACTTCGAGAACCTCGGCCCGTCCGCCGCGCTCTTCACCGTGGGCCGGGGTGGCGCCCCGCAGCTCCTGCGGCTCGTCGACCTGGGGCCGGACTCCCCCGACGTGACCCGCCCGGCCTGGGGTGCCGCCTCGGTCCTGTCCGACGGCTGGCTGTACCTCTACGGGACGGCGGGCTCGACCGAGGCGATGACCTTCGGGCGCTCGCTGCGCGTCGCTCGGGTCCGGCCGGACCGGGTGCTGACCCGGTCCGAGTGGACCTACTGGGACGGCAGGGGGTGGTCGCGGTCGGCCGCCGCCGCGGCGCAGCTGATCCCGGCGGTGAAGGGGACCTCCCAGACCCTGTCCGTCTTCGCGCAGGGCGGTCGGTGGTACGCCCTCAGCAAGCGGGACGACTTCCTCGGCCGCGACCTCACGGTGTGGACCGCGCCGACCCCGTGGGGGCCGTTCGACACGGGCCGGACCGTCGCCGACCTGCCCTCCGACCCGGAGACGGGGGTGCTGCGCTACATGCCGCTCGCGCACCCCGACCTGCTGCCCGAGCCGGGCACGGTCGTCGTGTCCTACAGCCGCAACAACACGGACCTCGCCACGGTCCTCGCGGACCCGTTCTCCTACCGGCCGCGCTTCCTGCGCGTCCGGCTGCCGGTGGGCGAGGTGCGCTCCACCCGGTATGCCGGAAGGCTGGCCCCATGACTCGAAGCACCGTGCACGCCGACGCCGCCCCCGCCCCGGTCGGCCCCTACTCGCACGCCGCGAGCAGCGGCGAGCAGGGCCTGCTCCACCTCTCCGGCCAGACGCCCATCGACCCCGCCACCGGCCGGCTTGTGGACGGGGACGTGAGCACGCAGGCGAGGCAGGTGTTCACCAACCTCCAGGCAGTGCTCGCCGCCGCCGGCCGCACGCTGGACGACGTGGTCAAGGTCAACGTCTACCTGGTGGACATGGCCGACTTCTCGGCGGTCAACGAGGTGTACGCCACCGTGTTCGCCGAGCCGTATCCCGCCCGGACCACGGTCGCCGTCGCGGGCCTGCCGCTGGGCGCGCGGGTGGAGATCGAGCTGGTGGCGGGGCACCCGTCCGTCCGCTAGTCCGTCGTCAGGTGGAGGACGACGATCTCGTCGGGGGACATCGCAGGTGCCTCCACCCCGACCGCCTGCAGCGAGCGACCGCGCAGCAGCGCGCCCTCGTCGCCGGGCCACCAGGCGGGCGGTTGCGGCATACCGTGCGGCGGGCGGCTGGGCGTCACGTCCCGGACGCGGTAGCGGCGGTCGGGGTCGAGCCCGGCGAGGCGCATCCGGCCGATGGGGTCGACGATCGCGCGACCGGTGGACACGACGGCGAAGAGTGCCTCGTCCTGGGTCGGGGAGACAACGCCGTGGACGTGCAGCTCGGGCACGACGTCGTCCAGGCGGACCACGGCGCCGGAGTGCAGGAGCTCGCGGTGGTGCTTGTAGAAGCGGACCCAGGCGCCGAGCTCCGCGAGCTCCGCGTCGGAGGCGCGGGCGAGGTCCCACTCGATTCCGAGGTGTCCCCAGACGGCGGTGCCGGCGCGGAAGTGCAGGGTGTGCATGCGGCCCGTCGTGTGCGAGGCGCCCGAGGCGATGTGCGAGCCCATGAGCTCCGGGGGGACGAGCTGCTGGGTCCAGCGGTGCATCACCTGACGCTCGAGGGGGTCGATGCAGTCCGACGTCCAGATCCGGTCCGTGTGCTCGAGGACGGCGAGGTCGACGCGCGAGCCACCGGAGCTGCAGGCCTCGATCTCCAGCCCGGGGAAGCGGTCCTTGAGCTCGGCCATGAGCCGGTAGGCGGCGAGCGTCTGCTCGTGCACGCCCGCACGCCCGGAGGGTGCCGTGCCGGCGTCGACCAGGTCGCGGTTGTGGTCCCACTTGATGTAGCCGATGGCGTAGGTCTCGAGCAGCGCCACCATCTGGTCGCGGACGTGGGCGTAGGCCTGCGGGATGCCGAGGTTGAGCACCTGCTGGTGGCGGCTCTCCACGGGAATCCGGTTGCCCGTGGCCATGATCCACTCCGGGTGCGCGCGGGCCACGTCGCTGTCGAGGTTGACCATCTCGGGCTCGAACCAGATGCCGAACTCCATGCCCAGCCCGGTGACGTGGTCGACCAGGGGGCCGAGGCCGTCGGGCCACATGTCGGGGGAGACGACCCAGTCCCCGAGGCCGGCGTGGTCGTCGCGGCGGGCGCCGAACCAGCCGTCGTCCAGGACGTAGCGCTCGACGCCGAGGGCGGCGGCGCGGTCGGCGAGGTCGGTGAGGCGCGCCAGGTCGTGGTCGAAGTAGACGGCCTCCCACACGTTGAGGGTGACCTTGCGGTCGGTCTGCGGGTGCGTCGGCCGTGACCGCAACCAGCCGTGGAAGCGCGCGGCCTGGGCGTCCAGGCCGTCGCCATACGCGCCGAATATCCAAGGAGAGCAGTAGGACTCGCCCGTGGCCAGCCGCATCTCGCCGGGGAGCAGCAGCTCGGACCCGCCGATCACGGTGCGGCCGTTGAAGAGTCGCTCGGCCCAGTGGCGATGGTTGCCGGACCAGGCGGTGTGGACGCCCCAGACCTCACCGTGGCGGAACCCGAATCCCTTTGTCCCAGCAGAGAGCACGTAGGCCGCGTCGGCGCCCGTGCGTCCCTTGCGTCCCTCGCGCAGGTGCTGCCCGACGGTGAACTCCTTGCGCTGGGGCGCGCGTTCGGTGCCCCAGTGCCCGGCCAGGTCGTGAATCTCGTTGGCCTGGTTGGGGACCGGGAGGGTGAGTGCCAGCTCGTCGAGGGCGTAGTCGGTGTCGCCGTCGTTGGTGAGCGTGGCGCGCGTGCGCACGAGTCCCGTCGCCAGCAGCTCGATCTCGATGGTCAGGGTCAGGCGCGCCTCGTCGTCGCGGGCGGTGACGTGGAGCGCGCCGGCGCCGAGGGTGGTGAGCGTGCCGTATGCCGTCGCGCCGGCCGCTTCGTCGGTGCGGGCCTCGGCCGCGGTCACCGTGAAGCGGGGCGACCAGCCGGACCCGTCGTCGCGGCTGCCGCTGATGCCTGGCCGACCGGACCAGCCGGCGTGGTGCTCGGGCAGGACCGCGACCCGGACGGGGACGTCGACGTCGTTGCCGCCGCGGCCGTAGGTCGTCGCCAGGACCAGGGTCGCCGCCTCGTCGGCGTCGAGGTCGGGGAGGGCGGCCCCCCAGTGGGCGATCGAGGGGAGGCGGGCGTCGGACAGGTCGAGCAGCAGGGAGACGCCCCCGCTGGTGAGGTGGACCTGGCAGTCCTGGCCGGAGCCGGTGGTCAGGGCGTGAGAAGGCATGCCCACCAGCCTGTCACCTCACGGCGTCTACGCCAGTCGAGCCGACGCCCTCCCGCCGACTGGTCAGTTCCGGGCGGCGCGCCCCGCCGACTGGTCAGCTCCGGGCGCCGCGCCCCGCCGACTGGTCAGTTCCCGACGTCGGGAACTGACCAGTCGGCGAAGGGTGGGTCAGTGCTCGTGCACGTGGTCGCCGTGCTGGTGGTGCCGGTGGCCGTCGTGGAGGTGGTCGACGTGGTCGTCGTGCTCGACGGTCTCGCAGCCGTCGCCCTCGGTGTGCTCGCCCTCGTGGTCGGCGTGGACCGAGACCTCGGGGTGGCGCTCCTCGCCGTGGACGTGGTCGAGGTGGTCGTCGTGCTGCACGGTCTGACAGCCGTCGCCGGCGAGGTGCTCGTGGTCCATGACGTCGGTGTGCTGGGTCATGGTCCCCTCCTGCTGTTCGTCGCGCCGCCACGGGTGCGGCGCCCCTTGCGGGCGTGGTCCGCCACGCCCGAGGCTCACTCTAGGACCCCCCGCCTGTGGGTCTCCTGTGACCCAGGCATCGCACGATCCCGTTGTCTGATAATGGTTTTCGCTCCGCCGTGCAGCCGGCGTCGTGGCGCGGATCGCTGGACCAGCAGCATCGGCATCGCTGTGACCGACGTCTCACCCACCCGCATCTCGACCCCTCCTCGCCATTGGTCACCAATGGGCGGATCCGAGCCGTTTGGATCGTTCAGATGCGTGATTGGTGACCAATGGCGTGGGCGGGGGTGGGCGGCTGAGCCTGCGTGCGTCATTGGTGACCAATGGCGGCGCGCCGGGGAGGGGCGGGGTCCGGCATACGGCGATCGCGGCCCGCTCCTCCCGGCCGAAGGGGAGGGGCGAGCCGCGACCTGGGTCCGCGCGGAGAGACGGTGCGCGGGGTCTGTGGGGCCGTTGGCGGTAGGCGTCAGCCGCGGCGGTAGCGGCGGTTGAAGCGCTCGACGCGTCCGGCGGTGTCCATGATCTTCTGCTTGCCCGTGTAGAACGGGTGCGAGGCGCTGGAGACGTCGACGTTGATCACCGGGTAGGTGTTGCCGTCCTCCCACTCGATCGTGTCGTTGCTCGTGGCGGTCGAGCGCGTGAGGAAGGCGAAGTCGGCCGTCGGGTCCCGGAACACCACGGGGTGGTAGTCCGGGTGGATGCCCGGCTTCACCTCTCGCCCTTGGCGGCGGCCTTGAGCGTGGAGCCGGGCGTGAGCTTCACCGACGGCTGCGCCGGGATCTCGATCGCCTCGCCGGTGCGCGGGTTGCGGCCCGTGCGGGCGGCGCGCTCGACGCGCTCGAGGGTGAGCAGCCCCGCGATCGGCAGCTTGCTGCCGTCGGCGGCGCACTCGCGCATCAGGTCGCCGAGGGCGTCGAGGACGCCGTTGACGTCGTTGGGCGTGGTGGCGGTGCGCTTGCTGATCTCGTAGACGAGCTCGCTGCGGTTCATGGAACGGTCCTTTCGGAAGGGGATCGGGCTGGTGGGTTACCAGCTGGACTTGGTGACGCCGGGCAGCTCGCCGGCGTGGGCCATCTCGCGCAGGCGGATCCGCGACAGGCCGAACGCCCGGTAGACCGAGCGCGGGCGACCGTCCACGACGTCGCGGTTGCGCAGGCGCGTGGCGCTCGCGTCCCGGGGCATCCGCTGCAGCCGCAGCTGGGCGGCGGCCTTGCTCATCGCGTCGGCGGTGGGGTCGGCGATGACGCGCTTGAGGGCGCGACGCTCCTCCGCGTAGCGGGCGACGACCTCACGACGCTGCTGGTCGCGGGCGATCTTGGACTTCTTGGCCATCAGCGCTCCTCCTTGAACTCGACGTGCCGGCGCACGACGGGGTCGTACTTGCGGATCACGAGCCGGTCGGGGTCGTTCCGGCGGTTCTTGCGCGTGATGTACGTGTAGCCCGTGCCCGCCGTGGAGCGGAGCTTGATCTTGGGCCGCACGTCGGTGGACCTGGCCATGAGGTGGCCTCCTTCGTCTGTCAGATAAGAATGATTACCATAACTGATAGGTTGAGCGCTCTGTTCCCACGCCGAGGAGGCACCTGATGGCAGTCCCCAAGCGCAAGATGTCGCGCTCCAACACCCGGTCCCGCCGCGCCAACTGGAAGGCCGAGCCCGTCGACCTCGTGCCCGTGTCGGTCGGTGGCCGCACGGTGCGCGTGCCCCGACGGCTCGTGCGTGCGGTCCAGCGTGGGCTGGTCGACTCGAGCCACTACGAGGCCTGAGGCCTCCGTCGGGTCGGGGCGGAGCGTCTGCGGGGTGGATCGGGCACCGAGATCGGCGCTCGATCCACCCCGCGGCCATCTCTGCGGCCATCTCTGCGGCCATGTGGGACGACGCGGGTATGGCGCCCCTGCGGCGCCGCGCGCTCCAACGAGCAGGCGCCGTCAGGGCCGTCCGGGCGGTCAGAGCCGCTCGCCGCGAGCCTGCATCCGCACGATCGCGGCGTCGATCCCGATGCGGTCGATCGTCTTGATGGCGCGCGTCGACAGCCGCAGGGTCACCGTGCGGCCGAGGCTGGGCGCCCAGTAGGTCCGGCGCTGGATGTTGGGGTCGAAGCGGCGGCTCGTGCGGCGGTGCGAGTGGCTGATGGTGTTGCCGAAGCGCGGCGCGGTGCCGGTCAGCTGGCAGTGGTTGGACATGAGTTCCTTCCTTCGGGTTCGTCTGGCTTTAGTAATAACGATTCTCATTACGCTACCAGCCGCCGGTGCCGGTCCATCGCGATGGGCGAGGCGGCACCGGCATACGAAGGAGATCCGATGCCCGCTCCCGACCCAGCCGCGATGCACCGTCCCGGCACCACCGACGTGCTCGTCGTCGCCGGCCTCGACGCCACCGACCAGGCCGTCGCGGCGATGGGCCTGCAGTGCGACCTCCCGGACGCCGCCGTGGTGCGCCTCGTCGTGGACGCCGCCGCGGGCCAGGTGCGCTGGGCCGTCAGCGACCTCACGGGCACGGTCGAGGAGGACGGGCAGGACGTCGAGCATCCCTGCCTGTCGTGCGCCATGCGCGAGGCGATCCTCCCGACCCTGGTCCGCCTCGCCGGGACCGGCCGCTGGGGCACGCTCGTCGTCTCGCTGCCGCCGTCCGCCGAGCCCCTGCCCATCGCCCTCGGGCTGGCCCGGGCCCACCTCGCGGACGGGCGCCGCGTCGCCGACCTGCTGACCCTGCGGTCGGTGATCACGGTCGTGAGCTGCGACGACGTGTGCGGCGGGGTCTTCGACGACCCGCTGCTCGAGGAGCTCGGACTCGCGATGGTCGAGGACGACCGCCGCAGCTATGGCGAGGTGCTGGTCAACCAGATCGAGCTCGCCGACGCCGTCGTCGTCGTGCAGGACACGCTCGACGAGTCGGACTCCGCCCTGCTGGACCACCTGCGGCGGCCGGACAGCCGCGTCTACCTCGGCCTGTCGAGCTTCTCGGCAGGGGCGCAGCTGAGCGCGCGCGGCTTCGACGTGCAGGTGGCGCAGGGCTTCGTCGACCCGCGGCGCCGCCGACCGACCGGCGCGGAGCCGGCCGGTGGGCTGCAGACCCTGCGGCTGCGGACCTGGCGCCCCTTCCACCCCGGACGCCTGCAGCAGCGCCTCGAGGACCTCGGGTCCGGCGAGCTGCGCGGCCGCGGCGCGTTCTGGCTGCCCGGGCGGCCCGGCACCGCGATCGCGTGGGAGGCCAGCGGCGGTCAGCTGTCCATCGGCTCGATCGGCGGGTGGGACGACGCAGACCGTATGACGAACCTCGTGGTCACCACCGACGACGAGACGGCAGTCGTCGTGAGGGAGGCGTTCGAGGCCGCCGTCATGACCGACGCCGAGGTGCTCACGGCGCGCGACCGCTGGCTCGGGCGACGCGACGGCTTCGAGGAGTGGCTCGGCGAGGAGGGCGCCTCCGACGTGGCCTGACCGCGGCGCGTGGCCGGTCGCCGCGAGCGAGCTTGCCCCGGCATACGGTCCGTGCGAGCCTGGATGGAGGCTCCACGAGCGGGCCCCGGACGAGGGAGCCGTACCCGGTCACGCGACGAGACGGCCACGAGGAGTGACCATGTCGTGGATCGTGCTGGTGCTGTCAGGTGTGCTGGAGGCGGTGTGGGCCACGGCCCTCAGCCGCAGCGAGGGATTCAGCCGGCTCGGGCCGAGCGTGGTGTTCGTGGTGGCCTGCGCGCTCAGCATGGCGGGGCTGGCCTACGCGCTGCGTGACCTGCCGGTGGGCACGGCCTATGCCGTGTGGGTGGGCATCGGCGCCGTGACGACCGTCGCCTGGGCGATGGCGACCGGCGCCGAGCCGATCTCGCTGGTCAAGGTCCTGCTGCTGCTCGGGATCATCGGCTGCGTTGCAGGGCTCAAGCTGCTGCACTGAGCCGCGGCGGCTCCTCGCCGCACCTGAGAGGCCGCCACCGCGCGCGAGGGGTCACCGTCTCGCGTTGCTGTGCCCGTCAGTGCTTCGCGCAGGTCCCGAAGACCTCGAGCGTGTGCGACACGTCGCGGAAGCCGTGCTCGGCGGCCACCGTGTCGGCCCACGACTCCACCGCAGGGCCCTCGATCTCGACGGTGCGGCCGCACTCCCGGCATACGAGGTGGTGGTGGTGGTCGTCGCTCGCGCACAGGCGGTAGCGCGCCTCACCGTCGTCGACGCGGAGCATGTCCACGCGCTCGTCCTCGGCCATGGCGTTGAGCGTGCGATAGACGGTGGCGAGGCCGACCGTGTCGCCCTGCTCGCGCAGCCGGGCGTGCAGGGCCTGGGCCGAGATGAAGTCGTCGGTCTCACGCAGGACCTGCTCGACGGCGCGGCGCTGCTTGGTGGCTCGGCGCTCGGTGTCCGGCATCGTGGATCAGCTCCTGCTGGTCGGCCGCCCGGCGACGACGTCGTCGGCGGTGGGGTGCCGGTCGTCCTCGCGGTGGTCGTGGTGCTCGTCGTAGTGGTCCCCGTGCGGGGCGTGCAGATGTCCATCATGCAGGTAGTCGACGTGATCGCCGTGCTCGACCTGCTGGTGCCCGCAGCCGGGCCCGTGCTCGTGGGCGTGCATCTCGGCATAGCGGTGATGGCGTGCGGCGACGGCGTGGGCGAGGGCTGCCGCCACGCTCAGGACGATGAACACCGCGAGGACGAGCAGCACGATCGTGCCGCCCGAGGGCGTGTCGAGCTGGTAGGACAGGGCGACGCCGCCGGTGGCGCACAGGACGCCGATGACGATGGCGACGAGCCGCATCGAGCGGAAGGACCGCGAGACCTGCTGGGCGGCCGCGTTGGGCAGGATCATCAGGGCGCTGATGAGCAGCAGCCCGACGACGCGCATCGACACGACGACGGTGACGGCGGTCATGACGGCGAGCACGATGTTGAGCCCGAGGACCGGCAGCCCCGCCGCGCGGGACCACTCCTCGTCGTTGGCGACGGCGAACAGCCGTGGCCGAAGCACCCAGGTGGTGACCATGACGACGAGGGCGAGGACGGCAAAGACCACGAGGTCGTCGCGGCTGGTCGTGGTGATCGCGCCGAAGAGGTAGGACGTCAGGTTGGCGCCCGTCCCCGTCGCCCGCGACATCAGCACGACACCGAGCGCGATCCCGCCGTAGAACATGACGGCGAGGGCCACGTCCCCGCTGGCGCGGCCGTAGCGCTGGATGAGCTCGATCACGACGGCGCAGACCACCGCGGCGACGAGTGCCGTGAGGACCGGCTGGTTGCCGGTGAGGAGGCCGATGGAGACGCCGGCGAGCGCCACGTGCCCCATGCCGTCGCCGATCAGGGACAGCCGGCGCTGCACGAGGAAGGTCCCGACCATCGGCGCGGCGGCACCCACGAGCAGCGCGGCGATCAGGGCGCGCCGCATGAACTCGAAGCTCCACAGCTCGGACAGGTCAAGCACCGTGGGTCTCCTTGCTCGGCGCGGGGGCGCCTGCGCCGGCGCTCCTTGGCCGTATGCCGGACGCCCCGACGCCGGCGGGGTCGACCCAGCGGGCGGGTGGCAGGTCGTGCCCGTCGTCGTCGTGATGGTGGTGGTGATCGCCGAGGGAGAGGGGATCGGCGCGGCTGGCCCGCTCGAACTCCGCCACGGTCCCGTCGAAGGTGATCCGGCCGGCCGACATGTGCACGATGCGGTCCAGGACCGGGGTGAGGGCCGCGACCTCGTGGGTCACGATGAGCAGGCCGACGCCGCGGTCCCGCAGGCGCTGCAGCACGGTGGTCAGCAACCGCTGGTTGGCGACGTCGACGCCGGCGGTGGGCTCGTCCATCACGAGGGCGTCCGGCTCGCCGGCGAGGGCGCGGGCGATGAGCACGCGCCGTTGCTGGCCGCCTGACAGCGTCGAGACGTCCTGGCGGGCCTGGTCCGTCATACCGACGACGTCGAGGGCCGAGGCCATGATCTGGTGGTCGCGCGCCCCGAGCCGGGCCAGGAGGCCCTGGTGCGGCAGGCGCCCGGTGGCGACGACCTCGCGGACCGTCGCCGAGACCGAGCCGGACAGGGTGTGGCGCTGGGGCACGTAGCCGATGCGATAGCGCTGGCGGAAGCGCGCGAGCGGGGTGCCGAACAGCTCGACCTCGCCGCCCAGGTGGTCGTTGAGCCCGAGCAGGCCCTTGACCAGCGTGGACTTGCCGCACCCGTTGGGTCCGAGGAGGGCCAGCGCCTCGCCGGGCGCCACCGTGAGGTCGGCCCCGGAGACGACGGCGCGGTCGGCGTACCCGAAGGACGCCGACCGGAGCCTGATGACGGGAGCGTCAGGCGCGCTGACGCGGGCGGAGGTCACGGACAGCTCTGGCCCTTCTTGAGCGTGGCGAGGTTGGCCTTCATGACGCCAACGTAGTCCTTGGCGGCGGAGGAGTCCGTGATGCCCTCGATCGGGTCCAGCACCGCCGTCTGCGCGCCGGTCTCCTTGGCGACCGTCTGGGCGATCGCCGGGCTGACCAGCGTCTCGGCATAGATGGTGGTGACCTTGTGCGACTTGGCGTACTTCGCGATCTCGGCGAGCTTGGCGGGCTCGGGCTCCTCCTCGGGGGACAGCCCCGAGATGGCGACCTGCTGCAGCCCGTAGCGGTCCGCGAGGTAGCCGAACGCCGCGTGGCTGGTCACGATCGTCGTGTTGGTGCAGCCCTTGAGGCCGGCCGCGAGCTCGGAGTCCAGGGCGGTGAGCCGGCCGGTGAAGGCCTTGAGGTTGGCGTCGTAGTCCGCGGCGTGGGCGGGGTCGGCCTGCTTGAGGCGGTCGGCGATGGCCTGGGAGACCTTGGCGTAGCGCTGCGGGTCCAGCCAGAAGTGCGGATCCTTGGCGCCCTTGCCGTGGCTGTGCCCCGCGTGCTCCTCGGCGGACTCCGTCGAGTGGTCGTGCCCGTCCTCGCCGATCGTCTCGCCGTGCGTGAGCGAGAGGTTGGCGGCCGTCGCGACGTCGAGCGCCTTGTCCGGCTTGGTGTCGGCGACCGCGGTGTCGACGGCCGACTGCAGCCCCTTCTCGTAGATCGCGAGGTCCGCCTGGGACAGGGTGGCCACGTCCTTGGGCGTCAGCTCGAGGTCGTGCGGCTCCGAGCCGGGCTTGGTGAGGTTGGTGACCTGCACGTGCTGGCCACCGATCTGCTCGGCGGCGTGCTGCAGGGGATAGAAGCTGGCGACGACGCCGAGCTTGCCGTCCTTGCCGCCCTGGCTCGCTGCGCCGCCGGTGCTGGAGCCGCCGTCACCCGATCCGCAGGCGGTGAGGGCGAGCAGGGTGAGGGCTGCAGGGGCGGCGAGCAGACGGCGGTTCATGCTCTCCAGGGTCGGCCTAATGGAAATCATTGTCAAACTGGCTCCGCCCGCTAGTCCGGGCGATGGGCGTGGGCGGCGCGTCGTGAGCTCGGAGCTCAGTTCGGGTCGTCAGGAGGCCGTGGGCGGGGCTTCTGCCGGCACATTCCGAGCTCGGAGCTCAGTTCGGGTCGCCGGGAGGGCATGTATGGCGACGTGGGCGGCACGTTGTGAGCTCGGAGCTCAGTTCGGGCCGCCTGGGGATAACGTGACGGGTCCCCGCCCCGCTTGTGGATGGCAGACGCCACCACGCTCGAACCGTCTCAAACTGGGTCCATGGCACCCAAACGCCCTCTCCCGCCGCAGCTGAGCGCCCGCGTCTTCTTCACCGTTCGGCGCGCTCGCGAGCTGGGGGTCACTCGCGCGACGATGGCCGATCTCGCCCGCCCGCACCGCTCGGTGCTCGGCACCCGCATGCCGCTCACGGTCCTCGAGGACGCCCAGGCCGCATCCCTCGTGCTGCCGGCGGGATGCGTCTTCACCCACTGGACGGGTATCTGGCTCCGCGGGCTGGTGGTGGGGCGTCGGTGGATGCCCGAGCACCGACCGCCGCTCGACGTGGGCGTCCACGGCCGGACCCCACCACGGCTGGCCACCGTGACCGGTCATCGGCTGCTCGCGCCGGACCTCCCGACGATCGTGCTGCCGGGCCTCGCGATCCCCGTCCTCGACGACGCGCACCTGTTCCGGCAGGTGGCGGGCGATCTCAGCGTCGCGGATCGCGTCGTGCTCGGGGACCTCATGGTTGCGTGGAGGTCAGGCCGAGGTGACGACTACTTCGACGAGGCGCTGGCGATCCGGTCCTGCGGGGTCGTTGCGGCCCGCGCGGCGAGCCGTCAGGTGCGTCCCGGCACGAACTCGGTGATGGAGTCGAGGGTGCGGCAGGACTTCGTGCGCGAGGGGTTACCGGCACCCGAGCTCAACGCCCAGATCCTCGACGATCGCGGAGCGCTGGTCGGCTACGCGGACTTCCTCTGGCGCCGCGCCAGGGTCGTCGTCGAGTACAACGGTGCCCACCACTACCGCACCGACGAGCAGCGGCTCCAGGACGAAGCGCGTCGCAACCGCATGGAGCGCCTCGGCTACCTCGTCATCCTCATCAACAAGGTCGACTACTACGACCATCACGCCGAGACGATGGCTGCGGTCCGGGCGGCGCTGGTGGTGCGGGGCGCTCTCGCCGCCTGATCCGAGCTGAGCTGGGAGCTCAGTCTGGGTCGTCTGGGAGGGCTGGGATGGGGCTTGGGCGGCGCGAAGCGAGCTGCGGGCTCAGTTCGGGTCGTCTACGGGGGTCGTGGGGCGGTGTGGGCGGCGCGAAGTGAGCTGGGGACTCAGTTCGGGTCGTCTGGGAGGGCTGGCCGGGGGCTTGGGCGGCGCGAAGTGAGCTGGGAGCTCAGTTTGGGTCGGGGGCCGTATGCCGGGGGACCGGCGCCACGCGGCGCGCACTCCCTGGTCCTCGACGGGGGGCTCGGCCAGGCTGGGGACGTGCCGCAACCACAGCGAGAGGACCAGCGCCAGGAGCAGGAGCGCACCGGTGAACCCGACGACCAGGGGCCAGCCGCCGCGGCTCCAGGCCGTGCCGACGACCGTGCCGCAGACGGACGACCCGAGGTAGTACGCGAACATGTAGAGCGAGGTGGCCTGGGCGGTGCCGCGACCGACATACGTGGCGCGGGCGGCGACCCAGCCCGAGGCCACCCCGTGGGCGGCGAAAAAGCCGGCGGTCAGCACCGCGAGCCCGCCCACGACCGCCCACAGCGACCCGCCGAGGGTGACCAGCAGGCCGAGCAGGACGATCGCGAGCGCCACGGGGACGACTGCTCGCACGCCGTGACGGTCCGCGAGGCGCCCGGCCCGCTCGGAGCTCACCGACCCGAGGGCATAGACGACGAACACCAGCCCGGCGACGGCGAGGCTCAGGTGGTAGGGCGCGGCGGCGAGCCGGAACCCCATGGCGTTGAACACCGACACGAAGGCCCCCATCGCGCAGAACGCGATGCCGTAGAGCGCGAGCAGGGCGGGGTCGGTGAGCATCCGGCGGTTCATGGCGACGAGCTCGCGCAGCGACAGCCGCGCCGGGGCGAAGCGTCGCGAGCCAGGCAGCACCGCGCGCACCGCCACCGCGCACAGCAGGCCCAGGCCCCCGATCGAGCCGATGGACCAGTGCCAGCCGAGCAGGTCGGCGACACCGCCGGTGAGCAGGCGACCGAGCATGCCGCCGAGGGCCGTGCCGCCGATGTAGAGCCCGGTCGCCCGCGCCGTCGCCGAGGGATGCACCTCCTCGCGCAGGTAGGCGACCGCCACTGCCGGCAGCCCTGCCACCGCCAGGCCGAGCAGCGTCCGCAGGACCAGCAGGACCGTCCACGACGGCGATAGCGCCGTGAGGATCGTGACCACCGACGACGCGAAGAGCGACACATGCATGACCCGCGTGCGCCCGAGCACCTCCGAGGAAGGGCCCACGACGAGCAGGGCCAGGCCCAGGGCGAAGGTCGTGGTCGACACCGATAGGGCGGACTGCGCCGGCGTCAGCGCGAAGGCCCGCGACAGCTCGGGCAACAACGGCTGGGTGGTGTAGATCATCGCGAAGGTCGCGAGCCCGGCGAGGAACAGCGCCCACGAGATGCGGCGGTACTCCGGGGACCCCGGCCGGTGTCCCCCGGCCGTTGGGGGTGGCGGCGGGGCGGCATACGGCTGGGGCACCCGACCACCGTATGCCGGACCCGCCCCCCGGCCTGCCCACCCCGACGACCGCGGCACAGGCATCCCCAACGCCGAGTGGTCACCTCCCGACGTCGGGAAGTGACCACTCGGCGGTGACCTGTTGCGGAAGAGGCGAGGGTCAGGTGCGGCTCAGCGCCGGATCCCTCAGTGCTGGATCCCTCAGTGCTGGATCGCGCCCGCCGTGCCGTGGCCGGACAGGGACCGGACCTCCATCTCGGCGTACTTCTCGGGGTTGGGCTTCTCCTTGTCGGTGATCGAGCCCAGCCAGCCGAGCAGGAAGCCCAGCGGGATCGAGATGATGCCCGGGTTGTCCAGCGGGAACCAGTGGAAGTCGATGGAGGCGTTGGTGATCATCGACAGGCTCTTGCCGGTCGCGTCGACCTTGCCGGACACCACGGGGCTGAACAGGATGAGCAGCATCGCCGACCCGAGCCCGCCGTAGATCGACCAGAGCGCTCCTCGGGTCGTGAACTTCGACCAGAACAACGAGTAGAGGATCGTCGGTAGGTTGGCGCTCGCGGCGACCGCGAACGCCAGGGCGACGAGGAAGGCGATGTTCTGCCCGTTCGCGAGGATGCCGCCAACGATCGCGACGACACCACCGGCGATGGCGGCGCGGCGGGCGACCTTGACCTCCTGCTCCTGGGTGGCCTTCCCCTCCTTGATCACCATGTTGTAGATGTCGTGCGCGAAGGTCGCCGAGGTGGTGATGGTCAGGCCGGCGACCACGGCGAGGATCGTGGCGAACGCGATCGCCGAGATGATGCCGAGGAAGACGGACCCGCCGAGGTGGAAGGCCAGCAGCGGTGCCGCGGAGTTCTCCTTGCCGGGGGCGGCCACGATGGCGCCGGGGCCGACCAGGCCGGCCGCGCCGAAGCCGATGACCAGGGTGAAGAGATAGAACAGGCCGATCAGCCAGATCGCCCACTCGACCGACTTGCGCGCCTCCTTGGACGTGGGGACGGTGTAGAACCGCATCAGCACGTGGGGGAGCCCGGCGGTGCCGAGCACGAGGGCCATCGACAGCGAGATGAAGTCGATCTTGGTCGTCGTGGTCTTGCCGTACTTCAGGCCGGGGTTGAGGAGCTTCTCGCCGACCTTGGGTGACTCGTCGACGGCCTTCTGCATCACGGCGGACAGGTTGAAGCCGAACTTGCCGAGCACCCAGACGGTGATGACCGCGGCGCCGGCGATCAGCAGGCAGGCCTTGATGATCTGCACCCAGGTGGTGCCCTTCATCCCGCCGATGAGGACGTAGGTGATCATCAGGATGCCGACGATGACGATGACGATCGCCTGCCCGGCCCAGGACTTGACGCCGAGCAGCAGCGACACGAGGCCGCCCGCGCCGGCCATCTGGGCGAGCAGGTAGAAGAACGAGACGGCGAGCGTCGAGGTCGCGGCGGCCATCCGGACGGGACGCTGGCGCAGCCGGAAGCTCAGCACGTCGGCCATGGTGAAGCGGCCGGTGTTGCGCAGCAGCTCGGCGACGAGCAGCAGCGCCACGAGCCAGGCGACGAGGAAGCCGATGGAGTAGAGGAAGCCGTCGTAGCCGGCGACGGCGATGGCGCCCGCGATGCCGAGGAAGCTTGCCGCCGAGAGGTAGTCGCCGGCGATGGCGATGCCGTTCTGACGGCCGGAGAAGGCCGCGCCACCCGTGTAGTACTCGCCGGCCGTCTTCTTCTTGCCCGTCGACACCTTGATGACGACGGCCAGGGTCACGACCACGAACACGGCGAAGATCGCGATGTTGAGGATGGGCGAGCCGACGGACGTGGCCGCGGCGCTGATCATCGTGCTGCTCATCAGGCGTCCAGCCCCTTCTCCTCGACCATCTGGTGGACCCGCTCGGCCCGGGGGTCGAAGACGCGGTCGGCCCAGCGCACGTAGACGATGGTGATCGCGAACGTCGTGACGAACTGCAGGAAGCCGAAGATCAGGCCGACGTTAATGTTGCCGAGCACCTTGATGCTCATGAACGCCGGGAAGAACGCGGCGCAGATGACGTAGAGGAAGTACCAGGCGAGGAACGCCCCGGCCATCGGGAAGACGAAGGACCGCAGCCGCGAGCGCAGCTCCTGGAACTCGGGCGACCGTTGGACGTCGCTGTAGGCGGCGCTGTAGTCGCGGGTGGGCTTGGTCGCGCTCACGCGGTGCCTCCTGGGGGGGTGGGGGTCGGCACGTCGTCGTGCCGATCGTCACTGTGCGCCCGGTCACCGGTCCCGGACGAGAGCCACACGATCACGACGGGTCGAGCGGTCGGTGAGGCTCGGTGAGCGGTCCCGACCAGGTCGTATGCCGAGACGCCCGCCCGTCAGCGGGCTGCGGTCCGGCGCGAGGACCGGTCGAGGCGCACGTCCTCGGGGGTGTGCAGCCGCACCATCGTGCGAGAGGTGCCGCGCGGGATGCTGCCCGGCGTGAGCAGCGACACGACCACGGCGACGAGGAAGGCGGCGGGGGCGGTCCAGGCGGCGGGGGCCGCGGTGAGCGCACCGGCCCAGCCTTCCGTGACCCGGCCGGTGAGGCTGAGCAGCGAGGCCGTGGCCGCGAGGACGGCGCCGACGCCGACGGAGGCGAGGGTGCCGGCGCGCGACAGGCGTGGCCACCACACGCCGAGCACCAGCAGCGGCGCGAAGGTCGAGGCGGTGAGGGCGAAGACCAGGCCCACGAGGGTGCCGACGCCGACGTGCGGGAGCAGGTGGGCGACGGCGAGGGGGACGAGCACGGCGACGACCACGGACAGGCGGAAGCTGTGCAGCCGGTCGGCGTCGCCGCCGGTGGCGCGCAGGAGGGCGGGCCCGACCAGGTCCTGGTCCACGACGCCGGCCACCGCCACGACCAGGCCGCTCGCGGTGGACAGGAAGGCGACGAAGGCGCCGGCCGCGATGAGGGTGGTGAGGGTGTCGCCGACGCCGCCCGGGATGGCGCTGGTGGGGAGCCGCAGCATGACGGTGTCGGTGGAGGCGCCGGCCGGCAGGGACGGGACGTAGACGCGGCCGAGGATCCCGTAGATCGGCAGGGCGAGGTAGAACGCGGCGATGAGGCCGATCACGGTGACGGTCGTCCGCCTGGCGGCCCGGCCGTCGCGGATCGTGTAGTAGCGCACGACGACGTGGGGCAGGGCCATCGTCCCGAGCGCCTGCCCCAGCAGGGTCGACCAGACGGTGTAGAGGGGGTGGTCCTGTCCGGCATACCCGCTGAGCGGCTCGGACCAGGACTCGAGCTGGTCGGGCGGCAGGGCCGGGCCGGGGGAGCCCGACCGGATCCAGACGACGACCAGGACCAGGGCGGGCAGCCATAGCGCGGCGAGCTTCATCCAGTAGTGCCAGGACTGCACCAGGGTGATCGTGCGCATGCCGCCCGCGCTCACCACGGTGAGGACCACGGTGCCGACGAGGACCCCGCCGAGCCAGGCCGGGGCGCCGGTGAGGAAGCGCAGGGTCAGGTCGGCGGCCTGCAGCTGCACGAGCAGGTAGACCCAGCCGATGGCCACGACCAGCAGGGACACCACGCGGCGCACGCGGCGGCTCTCGAGGCGGTCCTCGGCGAAGTCGGGGAGCGTGTAGGCCCCCGAGCGGCGCAGCGGAGCCGCGATGAGCACGAGCAGCATGAGATAGCCGACCGTGTAGCCGACGGGCAGCCACAGCCGGTCGGCGCCGTCGGACCACATGAGCCCGGCGAGGCCGAGGAAGCTCGCGGCGGAGAGGTACTCGCCGGTGATGGCGGCGGCGTTGCGGCGCGGCGAGATGGCGCGCGAGGCGACGTAGAAGTCGCTCGTGGTGCGGCTGGAGCGAGCCCCGAGCAGGCCGAGCCCGAGCGTCAGGAGACAGACCGTCGCCACGGCGACGATGCCGTATGCCGGCTGCAGGGCCGCCGTCATGGCGCGCCGCCGGTCGGCCCGCTGCCGTCACGGCCGTCGTCTTGAGAAGCGCCGCCACGGCCCGCTCCGTCACGGCCCGCTCCGTCACGGCCCGTTCCGCCACGGTCCGGGAGGTCGTCACCGGCGACGGTGCGGGCGAAGTCGCGCTCGACCCGCTCGACGGCTCGGGCGTAGGCCCGGCCGAGCAGCCACAGGGCGGGATAGATCACGACGCCGACCAGCAGCCAGGCCACCGTCACGCCGGGTCCGAGCCGCAGGCCCGCCGCCCCTGGGACGAGGGCGAAGGCCAGGGGCAGGCCGACGAGCAGCGTGACGAGGGACGCCAGGGCGGCGGCGACCAGGCGGCGCAGCCCGCGCAGGTAGGTCCGCATGTAGACCTGCCCGAGGCCGGTGTCCTCGTCGATCTCCCGGGTGCTGGGGCGGACCGCGGCGCTGCGGCGGGCCGCGTCGCGGCGGGGCGAGGTGATGCGCACCCGCGGCGGTGTCGGGCTGGTCACGCCGTCGGGTTCTCCCGTCGGCGGGCCTCGCCCGGCCGGCCGAGACGGTCGCGCAGGGCGCGGGTGTGGCGGCGCGAGACCTGCAGCTCGAGGGGTCCGAGCAGGACGGAGCAGTGGCCCTTGTCGGTGCGGACCTGCGTGACGTGCCGCAGCGACACGAGCGTGCTGCGGTGGATCCGGGCGAACCCCGCCGAGGACCAGCGCTCCTCGAGGGTGGACAGCGGGATGCGCACGAGGTGGTTGCTGTCCCGCGTGTGCAGCCGGGTGTAGTCGCCCTGCGCCTGGGCGTAGATGACGGCGGACCGCTTGACGAAGGTGGTGATGCCGGCGAGCTCGACCGGGATGACCTCGTCGTCGTCCTGGCGCTGCGTCGGGGCGGACTGTGGTGCGGGCGCGGGGCGGGCCGCGACGACCCGGCGGACGGCCTCCGCGAGGCGCTCCTCGCGGACGGGCTTGAGGACGTAGTCGATGGCGTCGACCTCGAAGGCGTCGACGGCGTGCTGGTCGTGGGCGGTCACGAAGACGAAGGACGGCGGCTCCTCCTGGGCGGCCGCCGCGCGGGCCACGTCGAGACCGTCGAGGCCGGGCATGCTGATGTCGCAGAAGACGACGTCCACGTCGTTCTGGGCCAGGATCGCGAGGGCCTCGGCGCCGCTGCCGGCCAGGTGGATCCGCCCGAGGCGCGGATCCTCGCCGAGCAGGTAGGCAAGCTCGTCCCGCGCCGGCGGCTCGTCGTCGACGACGAGCGCGGCGAGGCGAGGTCCGGTCACGTCTGCGTGGTGCTCCGCCATGGTGCCCCCTATTGTCCTGCATGGACGCCGGGAGCCCACTTGGGCACGGTGAAGGTCACCCGGGTGCCCGCCCCTGGCGCGGTTTCGACCACGACGCCGTGGGCGTCGCCATACACCTGCCGCAGGCGGGCGTCCACGTTGCCCAGGCCCACGTTGTCGCCGTCGTGCTCGCCCGACAGCACCGAGCGGACCCGCTCGGGGTCGGACCCGGCGCCGTCGTCCTCGACGCTGACCTGGGTGACCGTGCCGAGGTCCCGCGCGGTGATGCGGATCGTGCCGTCGCCGACCTTGCGCTCGAGGCCGTGACGGACGGCGTTCTCGACGAGCGGCTGCACCGAGAGGTAGGGGACGGCGTTGCCGAGCACCTCCGGGGCGATGTCCAGGTCGACCTTGAGCCGGGGGCCGAAGCGGGCCTGCTCGAGGGCGAGGTAGCGCTCGATGTTGACCAGCTCCTCCTCGAGCGTGGTGAACGCGCCGCCGCTGCGGAAGGAGTAGCGCGTGAAGTCGGCGAACTCCAGCAGCAGCTCGCGGGCGCGGACGGGGTCGGTCCGCACGAAGCTGGCGATGGCGGCGAGGGAGTTGTAGACGAAGTGCGGGGAGATCTGCGCCCGCAGGGCCAGCAGCTCGGCCTCCATCGTGCGGGTGCGCTGGCGGCTGAGCTCGGCGAGCTCGACGTTGGTCGACACCCAGCTCGCGACCTCGCGCGTGGCCCTGGTCAGGCCGTAGCTCACGTCCGGGGCGTAGGCGACGAGCGCGCCGATGACGGTCTCGTCGCTGACGATCGGCGCCGCCACCGCGGAGCGGATCGGGCAGTCCTCGTCGACGCACACGAGGCCGCGCACCACCTCGAGGTCACCGGTCGCGAGGACCTGCTCGACCAGGTCGACGGCACCCGCCGCGTGACGCTCACCGGTGCCCTCCCAGACGAGCAGGGCCTGCGTGTCGAGGATCGCGAGCGCCGGCACGCCGAGCAGGGCGCGCAGGTGCCGCGCGGCCTTGGCGCTGCCCTCCGGCGTCAGGCCGTCCTTGAGGTGGGGAGCCGCGAGCCCGGCGGTGTGGAGGGCGTCATACGTCGCCTCCTCGACGGGGGAGGAGAAGGTGCGCCGCACGCGGACCACCCGCAGCGCGAGCCACGCGGCCAGGACCAGCAGGGCCGCGAGGACGGCGATCAGCGCGACGGAGCTGCGCGCGGGCCCTTCGAGCATGGACCGATCGTAGGGCGTGAGTCCCTAGGCTGACCCCGTGAGCTCCCCCGTCGCCGCCTCCGTCGAGCCCCTGCTGCGCCTGCCGGGGGTGACCGACGCCGTCGCGGCCGCCCGCGAGGCCTGCACGCAGCTGCGCTGGCACAAGGCCCTGCGCCGCCGCATCCCCGAGGCCGCCGCCGAGTCGCGGGTGCGAGGTGCCAGGGAGACGGCCTTCCTCGACGGCATCCAGTTCCCCGTCGAGACGGTCCGCGACCTGAGTCGTGGAGCGCTGTCCTGGCGAGACGACCCCCTCCCGGACGAGCAGGTGCTGCGGGGGGCGGTGCAGGTGACGGCCGAGGCCGAGCACCTGCGTGCCGTGCTGTCTGCGGCGCCGCGACAGGTCGTGGCGCGTCTGCACACGGCGGCCGCGACCCCGTTGCGCGTCGAGGCGGCGGCGCTCGGGCGTCCTCGGGGCCCGGAGGCGGTGTGCGCGGAGCTCGTCGAGCTGGGGGAGCCGGTCGCGGCCGAGCGGGTCGCCGCCAGGCTGGACGGGATCGTGGAGCTGCTGCGCGCCGTGGGGCCGGTGCCCGCCGGCGTGGTGGGGGCTCTCGTGCACGCGGAGATGGCGGTGGTGCGTCCGTTCGAGCGCGGCAACGGGCTGGTGGCGCGGGCCCTGGAGCGCGTGGTCGTGCAGGCCGGCGGGCTCGACCCGACCGGCGTCGCGGTGCCCGAGGCCGGTCACCGGTCCCTCGGGCAGACGGCGTATGTCGGAGCGCTCGCCGCCTATGCCACGGGGACGCAGGACGGGGTGCGGCTGTGGCTGCTGCACTGCTGCGAGGCGATGGTCGCGGCGGCGGCCGAGGGCACGCGGGTCGCCGACGCCGTGCTCGCCGGCCGCACCGCGTGATCCCGCCGGTGCGGTCAGGCGGTCGCGCCGAGGCCGCCATCCAGGGGCTGTGCGCTCACCCGATCGAGGTAGTCCTCTCGGCCCCCTCGTGCGTCGTCGCGCACTAGTCAGGTCGCGCCCGTGAGTCACCTTTATCGATGTAACGCATCGCTGAGTGCGCCAGAATAGGCCGAACGGGTGACTTTGGGCGCCCGAGGTGGGTAGTGACTAGTCATTTGTCCGAGTCCGTCGCATCATGGAGTTACGCGCTCCCTTCGGGTCGAGCGCAGTGCATGGGCTCTTCCCCCCCAGAGCCTATGCACGGCGACCCCCGTCACCCCCCCCGACGGGGGTCGCCCCATGTCCGCACCCAGGTGCCCGCCCCCTCGCTCACGGGTCACTTCCCGACACCTCGGGGGGAGCCGCCCCCGCCGAGCGGTCACTTCTTGACGCGGTTGTCCACAGCCCGTCGCGTTCCGGCGATGCCTGTCCACAGGCGGGCGCTGGGGCTCGCACCGTGGCGGGGTGGGCGGTCAGCCTGGCCGCATGACGATCTCGATCGGGGTGCAGGGCGCGAGCGGAGGCGTGGGTGCCAGCTCGTTGGTGGCGGCTCTCGGCCTGCGGGCCGCGCAGTCGGGGCGCAGCGTGGTCTGCGTCGACCACCGCAGCGCGGGTGGCGGGCTGGACGTGGTGCTGGGGGTGGAGCAGGCCGCCGGGCTGCGCTGGCCCGACCTGCACCGGGCTCGTGGCTCCCTCGACGGTGCCGAGCTCGTGCCGGCGCTGCCGATGGCCCGTGGCGTAGGGGTGGTGGCGTGCGACCGCCGGCATCCGCACGAGATACCCCCGGCCGCGGTCGACGCGCTGCGCCGTGGCCTGGACGGGTGCGTCGACGTCGTGGTGCACGACCTTCCCCCCACCGTGGCACCGGGTTGGCCCGCGGTGGTGCGGGGTCACGACCTGGTGGCGCTGCTGGTCGGTGGGGGAGCGACGCAGCTGGCGGCCGGGGCAGCGGTCACCCTGCTGCTGCGCGAGGCCTCCGCCTCGGGCATCGGCGTCGTGGCCCGCACAGGCGGCCAGGACGAGGCCGCCTGCGTCGCCGACCTCCTGCGCCTGCCGCTGCTCGGCGTCCTCCGCAGCGACCGCAGCGCCGAGGGATGCCTGGCCCGCGGGGTGGTGCCCGGGAGCGCCCGCGGTCCCTTGCGAGACCTGGCCGACGAGGTGCTGCTGGCCGCCGTCCTCGAGGAGCGTGCGGCATGAGCCTGCCGCCAGGAGCGTGGGCCGACATCGAGCACGGCGTCGGCCCCGACCTTGGTCGTGTGCGTGAGGCGGTGGCCGGGGACCGGGTGGTGCTGGGCTCCCAGGGGGTGCGTGACGAGCTGGGCCGGGTGCTGCGGGACACCCTGGGCACCGGGCCTCTGGAGGGGCTGCTCCGCGAGCCCGGCGTGACGGACGTGCTGGTCAACGGCCCGCGCGAGGTGTGGGTCGACCGGGGGACCGGCCTCGAGCGGGTGCTGCTCGACCTCGGTGACGACCGGGCCGTGCGGGCGCTCGCCACCCGGCTCGCCGGGCTGGTGGGCCGGCGGCTCGACGAGGCCAGCCCGTGGGTGGACGCCGTCCTGCCCTCCGGGGTGCGCCTGCACGCCGTCGTCGGTGCCATCACCCCCGGCGGCACCCACCTGTCCCTGCGCGTGCCGCGCCCCGAGGCGTGGACGCTCGACGACCTGGAGGCCCGGGGCGCGGTCGAGCCGTGGATCGCCCGGGCCCTGCGGGGAGTCGTGGCCCACCGGGTCGCGCACCTCGTCACCGGTGGGACCGGCACGGGCAAGACCACGCTGCTCGCGGCGATGCTCTCGCTGGTCCCCGACCACGAGCGCATCGTGCTCGTGGAGGATGCCTGCGAGCTCACGCCGCGGCACCCCCACGTGGTCCGGCTGCAAGCCCGTCACCCCAACGTCGAGGGGGTCGGTGGCATCGACCTGACCACGCTCGTCCGGCAGGCGCTGCGCATGCGCCCGGACCGGCTCGTCGTGGGCGAGGTCCGCGGCGGCGAGGTGCGCGAGCTCCTCACCGCGCTCAACACCGGCCACGAGGGCGGCTGCGGCACCGTGCACGCCAACTCGGCCGCCGACGTGGTCTCCCGGCTGGAGGCCCTCGGCGCCCTGGCCGCCATGCCGCCGTCTGCCGTGTGGGCGCAGGCGCGCAGCGGCCTGCGGGTGGTGATCCACCTGACCCGACCCCTCGGGGTGCGGCAGGTGGGGGAGATCGCGGTCCTGTCCCCGGACGGCGACGGCCGCCCCGTCGTGCTCCCCGCCCTCACCCACGACGGCGAGGGCGGGGTGCGGCCAGGCCCCGGGCTGGCCCTCCTCACCGACGTCGTCCCGGAGGCGCGGCCGTGATCCCCGTGCACGCCGTGATCCCCGCGCACGCCGTCATCCCCGTGGACACCTGGGCCCCCGCGATCGGCTCGATCCCTCTGATCGCCTCGACCCCCAACGCTCCTGCAGCTGCCGTGCCGTCCCCGACGTCCTTGCCGTCCCTGCCGCCCCTGGCGCCAGGGCCCGAGGCGTCGGTCCTGGTCGGGATCCTCGCTGCCCTGGCCCTGCTGCTGTGGACCTGGCCCCGGCGCTCGACGTGGGCGGACACCGACTCCACCGCACCGGGCTCGACGCCCGGCGGCCCCGAGGGCGTCCTTGCGTCCGTCCGCGAGCGGTTGCGAGGAACGGGCTCCACCCACACATCCCGGGAGCACGAGACGGAGCGGCTGGCCGTCGCCGAGGCGCTCGCGGCCGCCCTCGGGGCGGGTCTCGACGTCCGATCGGCCCACGAGATCGTCACCCACGCGGCCGACCATCCCGCTCGCGTGGCGCTGCGGCCCGGTGCCGACGAGGAGGCGCACGAGGCGTGGTTGCGCTGCGCGGGGGGTGGCCGGGTGGCCCATGCCGTCGGCCATGCCCTGCAGGTCTCGATCGAGGTGGGTGCGCCAGTGCGCGGCGCGGTCGGCGCCGCCCTCGACTCCAGCCGCCAGCAGCTGGCGCAGGACGGCGCGGTGGGTGGCGCCGTGGCGGGTGCCCGCGCCACCGGTCGACTGCTCAGCGCCCTGCCGGTCGCGGGGCCCCTGGCGGTGCTCGGCCTGGGGCTGGACGCGGGCGCGGTCTACGGCTCGCCGGCCGCGCTGGCGTGCACGGTCGCCGGGGTCGCGCTCACGGTGGCGGGCCACCGTTGGGTCTCTCGTCAGGTGGCGACGGCCCAGCGCGAGACGGTCGTCTCGTGAGCCCCTCGGCGCTGGGGTCCGCCGTCGGCCTGCTCGTGGCCCTGGCCGTCCTCCTCCTGCCCCACCGCCGGGGCGAGGAGCCCGACCCGCGGCGGACGGAGGTGGGCACGTCCATGCCCGCGGCATCCAGTGGACCCGCGTCGGCAGGGTCGAGCGCACTCACCTCTGCAGGGTCGAGCGCACTCACCACTGCTGGGTCGAGCCCCCTCACGTCGGTCGAGGGAGATCGACCGACGTCGGCAGACGCAAGCCGGCCCATGCTGGTCGGCCAGGTCGCCGAGAGCGCAGACCTCCTGGCGGTGGCACTCTCGGGCGGGTGCGGCCTGCTGGCCGCTCTCGACGTCGTGGCGTCCGTCGTCGGCGGGCGGGCCGGGCACGAGCTGCGGGTGGTGGCGGCGGCGGTCCGCTGGGGAGTGCCCCCGTCCGAGGCCTGGCGGCTCGTGTCGCCCGGCTGGCGCGACGTGGCGGCGGCCTTCGTGGTGGCCGAGCGTGCGGGTGTGCCTCCCTCGGGCCTGCTCGGAGAGGCGGCTCGGGCGATGCGTCATGCGGAGGCTCAGGCGGCCGGCGAGCGGGCCGGGGTGCTCTCGGCGCGGCTCGCGCTGCCGCTGGGCCTGACCTTCCTGCCGGGCTTCGTGCTGACGACGATCGTGCCGGTCGTCCTCGGGATGGCCTCCACCCTCACGCGCTGAGCTCAGCGGTCCGAAGGCAGCCGGTTGACCCGCCGCGCGGCCTTGTCCACCGCGGCCGAGTGGTCGGCGCGACGTACGGCGTCCTCCACGGACCCTCCCGGCGGGCACACCGCCACGCCCAACGAGGCCGACACCGGGTGGCCGACGCGGAGCGTGGCGCGCTCCATCAGGGCGCGTGCTGTCACCGCGAAGTCCGGCAGGAGATAGCCCGTCGACACGGTGAACAGCACCCCGAACTCGTCGCCGCCCAGCCGCGCCACCATCGCGTCGCTCGGCGCGATGTCGGTGAGGACGTGCCCGATCTCCTGGATCAGCACGTCCCCGGCGTCGTGCCCGAGCGTGTCGTTGGTGAGCTTGAGGTGGTCCACGTCGGCGACGATGACGATCGCGGACCGGCGCTCGGGACGGGACACGTCCACCGCGGCGATGGTGACCGCCTCGTCCCAGGCCCGGCGGTTGTGCAGCCCGGTCAGGGGGTCGAGCTGCGCCTGCTCCCGCACCTCGGTGTAGGCCGTCCGGATCTGCTCGGCCTGCTTGCGGTGGGCCTCCCGGTCGGCCTGCATCAGCCGGATCAGGACGATCGGCGTGGCGAGGAGGAGGTAGGCCCAGGGTCGGTCCTGCGCCGTCGCCACGATGCAGAAACCGATGGGGGCCAGGAGGGCGTCCACGGAGAAGGTCCACAGCAGCGGTCTGGCCATCTGGCGGGGAGGGACGCCCTGCACCGCTCCACGGACCAGCGCAGTGCCCCCATCGACGACGATCTGCGCGACGAGCGCGAGCACGAGGATCGCGAGTGGAGCGGTCGTGTCGTTCCGCGTTCCGAAGAACGTCAGGACGGCCACCGGGCCGAGACAATGGATGGCATTACCGATCCGGAGGAGGTACGAGTGAATCGGGAAGCGGAGATCCTCGCTCGTGTGGCTACCGATCAGGACTCCGATCAGCACGATGCTCGGAGCCCATCCCCACGGCAGGGCAAAGACCATCGCGACCATCACGGGCTCGGTGGCCACGAACGCGCCGGTGGCTGCTGGGAACTCGGTCCTGAATCCCAGGACGTACACCGCCACGAGGAAGGCGGCAAGGGCGTACGAGTGCCAGGAGGCGGAACCTGCCAGGGTCAGGAAGTAGCAGCAGCCGCCGACCACGACGAGCGACAGACCCCAGGCGCTCGCCCGGTCCCAGCGGGAGGGCGCGGACACGAGCAGCTCCGCTCGGAGCTCGTCCGCCCCGGGGGAGTCCAGGACGCTCGCCCCAGGGACGTCATCGTCCTTGCGATGCCTCCCGTTGGTGGTCACGAGTCACATCACGGGGTGTTGTACCGCCACGGGTCGACCATCACGTCGTCGACCTGGAAGGTGCCTCCCGAGGCCCGCAGCGTGATCGAGGTCTGCTGCACGCCGGTCCAGTCGGTCCAGTCCGGCACGACCATCGTGGGGGAGAGCTTCCACCCGGGGGTGGACCCGTCGAGGCGGTAGGTCGTCGTGTACGAGCTGCGGAGCCAGAGGTTGCTGGTCGAGGTGATGCGCACCACGAGGGTCGACCCGGGGACGCCGGGCGACCGGTAGAACAGCCGAGCCCGGTCGTGGTCGCTCGCCGTGCAGAAACGGGCCGAGGTGGCCGAGCCGTAGGACCCGAGGGCCAGGGACCCGCCGCCGGCGGACATCACGTCCTGCGGGCTCGAGGAGTTCACG
Source organism: Arsenicicoccus sp. UBA6765 (assembly GCF_002453335.1). Lineage (NCBI taxonomy): Bacteria > Bacillati > Actinomycetota > Actinomycetes > Micrococcales > Intrasporangiaceae > Arsenicicoccus > Arsenicicoccus sp. UBA6765. The sequence continues at coordinate 82,504 of NZ_DKGR01000044.1, forward strand.
ACGGTCACGGGCCCGCTGGTCGACCAGGCGTTGGTGCCCTCGGTGAAGCTGCCGTTCTGGACGAGGTAGTACCACCCGGCGTCCCCGACGTCGACCAGCGGCTGCTGGGGGCAGGACTGCGTGCCGAAGAAGGACGACGAGCTCTGGGTGGGGGTGTCCGAGTCGGCAGCAGGGGCGGCCGCGTGAGCTGCGGGGACGGCGCCTGCGGCGATGCCGAGGGACAACGCGGCAGCGGTCAACCAACGACGCATCGTGCACTCCAAGGTGAAGGCGGGTTCTGCGTTGATGCGTGCCCGCGACGTCTCCGGTTGTGACACTTTGTGGCGATTGCGCACGCCGTGGCGCTATTCACCCGCATTCAGCGGACGAAGACCCTGATTCCGCTGGGAGAACCCTGACCCCGGACACCCGGGGCGCCGGGTGGGAAGTCCAGTCCCACGGACCCGCGCTCCGAACGGCGCGCCTCCTTGTCCAGCCGGGACGCCTCGTCCGCCTCGATCAGGGTCTGACCGACAAGCCCTCCGGGACCGCAGCTGGCCTGGCCCAACGAGGCGGAGAGCCGCACGGGGAGGTCCGAGCGGTGGGCCAGCATGGCCTCGCGCACCTGCCCCACCAGGTCGACCTGGCCGCGTCGAGCCGGAGAGAGGACCAGGACCGCGAACTCGTCACCGCCCAGTCGCGCGACGGTGGCGTCGGACGGGACGCACTCGCGCAGGACCTGCGCGAAGTCGCGGATGAGCGCGTCGCCCAGCTCGTGGCCGTAGATGTCGTTGGCGACCTTGAGCCGGTCGAGGTCGGCGCACAGGACGGTGGCGACGAGGGGCCTGGCGGTGTCGGTCAGCCGTGCCTGGGCATCGGTGACGGCGTGCGTCCAGCCGCGTCGGTTGGCGACGCCGGTGAGGATGTCCCGGCGTGCTGCCGCGCTGGCTGCGGCATACGCGTCGTGCATCGCGATCGACTGGGCCAGGTAGGTCTCCCGGTCGCTGGCGAGGAAGCGCACGAGCAGGATCGGCACGGCCACGAGCGCGATCGCGACGGGGTGGTACGGGCGCACGGCCATCACCAGGGCCCACCCGAGGACGGCCAGGGGGACGTCGACCTTCCACGTCCACAGCAGCGGTCTGACCATCTCCCGCAGGGGGGTGCCGTGCCACCGGTCCGCGAGGTAGGCCGACAGCCCGTCCAGCAGCAGCTGGGCCAGGACCGCCGCCACGAGGACGGCGGGCGTGGGGTCGACCATCCCCTGGGCATCACGGGAGCCCCACAGGACCGCCACGGGCGCCAGGACGTGCAGCGCGTTGCCGGCCTCGAGCAGCAGCGCCCGCGGGCGCCGTCGGCCGTCGAGCCAGCCACCGACGAGTACCGCCGCCAGGACGGTCAGGGCGACCCCGGGCAGCGGCGCGGCGAGCAGCAGGCCCATGAGCACCGGTTGCGTGGGCACCGAGCCGCCCACCGAGGACTCGAACGGTGACCGGAAGGCGAACAGGTAGAGGACGCCGAGGCCGAGGCCCACCAGGACGCAGCGCAGGCTCGGCGGCGTGTAGCCGATCGTCGCCACGAGCACCGCCGCGACGATCGCCAGCACGCCGGGCAGGGCCGACAGGACGCGGGCCCCCCAGGGCGTGCTCCGCCACTGGTCGTCGGAGCAGCTCTGGTCGTGGTGGCCGGCTGGCAGGTCCATCACCTGCGGCGGGTGCGACGACGTCCCCGCCACGTCGTCGTGCCGGGGATCGAGCTGCCTGCTGGTCAGCCGCTCCGAGATCGCCATGGGTCGATGAGGACGTCGTCGACGAGGACGGTCCGCACGGAGTCGAAGGGAGTGGCGTTGACGAACGCGATGGAGGTCTGCTGCACCTTGCTGGTGGCGTGGTTGGGCACGCTCACGACGGGGGACAGCTGCCAGCCGGTGCGGGACGTGTCGACGGTGGTGCCGTAGGTATAGGTCCCGGTGTCCGAGCGGACCGTGGTCCGCACCAGCAGCCTGCTGCCCAGCTGTCCCGTGCCCTTGTAGAAGAAGCGGAAGGAGTCCTCGCCCTCGCCCACGCACAGCTCGGCGGTGCGTGCCGAGTCGCCGGGCCAGAGCCGCAGCGAGCCGGTCAGGGCCTCGCGGTTGACGTGCCACGGCTCGTTCTCAAGAGCCAGGCTGAACATGCCGTTCCACCCCGCGCCCCACCGGTTGAAGCCACCGTTGGGGACGGGGAAGTACTCGTTGGGGTCGCCGAAGCGCGACAGCATGGGTGAGGTGGTGCGCGCCGGGCAGCCCGAGACGGCATACGTGCTGTCGGTCTCGGACGCCTGGGCGGAGGAGGCGCCCGCGAGCCCACCCGCGATGGCGGCGAGCGTGGCGGTGAGCACCGCGATGAACGTGTGCACGAGCACTCCTGAAGGACGGTACGAAGCGGAATCGGCACGCTGCGTGATGGCTTGCCCCTATCTCAGCAGTCGGGCGCCGTTCGAGACCCCCCTTGGCGGCGGAGGCAACCCCAATGGAGAGCGGAAATACCCCGGAGGGGCCAAGTAGTGCACAAGCACGTGTGCGGACAGTGACCGGTCGCGACCAAAGGTCAGCGACGCCGTCACGGTGCGCGATCTGCGCGCTGCCTGTGCGCGAGCCGATGGTCGTGCGGCGGCGGTGTCGGGGAGGATGGAGACGCCCCAGCACGCCATCGCACCGGAGGAGCCCACCGTGAGCGTCCAGCCCCCGCACGTCCTCGTCCTGCCCACCGAGGGCGTCGCCGACCACGTGGCGAGCCAGCTGCGCGAGGAGGGCTTCGACCCGGTGGAGGTGGACGGCGGCCAGGACGGCTGGACCGTCCGCATCACCGACTCGCGCCTCCCGGACGCCGACGGCGGTGGCGCCGTCGAGGGTCTGAAGACGCGGTTCCGGGCCCTGGCCGAGCAGCACCAGGGCACCTACATCGAGTCCTAGGCGGCCGATCCGGCCGGCGCCGGGTGGCCCCGGCGCCCCGGAACCCGCCTCGAAAGCCCTTCTGTCCACAGGTCGCCGCGTCCCGGGCGCGGCCGTCCACAGGCACGCCGACAGACCTGCGCGGCGGACCTCCTTCTCCAGACGATGGACACGTCCACGCAGCGAGAGCAGGAGGAGAGCAGCCATGGTCAGGTCTTTGGTGAGGCGCACGGGTCAGGTCCGGGGATGGTTCCGCGGACGCTGGCAGCAGGTCAGGACGGACGGTCGCCACGAGGCGGGCATGACGACGGCGGAGTATGCCGTGGGCACGATCGCGGCTGCGGCGTTCGCGGCGGTCCTGATCGCGATCGTCCGCTCCGACGCGGTGCGGTCGGCGCTGACGTCCATCATCACCACTGCGCTGTCGACGACCGGCTGACCCGTGGTCACGACGGAGCTCGCCGTCGGGACCCTCTCGGTGGCGCTGTGCCTGGCGATCGGTCTGCATGCCGTGGCGCTGGGCATCGACGAGGTGCGGTGCGTCGACGCGGCGCACGTGGCGGCGCGGTCTGCGGCCCGGGGTGATGGTGCCGACGTGGTCCTGGGTCTGGCCCGGCGACTGGCGCCGGCGGGGAGCTCGGTCGGGTCGGGCGTCGGGGCGGGGCTCGTGACGGTGCGGGTCAGGGCCCCTCGGCGTGGCCTGGCGCGCCTCCTTCCCGGTGTGCCGGCCCCGTCGGCCGAGGCGACCGTGCCGGTCGAGGTGGGCGCCGGGGAGGAGGGTGCCGGAGAGCAGGGCAGCGCCGACGTCGGTCGGTGACGCGGCGCGGCGGCGGTGCGGATCGCGGTGTGAGGGCGGTGGCACGGTGAGGATCGCGGTGTGAGGGCGGTGGCACGGTGCGGCGGCGGTGAGGATCGGGGTGATGGCGGTGACGAGAGCGGCGGTGGCGAGGCTGGGGCTGACGGCGGTGGTGCTCCGTCGTGAGGGTCGGTCCGCCGAGCGTGGTTCCGGCTCGGTGCTGGTGCTGGCGGTGTGCCTGGTGGTCCTGCTGGTCGCGATGGGCGCCCTGTCGGTGTCGGGCGTGGTGCTGGCCGGTCACCGGGCGCGCGCGGCGGCGGACCTCGCGGCGTTGACGGGTGCGGCCCGGGTGCGCGACGGCCTGCCTGGTGAGGCGTGCGCCGCAGCCGGGCAGTTGGCCCGGGCCAACGGGGCCACCCTGGACGGCTGCCGGGTGGCCGGTGAGGTGGTGGAGCTGCGGGTTCGGGTGGCCGTGCCGGGCCGGCTCGGTGCGGCGAGGGCCGACGCCCGGGCCGGGCCGGGACAGCACGAGGCCCCGCCCTAGGTGGGCGGGGCCTCGCGCGCCGGCGCGTGCTGGTCGCGGGGTGAGCCGCGCGGCCGGCTCAGCGGCGGGGGGCGTCCCCGCTGGGCGCGCCCGCGGCCCCGGCGTTGCGGGCGGGGGCGCCGCCCCGGGGGGCCCGCGCGGCGCGGGGGGGGGCGGGGGCCCCGGGGGGCCGGGGGGCGGCGCGGGGG
>NZ_DKGR01000044.1:87041-102934 GCF_002453335.1 Arsenicicoccus sp. UBA6765
GCGGCGGGTGTCGTCCCAGCTGGTCGCGCCGTCGGCCCGGTCGTTGCGGGCGGCGCCGCCGTCACGGAGGTCCCGCGTGTCGCGGACGGTGTCGGTGCCACGGGCGTCGCGGACGTCGTCGTGACGGGCCGTGCCGGTGCGCGGGTCCGCGCTCGTGTCGCGGCGGGTCTCGTCGCGGCGCCCGCGATCGGCCTGACCGATGCGCTCGCTCTGGCGCTGCTCGCGACGCAGCTCCTTGAGCTCACGGCGCTTGCGGGCGCTGCGCTTGGCGCCGAGGGACATGAGCCACAGGCCCAGGGCCAGGGCGATGGCGGACAGGACGCCGATGAAGAAGATCAGCGTGGGGGACAGGCTGACGGAGTTGCCGAGCAGGTCCCAGCTGATCTTGGCGCCCGACGTGGGCAGTCCGTAGACCGCGAGGACCCCCGCCGCGAGGGCGGCGAGGACGAGAAGGAGACCGAGGACGACCATGGTGATGCTCCTGACGATGGGGGGCCGGGGCGGGTGGTGCCAGGCCGGAGGTCTGGACCGTTGGTGGTGCACGGCGAGGATTCGTGCAGCAGGCTACGCGACCTCGGGTGCCGTGCGGGAGTATTCAGGTCAGCTCTGTCGACGTCCGGTGGTGGCTCAGCGTCGTCACGACCCCCGACAGCAGACGCCTGGCGGCGCCCTTGTCGAGCGGTTCGTTGCCGTTGCCGCACTTGGGGGACTGCACGCACGACGGGCAGCCCGCCGGGCAGGCGCACGCCGTGATGGCGTCGAGCGTCGCCGAGAGCCAGGCCTCGGCGCGGTCGTAGCCCCGCTCGGCGAACCCGGCCCCGCCGGGGTGCCCGTCGTAGACCAGGATCGTCGGCAGCCCGGTGTCAGGGTGCAGCGCGGTCGAGACGCCACCCACGTCCCAGCGGTCCGCGGTGGCGACGAGGGGCAGCATGCCGATCGCGGCGTGCTCTGCGGCGTGCGTCGCCCCGGGGATCATCAGCGCCTCGACCCCCAGCCCGGCGAGCCACTCCTCCGTCATCGTCCACCACACCCCGCGGGTGCGCAGCACGGACTCGGGCAGGTCCAGCGGGTGCTCGCCGAGCACCTCCCCGGAGGGCAGCCGCCGCAGGAAGGACGTGACCCGGGAGCGCACCGCGACGCTGCCGAAGCACAGCCGCAGGTCGTCGCCCAGGTCGACGTGGCGGTCCTCGGAGAGCAGGTCGAAGGCCGAGTCGGACCGCGCCGTGGTGGTCCAGCCGGGATCGCCCTGGACGACCAGGGCGCAGGACTGGTCCAGGTCCAGCTCGGTCACCACGTGGGGGCGGCCCTGGTGGAGGTAGACCGCGCCCGCGTGCACCTGGCGCTGGGCGGCGGAGTGGTCCACCGTCCCGAGGACGGCTCCCGAGCGGCGCTCGACGATCGAGACGACGGGCTCGCCGGAGCCGCGCAGAGACACGTGGTCGTGAGCGCGGTCGGGCCTGGCCCAGTACCACCCGCCGTTGGGACGGCGGCGCAGGACACCGCGCCGCGTGAGGGTGTCGAGCAGCCCGGGCATCGTGGGCCCGAAGGTCGCGACGTCGTCCAGGGTGATCGGCAGCTCGGCCGCGGCCGCCGCCAGGTGGGGGGCGAGGACGTAGGGGTTGTCCGGGTCCACCACGGTCGCCTCGAGGGACCGGTCGAAGATCGCCTCGGGATGCGTGACCAGGTAGGTGTCGAGGGGGTCGTCGTCGGCGACGTAGACCGCCAGCGCCTCGCGCCCCGAGCGCCCAGCCCGCCCGGCCTGCTGCCACAGCGACGCGAACGTCCCGGGCCACCCGCACAGCAGCACGGCGTCCAGGCCGGAGACGTCGATGCCCAGCTCGAGGGCGTTCGTGGCGGCGAGCCCCATGATGCTGCGGTCCCGCAGGGCGCGCTCGAGCTCACGTCGCTCCTCGGGCAGGTAGCCGCCGCGGTAGGCCGCGACCCGCCCGTCGCGCCCGTGGCGCATCGACCGGGTCGCCTCGGCGAGGACCTCCACCCCCTTGCGAGAGCGGGCGAACGCGACGGTCTGGGTGCCGTCGTCCACCAGCCGAGCCAGCAGGTCCGCGCTCTCGGACAAGGCCGAGCGTCGCGAGACCGCCGACCCGTCGCTCGGGCCCTCCGGGGGCACCGCGGCGCCGTGCTCGTCCAGCAGCGGCGGCTCCCACAACGCGAAGGACATCGGCGCGCGCGGCGAGCCGTCCTCGGTGACGGCGACGCAGGGCAGGCCGGTGAGGCGGCCCGCGTGCGCGGCCGGGTCCGCGACCGTGGCGGAGGCCAGCACGAACGTGGGGTCGGCGCCATACCGGGCCGCCACGCGCCGCAACCGGCGCAGGACCGCGGACAGGTGGGCCCCGAACACCCCGCGGTAGATGTGGCACTCGTCCACCACGACGTAGCGCAGCGCGCGCAGGAAGGGCGCCCAGCGCTCGTGCCTGGGCAGCAGGGAGTGGTGCAGCAGGTCGGGATTGGTGAGGACGTAGGCCGCGTGCTCGCGGATCCAGCGTCGCTCGTCGGCCGGGGTGTCCCCGTCATAGGTCGCGGCCCGCAGCCCCGGGAGACCCAGCGCGGTCAGGCGGGCGAGCTGGTCGGCGGCCAGCGCCTTGGTGGGCGACAGGTAGAGGGCGGTCGCCCCGCGCCCCGACGGGGCCTCGGTGCCGTCCAGCACGGCGGTGAGCGCGGGCAGCAGGTATCCCAGCGACTTGCCGGACGCCGTGCCTGTCGCGAGGACGGTGTGCTGACCGACGCGGGCGTGCTCGGCCGCCTCGGCCTGGTGGCTCCAGAGGCGGTCGACCCCGGCCCCCTGCCAGGCTGCGGCTACGGCCGGGTGGACCCAGGAGGGCCAGTCCGCGGTGCGCGCCTCCCGCTCCGGCAGCACCTCGACGTGGCGCAGCCGCTCGACCCGGCCGGCCCGCGTCAGGCGGTCGAGGCTGGTGCGCGGGTCGAAGCCGCGCGGCGGAGCGCTGGGCGCGCTGGTGGCGGAGGAGGGCATCGGCACAACGGTACGCGGGGGAGGACGTCCGAATGGCGAACATCGTCACGCGCCGCGTATCAACGGTCGCGCCCCGGGTATGCCGCGGGCAACGAGGACGTGCGGCCAGCGCCGCGTCGTCTGCGGTCGAAGCCACGGCCGCCTCCGGCCCCCGCTCCGGCGGGCGACATTCCCCCGGGCCCCTGGCCTGGTCAAGGAGGACCGATGACCGTTCACCTCACCCCCACCGTGGTTCGCGACCGGGTCACCATCCGCATCACCGGCGAGCTCGACCTCGTGCAGGCCCCCCGGCTGCACGAGGCCATCGACACGGTCGTCACCGCCGGCGCGCGTCAGGTCGTCCTGGACCTGACCGATCTCGCCTTCATCGACTCCAGCGCCGTCGACACGATCGTGACTTGCCTGCGCCTCATGCGCCCCTTCGGCTGCGACCTCGGGGTCGTCGCCACCCGCGACGCCATCGTGCGGCCGTTCACCACCACCGGCACCGACCAGGTCGTCCGGCTGGTCGCCAGTGCAGCCGAGCTCGGCGAGGTCTGCGAGCTCGCCGCCGCCCGCGACCGGCGCCGCGCCGGGGCCCGCACGGCCGCAGCGCCGCGCACCAAGGCGTCCTGAGCCGGCACCACCGCGCGACTCCATCCCCGGCCCCCGGTCATCGCTGCACCCACGCCGTCGGGACCGCCATAGGGTGGCGGCCGTGACGGACCTCCGACCCGAGCCGGCGCTGGTGGCCGCCCTGCGCGCGGACCTGCAGGACCTCGACTACTCCGTCGACCGCGTGGGCGTGGCCCTCGGTCCGGTCGCGTCGGCGGCCCTGCACCGGGAGCAGCCGCTCCCCGCCCTGCGCGTCACCGCGGCCGACGACGACCCCGTGGCACTGCTCGTCCGCGCCTTCACCCTCGGCCGGCCGGTGCCCGCGGCCCGCCTGGACCAGGCGCTGCCCCGCACGCGGGTCGAGGGGCTCGTCGAGCTCGGTCTGGCACACCGGGCGGGGGACCAGGTGCAGGCCACCGTCGACCTGCGGCCCTACGGCGACGAGAGCCACACCTGGTGGGTGGTCTCCGACCTCGGCGAGCTCGCCCTCGGGCACGCCCTGCCCACCGACCACGTCCTCGGGATCGGCGGCGCCTCGACCACCCTCGCCTCGTGGACGCCTCGCCGCCCGGCGGCCCGCGCCCTCGACCTCGGCACCGGGTGTGGGATCCAGGCGCTGCACCTCGCCGACCACTGCGGCGAGGTCGTGGCGACCGACCTCGCCGAGCGCGCCCTCGTGGTCGCCCGCTTCAACGCGGCCCTCAACGACCAGGAGTGGGACGTGCGCGGCGGCGACCTGCTCGAGCCGGTGGCGGGCGAGACCTTCGACCTCGTCGTCTCCAACCCGCCGTTCGTCATCACCCCGCGGGTCGCCGGCGTCCCGACCTACGAGTATCGCGACGCGGGGGCCGAGGGCGACCAGGTCGTCGAGCGGCTGGTCCGCGGCCTGCACGACCACCTCAACCCAGGGGGTCTCGCGGTGTTCCTCGGCAACTGGGAGATCCCCGTCCGCGCGACCTGGCGCGACCGCTGGGGCGGCTGGCTGGACGGCACCGGTCTGGACGCCTGGGTCGTGCAGCGCGAGGTCCAGGACCCCGCCGAGTACGCCGAGCTGTGGGTGCGCGACGGGGGCACCAGCGGCGGGCCCGAGTTCGAGCGCCTCTACGCCGCCTGGCTCGACGACTTCGCGTCACGGGACGTCGGGCAGATCGGCTTCGGCGTCGTCGTGCTGCAGCGTCCGGTCTCTGACCGGCCGGCCTTCCGCGACCTGGTCGAGGTGCCGGGCCCGGTCTCCTCGCCCATGGGCCCGGTGATCGACGCGGGTATGGCGGCGCGCACCTGGCTCGCCGAGCACGACGACGCCGCGGTGCTGGGCACGGCCTGGCGGCTGGCCGACGACGTGACGGAGGAGAGGTTCGGCCGGCCCGGCGATGTCGACCCGGCGATCATCCGGGTCCGTCAGGGTGGCGGGCTCGGGGTGATGCGCACGGCCGGCACGGCGCTCGCGGCATACCTCTCCGTCGCCGACGGCACCCTCACGGCCTGCCAGGCGCTCGTCGCGATCGCGGCGCTGCTTGAGCGCGAGGTCGACGAGGTCGTCGCCGAGACGCTGCCCGTGGTGCGCGACCTGGTCAAGGACGGCCTGCTCGTGCGGACCCGCCGGGACGAGCCGGTATGCCGTCCGCCCGCCGCCTCCGCTACGGTGACCCGGACGGCGCCCCGACCTGCTAGCGACGACGAATCCGTCGCACGGGGCCGGTCAGACAGGTAGGGAAGAGACACGTGGCAACCAGCACCGGGCGCAAGCTCGTCATCGTCGAGTCCCCCGGAAAGGTCAAGTCCATCCAGGGCTACCTCGGGGACGACTACGTCGTGGAGGCCTCCATCGGCCACATCCGCGACCTGCCCAACCCCCGTGAGCTCCCCGCCGACCTCAAGAAGGGCCCCTTCGGCAAGTTCGCCGTCGACGTCGACAACGGCTTCGAGGCCTACTACGTCGTCGACGCGGACAAGAAGAAGAAGGTCACCGAGCTGCGGCGCCTGCTCAAGGACGCCCCCGAGCTCTACCTCGCCACGGACGAGGACCGCGAGGGCGAGGCCATCGCGTGGCACCTGCACGAGGTGCTGAAGCCCAAGGTCCCGGTCAAGCGGATGGTCTTCAACGAGATCACCAAGGAGGCGATCCAGCGGGCCGTCTCCACCACCCGCGACATCGACCAGGACCTGGTCGACGCGCAGGAGACGCGACGGATCCTCGACCGGCTCTACGGCTACGAGGTGTCGCCGGTGCTGTGGCGCAAGGTCCGTCAGGGCCTGTCCGCCGGGCGCGTGCAGTCCGTCGCGACGCGCATGGTCGTCGAGCGGGAGCGGCTGCGGATGGCCTTCCGCAAGGCGAGCTTCTGGGACGTCGAGGGTGACTTCGCTCCCGAGGGCGGCGGTCAGGCGTTCACCGCCCGCCTGACCGAGGTGGCGGGCCGGCGCGTGGCCCAGGGTCGCGACTTCGCCGACGACGGCACCCTCACCGCCAAGAACGTCGTGCACCTCGACGAGGAGACCGCCCGCACCATCGCGACCTCGGTCATGGCGATCGACGTCATGGTCACCGACGTCGCCGAGAAGCCCTACACCCGGCGCCCGTCGGCCCCCTTCATCACCTCCACCCTCCAGCAGGAGGCGAGCCGCAAGCTGCGCATGAGCAGCAAGAACGCCATGCGCGTGGCCCAGCGCCTCTACGAGGGCGGCTACATCACCTACATGCGCACCGACTCGACGACGCTGTCGGAGCAGGCGCTGACCGCGGCCCGCCAGCAGGCCCGTGACCTCTACGGCGCGGAGTACGTCCCCGACAGCCCCCGCCGCTACGAGAAGAAGTCCAAGAACGCCCAGGAGGCTCATGAGGCGATCCGCCCCGCCGGCGACCGCTTCCGCACGCCCGCGCAGGTCGCCGGGCAGCTGCGCGGCGAGGAGTTCGCGCTCTACGAGCTGATCTGGAAGCGCACCGTCGCCTCGCAGATGGCGGACGCCCGGGGCTCCACCGCCACCGTCCAGCTGGGCGGCGAGCTCGCCGACGGACGCCGCGTGACCTTCGCCGCCAGCGGCACGGTGATCACGTTCCGGGGCTTCCTCGCGGCATACGAGGAGGGCCGGGACGAGGAGGAGGCCGCCGCCCGCGCGGCCGCCGACGAGGAGCGTCGCCTGCCCAAGCTGTCGGTGGGCGTCGCCCTGGACACGCTGCGCTCGGAGGCCGAGGGGCACGAGACCAAGCCGCCGGCGCGCTACACCGAGGCGACGCTGGTCAAGGCCCTCGAGGAGAAGGGCATCGGTCGTCCGTCGACCTATGCCGCGACCGTCGGCACCATCCAGGACCGCGGCTACGTCCGCACCCGCGGGTCGGCGCTGATCCCGACCTGGCTGGCGTTCGCGGTGACGCGCCTGCTCGAGGAGCACTTCACCGAGCTCGTCGACTACGACTTCACCGCCGACATGGAGGAGAGCCTCGACCAGATCTCCCGCGGCGACCTGGGCCGGGTCCAGTGGCTGCGCCGCTTCTACTTCGGCGACGAGACGCGCGACATCGAGGGCCTGTCTGAGCTCGTCGAGGACCTCGGCGAGATCGACGCCCGCGAGATCTCGACCATCCCCCTCGGCGACGGGATGGTCGTCCGCGTGGGTCGATACGGGCCGTATGTCGAGGAGGTCCTCCCCTCCGGCGTCGACCCGGTCACCGGCGAGGTGGCCGACGGTGCCGAGGTCCCTGCCACACCCCGGCGAGCCACCATCACCGACGACCTCGCCCCGGACGAGATGACCCCCGACAAGGCGCGCGAGCTGCTCGAGCTGGCCTCCGACGACGGGCGCGAGCTCGGGCAGGACCCCGAGTCGGGGCGCGCGATCGTGGCCCGGTCGGGGCGCTACGGCCCCTATGTCACCGAGGTGCTCTCCGACGAGGAGGCCGAGCTCAAGGGCAAGGCCAAGATCAAGCCGCGGACCGCCTCGCTGTTCAAGGACATGGACCTCGGCACGATCGAGCTCGACGCCGCCCTGCGGCTGCTGTCCCTGCCCCGCGTGGTCGGCACCGACGCGGAGGGCGTCGAGATCACCGCGCAGAACGGCCGCTACGGTCCGTACCTCAAGAAGGACACCGACTCACGCTCGCTCGAGACCGAGCAGCAGCTCTTCGACATCACCCTGGACGAGGCGCTCGCGATCTATGCCCAGCCCAAGCAGCGCGGCCGTGGCGCGGCCAAGCCACCGCTGAAGGAGCTCGGCGAGGACCCCGTGTCCGGCAAGGCCGTGGTCGTCAAGGACGGTCGCTTCGGCGCCTACGTCACCGACGGCGAGACCAACGCGACCCTGCGCAAGGACGACGACATCGAGACCCTCACGCCTGAGCGGGGGTTCGAGCTGTTGGCCGAGAAGCGCGCCAAGGGCCCGACGACCCGCAAGCGCGCCGCCAAGAAGGCACCGGCCAAGAAGGCGGCGAAGAAGGCACCCGCCAAGAAGGCGGCCGCGAAGTCCACCACGGCCAAGAAGGCGGCGCCGCGGGCCGAGTGACCGCGCCGGACGTCCGCGGGGCGATGACCGCCCCCGGACGTCCGCGCGTCGGGGCGACCGTCCGAGGCGACCGTCCGAGGCGACCGTCCGCGGCGCCGGTCCGCGATGTCCCGGGCTGCCCCGTGACCTAGGGTTGCTCGGATGAAGCCCCGAGCCCCCCTCGGCCCCCTCGCCGTCGCGGCGACCCTCGCCCTGAGCCTCGCCGCATGCGGTGGCGGGACCACGACGTCAGCGACCTCCACGACCTTGGCCGGCACGTCCACGACCACCCAGGGCGTGACCCCTACCTCCGACCCGTCCTCCCCGACGTCCAGCGCCGCCACCAGCTCGGCGTCGGCCGCGACGAGCACCCCGACCGCCCCCACGTCGGCAGGTTCGTCCACCGCGACCTCCACCCGGGCCACCACCAGCGGCGGCGGGATCGCGCCCGCCCCCACCGCGACGGTCGGGACGACGGAGTTCTGCTCGACGCTGCGGAGCGCCGACTACCGGCCCACCGACCTGACCACGCTGCCGACGGGCTCGGTGCAGGACACCGTGGGTGAGGTGGTGGAGCGTCAGGAGCGGCTGGCCTCCGTGCTGACCCCTGCCGAGCTGACGGCCGACTGGCAGACGACCACGGGGGCGTTCGACGCCATCGCCCAGCGCGTCAGCGACTCCGGCAAGGACGCCGCGGTCGCGGGCATCGTCGAGACCGAGCTGGCGAGGGTGGCCCCCGCCCGCGAGCGCGTGCTCGAGGCCGCTGCCGCCTGCCGCTGATCGGTCGGGCCGCCCGAGACCGGTGCAGGTCCGGTGTCAGATCTGATCAGCAACCTGCACCGATCCCGGCCCTGATCCCGGCCCTGATCCCAGCGCCGCGTCCAGGTCGGCGACCAGGTCGCGCACGTCCTCCAGCCCCACCGACAGGCGCAGCACGTCCGCGTGCGGCCGGGCCTCGGCGGCGACCGGCCGGTGCGTGAGCGACGCCGGGTGCTGGATCAGGCTGTCGACCCCGCCGAGCGAGACGGCGTGGGTGATGAGGCGGGTGCGCGAGACGGCGGCCGCAGCGGCGTCATACCCACCGCGCACGGCGAACGCGACCATCGCCCCTGGCCCGGCCAGCTGCCGACCGAGCAGCCCCAGCGGGTCCTGGCCCGGCAGCCCGGGGTAGTGCACGCGTTCCACGGCCGGGTGCCCGGCCAGGTGCTCGGCGATGACCTGCGCGGACTCCTGCTGAGCACGCACCCGCACCGGCAGGGTCTGCAGCCCGCGATGGAGCAGGTATGCCGACAGCGGGTGCACCAGGCCCCCCGTGAGAGCACGCACCGAGCGCAGGCGGCGGGCCCACTCCGGCGTGGTCGCGACCATGCCGGCGATGACGTCGCCGTGGCCGCCGAGGTACTTCGTGGCGGAGTGCATGACGAGGGTCGCTCCGTGGCGGCGGGGCTGCTGCAGCACGGGGGTGGCGAAGGTGTTGTCGACGAGCACGGGCACCCCGCCCGCCTGGCGCACGACGTCCTCGAGGTCCAGGAGCTCGAGGGTGGGGTTGGCGGGGGTCTCGACGAGGACGAGGCCGGTCTGCGGGGTGACGGCGTCGCCGATCGTGCCGGCGTCGGCCCAGGTGACGGTCGTGCCGAGCAGCCCGTGGTCGAGCAGGTGGTCGGTCCCGCCGTAGAGCGGGCGGACGGCCACGACGTGCGGCGTCCCCGCGCTGACCGCGGCGAGCAGGCAGGCGGACAGGGCGGCCATGCCGCTCGCGAACGCCACGGCCTCCTCGCACCCCTCGAGCGCGGCGACGGCCTCCTCGGCACGGGCGACCGTGGGGTTCCACAGCCGTTGGTAGACGAGGGTGTCGCCCGGCCCGGGACGCCCGCCGGTCGCGAGGTTCTCGTAGCTCGCGCCCCCCGCGTCGACGTCGGGGACCGGGTTGGTCGTCGAGAGGTCGATCGGGGGCACGTGCACCCCCAACCCGGTCAGGTCCTCCCGGCCTCCGTGGACCGCGAGGGTGTCGGGTCGGCCGGCTCGGTCGGCTGGGTCAGCATCGGGTCGGGTGTGCGGGGCGGGCATGGTGGTCCTCCTGGACTGCGTCGTTGCAGCGGGCCCGTTCGTGGCGGGCCGCTCCTCCAGAGTATGCCGGGCCGCACGCTCACCGGCGCTGGGGCGTCCGAGGCGGCGATCCTCCGGTCATCGGCTCCATCCGCAGGGGATCGATCAGCCACGGCCGGGTGTCGAGCACCGGTGCCACTGCCAGACCAGGGTGAGGAGGGGCAGCAGCAGGCCTGCCGGCCCGGCCACCAGCGCCGGCCCCAGCATCGCCAGCAGCGCGGTCTCGTAGCCCCGCGCGACGCCCAGCGCACCGGCCGGCGCGAGCCCGAACGGCGTCGGGATCATCACCGACATCAGCTCGAGGTCGACCGGCCGCGAGCCGGCGAGCAGCGAGGCCGTCGCCGACAGCACCAGGGCCGGAGCCGTCCACCAGGACAGGCCCACGGCCAGGACGGCGAGCACGCTCCACGCGGAGGCGACCAGGACCGGACCGGCCAGGTGGGCCAGGCGGACGGCGTCGTCGGGCAGGGGCAGGTCGCGGCGCAGGCCGCTGGACTGCGCCCAGGCGACCAGCCCCTCGCCGACGGAGCGCGTGAGCACGGCGGCACCCAGGCCCAGGGCGGGGAGGGCGACGGCCGGTGGGGCGAGCGCCGCCAGCAGGACGCCGGCGACGAGCAGAGGTATGCCGAGGAGCAGCCGATCGCCTTGTCGCCGCACGCGCTCCAGGTCCCGCAGCAGGAGGGCGGCCGCGCCGGTGCCCCTGCCTCGACGTGACGGGAACGACCCACGAGCCCCGAGGCGCGCCCGCGCTGACCGGTTCATCGCGGCGCTCGCGTCCATCATCAGCACGGAATGGTGTGCGGCCGAGGCGCTCTCGCCGGCGCGACGCAGCTCGACCCCGTCGACGCGGTCGATGCGGCGGTCGGCGAGGACGAGCAGCGCGAGGGCGATGAGCAGGCAGAGGACGAGGAGCCCGACCGCCAGGATCGGTGCGGTGATCGATGCTCCGACTGTCGCAGCCCCGCCCGGGCCGAGCATCGTTGCCAGCCGGGCGATCCCGGCGCAGAGCACGCCGATGAGCCCGAGGGCCAGGGGGACTCGCGCGGCCCACCGGCGCGTTCGCGGATCCGACTGCGCGGCAGCGACGGTCGCGACCACGAGCAGCGCGGCCAACGCGCCGACCGGGATTCCCCAGGTCACGGCGGACGGCAGGACCGGGAGGCCCGCCGTCGCGAGCACCGTTGAGCCGCAGAGGGATCCGAGCGCAGCAGCCCCGATCGCCGTGGCCCACAGTCGTCCTCGCAGGACGGGGCGGCGAGGCGCGGGCCCCGACAACAGCCAGGTCAGCTGCGCCGCACCGGCGCCGACGGGCCCGAATCCGACGGCCAGCCGGGCGATCCCGGCCAGGGCCAGCAGGCCGAGGGCCACGGCCGCGACCGCCCCGCCGCCGTGCACGCAGGCGGCCCCGGTGCACGTGCCGCGTGCCATGAGGTCGCTCCACCCGCTGGTCGTCATCACGGCGAGCATCGCGAGTGCCAGCGCCCACATGTAGATCTCGGTGAAGGCCCCGCCCGGCTCGCCGTGCGCCCGCCGCGCGCGAGCGAGGTAGGCAGCCGCCTCAGACGTCACCGTGCAGCTCCACCACGCGGGCTCCGGACCGGGAGACGAGGCCAGCGTCGTGCGAGGCCATCAGGATGCTGCGGCCCGAGGCTGCCTGCGCCGCAAGGTGGTCCGCCAGCCATGACCGCCCGTCCGCGTCCAGGCGTTGCTCCGGCTCGTCCAGGACGAGCAGCGACCAGGGGCGCACCAGCGCCACGGCGAGGGAGAGCCGCCTGCGCTGCCCGCTCGACAGGGTCCAGGGCACCTGGTCGGCGACGTGCTCGATGCGGAGCTCGGCCAGCGCGGCGTCCACCAGCTCGTCCGGGTCGGGCACGCCGTGGGCCCGGGCCAGCACGTCCAGGTGCTCCAGGACGGTCACGTCGGGATAGAAGCCGGCGTCGTCGAGGATCGCGCACACCGCGCGCCGCACCTCAGGGTCCTGGTCGCGCAGCGGAGCCCCGTCGAGCGTCACGGTCCCCGCGTCGGAGGACTCGGTGCCGAGCAGGCACCTCAGCAGGGTGGTCTTGCCGACGCCGTTGGGGCCGACCAGCGCCACGACCTCACCGGCGCCCACCTCCAGCGACAGGTCCGTGACGACGGGGCGCCCGGCATACGACTTGCGCAGTCCTTGGACGTGGACCCGGGCCGGCCCGCCGTCCGGCAGCCGCACCGGATCGTGATCGCTCATGCCCTGTGCGACTCGCTCGGGTCGGCCCGGGTTCCGGCGTCCTGCGGATCGGCGCACGATCGTCGGCGCAACGGGCTTGACCCTCACGCGACGTGAGGCGCCACGGTGGTCCCATGACCGCGACGACAATGGGACTCATGCAGTCCCTCACCGTGGGCCAGGTGGCCGAGACCTATGGCGTGACGGTGCGAACCCTGCACCACTACGACCAGATCGGCCTGCTGAGCCCGAGCGAGCGCAGCCACGCGGGGTACCGCCTCTACACGGCGGAGGACCTCGAGCGGCTGCAGCACGTCGTCGTCTACCGGCGGCTCGGCTTCTCCCTCGAGGAGGTCGCCGAGCTGCTGGCCGACGTCGAGGCTCGCGGTGGCGAGGGGGCTGCGGAGCACCTGCGTCGTCAACGCGCAGCGGTCATGTCCCGGCTCGACGAGATGCGCGATCTCGTGCGTGCCATCGACAACGCACTGGAGAGAACCATGACCAAGAAGCCAGCCACGAGCGAGGACCTCAAGGAGATCTTCGGCGAGGGATACAACGAGGAGTACCAGGCCGAGGCCGAGCAGCGCTGGGGGGACACCCCGCAGTGGCAGCAGAGCCGGGAGCGCCAGTCGTCCATGACCGCGGAGGACTGGGCGCGCGTCAAGGCCGAGACCGAGACCCTGGAGCGCGATCTCGCGGGTGCGGTGGCGGCGGGGGAGCCCTCCGACGGCGACGTCGCGGCGGCCCTGGCCGAGCGCCACCGGGCGAGCATCGAGCAGCACTACGACTGCCCACACGCGTTCCAGGTGAAGCTGGCGGAGATGTACCTCGCCGACCCGCGCTTCACCCAGCACTACGAGGACCTGCAGCCGGGCCTCGCGCAGTGGCTCCACGACGCGATCGTGGCCAACGCCGCGCGGCACGGCGCCTGATCACCGTCTCGTCGTGCCCACGGGCGGGCCGTTCCCTGCGGGAGCGGCCCGCCTCGCGTCGTCCCGGGTGGCACCTCGTGGTGGATCCCGTATGTCGTGACGCGGGTGACCTCTCGCGGGGAGCCGCACGGATCTGCCCCGTTTGGTGTGATATCGGCAGAAACGTCCGTATCGTTGATGCCGTCCGCCGGCTGCCGAACTCTCCCCACTCGTCCCGCGGGCTCACACGGAAGGGCACCACGTGCACCACGACCAGACGTCTCGCGCCCGTCGCCGACGCGCGCTCACCCTCGGTCTCGCCGTCGGGATCACGTCCCTCGGCGCCGTCTCCCCAGCGGTGGCGGGTGCTGCTCCCTCCCTGTCCGCGGTCGACGTTCAGGTCGAGCCGGCCAGGCCCGACCCGTCGAGGACGCCCAAGCCGCCCAAGCCCCCGAAGACCAAGGAGCCGAAGCCTCCCAAGCCGACGAGGACGCCGCGGCCGCCGAGGGCGACCCCGACGATCCCGCCCGCGCCGCCGTCGACCCAACCGTCCCCGACCCAGCCGGCGCCGTCGAGCACCACCACGCCGCGACCGCAGCCGACCAGCTCGTCGCCGCGGCCGACCACCACCCAGCCTCGTCCCACGACGCCGGCCCCGCCGAGCACCACCTCGGCACCGCGCCCGCCGGCCCCGCCGAGCACCACCTCGGCACCGCGCCCGCCTGCCCCGCCGAGCACCACCTCGGCCCCGCGGCCACCGGCACCCTCAAGCACCATCCCCGCGCCGCAGCGTCCGAGCGTCCCCGTTCCCGCACCCGGGACCACGTCACCCACCGCGCTGCCGCCCGCCGTCCCGGTGGCCCCGGGCACTCCGGGCGCCCCCGTCACGAGCCTCGCCATCAACCCGGCGAGCCCGATCGCGGCGGCCGCTGCGGCCGCGGCCGTCGCCGCGAACGGGACGACCAGCGCGACCGGCGAAGCCGGCGAGGCCGGCACCGCGACAGCCACCGCCTCCGTCGGCGCAGCCTCGACCACGCCCGGTCAGCCGAGCCCGAACGCCGAGTCCACCACGGCGACCGCCGCACCGGGCGGCTCCGGGGGCAGCTCCGGTGGCTCGCGGGGCCTGGCGGCCGGCGTGTTCCAGGACCCGAGCGACAACGTCGGCCGGGTCGGCGCCTTCTGGGCCGCGCTGGTGGCCGTGATCTCCAGCTGCGTCATCTATCTCCGCCGCCGCAACGAGCGTCTCCAGCCTCTCACCTGACCTGACCTGACCTGACCTGACCAGGCCCTCGCCTGTCCGCCCCCGCCCATCGCCTCACCGTCTGGACGCCGGTCGACCCCCAAGGACCTCACGCATGGCTCTCCTCCGCCCCGGGCTGCCCCGCCGCGCCTCGGCCCGCTCCTCCTCCCGCTCCGTCAGTCGGCCGGGCCGCCGTTCCTCAGCCAGCTCCGCTCAGCGGCCCGCGGCCGGTCGACCCGTCGGCATGGTTCCGGTGGTGCTGCTCGGCACCGCCGGGCTCCTCTCCGTGGGCGCGCTGGCCGGGGCCGGCACGTCTCCGACGCCGGAGACCCAGGAGCGCGCATCCCGGGTCGTGAGCGCCGACCTCGCCGCGCACACCCCCGCGGCGCCTACCCCGGAGGCCGCCGTCCCCGCCGGTGCTGCCACCCCCAGCCCGGCCCTCGAGCTCGGGACGGACTCGCTCGCCGTGCCCACCGGCGCGGCGGCCGGGGTCGCTCCGACCGCGTCGGCCCCCGCCACCACCGTTCCGGCCCCGACCGCGTCGGCCCCCGCGAGCGTCCCGGCTCCGGCAGCGGCGCGGGTCTCCCGGCCGGGCGCAGCCAGGGCCACCGCACCCGCGGGGTCCGGGGTCACCCCGAGCGTGCGGGCCCTCGACCCGGTGGACCCGGTCGAGGCCTGGCGGGATCCGGGGGAGAGCATGGAGCGGACGTCGCTGACCTTCCTCGCGATGGCCGCGGCGCTGGGGCTGTTCGTGCTCTGGCTCCGGCGGCAGCACCACACCTGACCCGAGCTGAGCTCCCGGCTCGGGTCGTGTGGTCTGGGGACCCCATGGGGCGTCGCAGGCGACCCGAAGTGAGCTGCGGGCTCGCGTCGTGTCGTCTGGGGGCCGTCTGGCGCGTCGCAGGCGACCTGAACTGAGCTGCGGGCTCGAGTCGTGTCGTCTGGGGACCCCGTGGGGGGTCGCAGGCGACCCGAAGTGAGCTGCGGGCTCGAGTCGTGTCGTCTGGGGACCCCGTGTGGGGTCGCAGGCGACCTGAACTGAGCTGCGGGCTCGCGTCGTGTCGTCTGGGGGCCGTCTGGCGCGTCGCAGGCGACCCGAAGTGAGCTGCGGGCTCGAGTCGTGTCGTCTGGGGACCCCGTGGGGGGTCGTGGGCGACCTGAAGTGAGCTGCGGGCTCGCGTCGTGTCGTCTGGGGGCCGTCTGGCGCGTCGCAGGCGACCTGAAGTGAGCTGCGGGCTCGCGTCGTGTCGTCTGGGGGCCGTCTGGCGCGTCGCAGGCGACCTGAACTGAGCTGTGGGCTCGAGTCGTGTCGTTCCGGGCGGTTCGGCGGGGCGTCATACGGCCCCACAAGCAAGATCGTGAGTGTCTGGTCCA
>NZ_DKGR01000044.1:103096-121668 GCF_002453335.1 Arsenicicoccus sp. UBA6765
TGGACCAGACACTCACGATCTTCGTCAGAGAGGGGAGGCGCGGGTCAGTCGCGCCGGCCCTCGCGGCGCAGGTCGGACGCCTCGAGCTTGAGCTCGTCGAGGGTCTTCTCCTGCTTCTTGATCCCCTTGTCGTCGCGGGGCGGCAGGAGCACCTGGTCCTCGGCGGGCATGCCCGCGGCGAGCTGCCGGGAGCGCTCGACCTCGGAGTCGAACTCCGCACCGAAGAGCAGCGCCAGGTTGGTGATCCACAGCCACAGGAGGAAGACGACCACACCCGCGATCGAGCCGTAGGTCTTGTTGTAGGACCCGAAGTTGGACACGTAGAAGCCGAAGGCGACGGACGCCAGGATCCAGGTGACGAAGGCCAGGGCCGCGCCGGGGCTGAACCACTTGAACTTCGGCTGCTTGACGTTGGGGGTCGCGTAGTAGAGCAGCGCGATGACCAGGATGACGATCAGGCCGATGACGGGCCACTTCGCGATGTTCCACACCGTCACGGCGGTGTCGCCGAGGCCGATGAGTCCGCCGACCCACTGCGCGATGCCGCCGCTGACGACCAGCATGATGCCGGCGAGGGCGACCAGGGTCAGCGTGATCAGGGTGATGAGCAGCTGCAGCGGTCGCAGCTTGAGGAAGGGGCGCCCTTCCTGCACGTCGTAGATGCGGTTCATCGCGCGGCCGAAGGCGCCGATGTAGCCGGAGGCCGACCACAGCGCGGTGAGCAGACCGACGACCAGGGCGACGCCGGACGCCTGGGAGCCGGAGATCTCCTTGATGATCGGGCCGACGGTGTCGACGGCCTGCGGCGAGAGCTGGCGGACGCCGTCCAGCATCTTGTCGACGGTGCCCGGATCCTGGCCGAAGAGGCCGAGCAGGGAGGTCAGCGCCAGGACGGCCGGGAACAGCGACAGCACGGCGTAGTAGGTCAGGGCGGCCGCGAGGTCGGTGCACTGGTCCCGGGTGAACTCCTTGGTCGTGCGCTTGAAGGCGTACTTCCAGTTGGCGCCGGGCAGGTCGTCCATCTCGTCGGGCTTGCCGTGCCCGTCGGGGTCGTCGTGCGTGCGGGCGCCGACCGGGCGCTCCTCGTCGGTCGTGCGGGACTCGTCCGAGTCGGAGGGGTGACGTGTGGCCATGGGGGAGGCTCCTGTGAGGGAAGGGGGGAGGTGGGGGGTTTGTCCACAAGACAACCACATGCGCCCCCGCCGGCGGGGGTCAATCGCCGTGCCACCTGGCCGATCTCGCCTGGCGGTCGGCCGCCTGCCTCAGGCCGCCTGCCTCAGACCGCCGGCCAGGGGAGGGGCTGGCCGAAGTAGTAGCCCTGCACGGCGTGCGCCCCCAGCTCGACGACGGCGGACAGCTGCTCGGCGGTCTCCACCCCCTCGGCGACGGACCGTATGCCGAGCGCGTCGGCCACCTCGACGGCCGAGCGCAGCATCGCGTGGTCGACGGTGCTGGTGAGGCACCCGCGCACGAGCACGCCGTCGATCTTGAGGACGTCGATGGGCAGGACGCGCAGGTTGCCATAGCTGGTCGTGCCCGCCCCGAAGTCGTCGAGGGCGAAGCGCACGCCGGCGTCGCCGAGGTGGACCATGCCGGACCGCACCTCCTCGACCGTGCCGATGGGCAGCCGCTCGGTCAGCTCGAGCACCAGACGGCGGCCCTGGCCGCTGCCGCGGATCAGGTCGTCGGCCCAGTCGACGAAGGTGGGGTCGAGCAGGCTGTGCGGGCTGACGTTGCAGGAGACGCGACGCTGCGGGGCCCCGTCGGCGAGGGTCTCGACCACGCGGGACAGGACGGCGCGGTCGAGGGCGTTGACGACGTCATACTGCTCGGCCAGGGCCACGAAGTCGTCGGGCAGCAGGGTGCGTCCGGCCTCGTCGGCCAGCCGGACGAGGACCTCGGCGTCCATGGGGGCCTCGACGCCCTGCACGACGCTGCGGATGGGCTGGGCCACCATCGACAGACGCCCGGTGAGCACCGCGGAACGCACCTCGTCCATCTGCAGCCGCTCGTGGTGGGTGTCGGCGCGTCCCGGGTCGCCGGGCACGTGGACGAGGACCCGTCCGCGACCGCTGCGCTTGGCCTCGTGGGCCGCGGACTCGGCGCGGGAGACGATCTCCTCGATGCCCTGGTCGTGACCGGAGATGGCATAGACGCCGGCGGAGAACGCGACGGGCACCTCGCGCCCGTCGATGCGCAGCGGGTCGCGGGCCAGGTCGACGGACAGCTCCTCGAGCGCGGCTCGCAGCTCCTGGACCGTGCCCCGGCTCAGCGCCCCGAACTCGTCCCCGCCGACGCGGAAGACGGCGACCGGCGTCGGCCCGCTCAGCCGGAGCAGACGGTCGGCCACCCCGCGGAGCACCTCGTCGCCGGACCCGTGGCCGAGCCGGTCGTTGGTCATCTTGAGATGGTCGACGTCGATGTAGGCGAAGGCGCCGTCCGCCGGCTCGCCCGCGCGGGCCCGGCCGATCGCCTCGAAGGCGGCCGCGCGGTTGGGCAGCCGGGTCAGGGCGTCGGTGCGCTGGAGGGTCTGGTTGGTCGATCGCAGGTCGGCCAGCTGCGCCTCGAGCGTGAGCAGGGAGTCCGGGGCCGCCAGGCCCGAGAGCTGGGTGCCCCGGGCGGAGAGGACGGCCGCCACCAGTGTGGCTGCCTGGATCGTCTCGGGTCGTATGGCGGAAGCGCTGGTCACCGCCAGCACGCCGATCGTGGCTGTGCCGGCGTGCACGGCGAGGACCAGACGCTGGCGCAGCCTCGCCTCGACGAGTGGCTGCAGCTCGGGGTCGTCCGCCTCCCGCAGGTCGGGGATCAGCTGGGTCCGCGACCGCAGGACGCGGACGAAGCAGCCGGTGGTCACGGGGCGCTGGTGGACGGTTGGCTCGCCCGGCAGGGTGCCGGCGAAGACGTGGCACTCGACGTGGCCGTCGGACCCGGTGACCAGCCCCAGCTCGATCCGCTCAGCGCCGATGACGCGGGGCAGGTGATGTCGGAGCGCCTGCACGAACTGCTCGCGCCGGGCGTCGGCGGGCAGGGCCTCGGCGAGGCGGGCGACCGCAGCCAGCGTGTCGGCCTCGGCGCGCCCGCCCCTCGTCTGCCCCTGGTCCCCCTGCGTCACGGGTCCAGGGTATGGCCGGGAGACGACCGTTGTTGCCCCGTGACCGGGAAGCGACGCCGGAGGGGGCGGACCGTGTCCGCGAGGTGCCGCTCGGGCACGCAGCGTCACCGAGCCGGGCGCCGGGCAGACCCCCTGTCGGCGCCCTGCTCTAGGCTCGAGCACGTGACGATGGGACAGGGTGGGCGCGGGGTGTTCGTGGCCCTCGAGGGCGGCGACGGTGCGGGCAAGTCGACGCAGGCTCGGCTGCTGCAGGAGTGGCTGGAGGCCCAGGGGCGCACGGTCCTGCTGACGCGCGAGCCCGGGGGCTCCGAGCTCGGCGCCGAGATCCGGCGGCTGCTCCTCCACGGGGACGACGTGTCGCCGCGGGCCGAGGCGCTGCTCTTCGCCGCCGACCGGGCCCACCACGTGCACGCGGTGGTGCGGCCCGCCCTCGCCCGCGGCGAGGTCGTGGTGACCGACCGCTACCTCGACTCGTCGGTGGCCTACCAGGGCGCGGGGCGCGACCTGGCGGGCGAGGAGGTGCGGCAGCTGTCGCTGTGGGCGGTCGAGGGGCTGCTGCCCGACCTCACCGTGCTGCTCGACGTCGAGGCGGGCACCGGTCGCGAGCGGCGGGGCGACGAGCACGACCGGCTCGAGTCCGAGCCCGACGACTTCCACCACCGGGTGCGGTCCGGGTTCCTGGACCTCGCCGCCGCGGAGCCCGGGCGCTACCTCGTCGTGGACGCCACCCTGGCACCCGCCGAGATCCACGCCCTCGTGCGCGGTCGCCTGGCGGAGGTGCTCTCGTGACCGCCCCCGGCGTCTGGGAGCAGACCGTCGGGCAGCCCGAGGCGGTGACCACCCTCAGCCGGGCGGTGGCCGACCCCGACGCCATGACCCACGCCTGGCTGCTCACCGGCCCGCCCGGGTCGGGCCGCTCGGTGGCCGCCCGCAGCTTCGCCGCTGCCCTGCAGTGCCCCGAGGGCGGCTGCGGGTCCTGCCTGGAGTGCCGCACCGCCATGGACGGCACCCACGCCGACGTCTCCCTGGTCGCGACCTCGGGACTGTCCATCGGCGTCGAGCAGGCGCGCGAGCTGGTGCGGCTCGGGTCGACCCTCCCCTCCGTCGGCCGCTACCGCGTCATCGTGATCGAGGACGCCGACCGCCTGACCGAGCAGGCCGCCAACGCGCTGCTCAAGGTCATCGAGGAGCCGGTGTCGCGCACCGTCTGGCTGCTGTGCGCGCCGTCGCTCGACGACGTGATCATCACGGTGCGCTCGCGATCGCGGCACGTGCGCCTGCGGACCCCTCCCGTCGATGCCGTGGCGGAGCTGCTCGTGCGCCGCGACGGCATCGACCCGGCCATGGCCGCGTATGCCGCCCGCGCGGCCCAGAGCCACATCGGGATCGCCAAGCGGCTCGCCACCGACGACGGCGCCCGCGAGCGCCGGCACACGACCGTCTCCATCGCGGGGCGGATCCGCCGGGTGGGTGACGCCATCGATGCGGCGGCGGACCTCGCCTCGATCGCGGACGAGGAGTCGGGGGCCTCCAGCGCCGACCGCGACGCCGCCGAGCGCCGCCAGCTGCTCGAGCGGCTCGGGGCCGACCCCGCCTCGCGCACCCAGCCCCCGCACGTGCGCTCCGCGGTGGCCGCCCTCGAGCGCGAGCAGAAGCAGCGGGCCACCCGCTTCGCCCGCGACGTCGTGGACCGCTCGCTCGTCGACCTGATGAGCGTCTATCGCGACGCGCTGGTGCTGCGGCTCGGCACGCCAGTCCCCCTGGTCAACACCGAGCTGGGGCCGTTGGTCTCGCAGGTGGCGCAGGCCTTCACACCCGAAGGCCTCCTGCACGCGATCGACGCGATCGGCACAGCGAGGGAGCGGATCGACCGCAACGTGGCGCCGCTGCTCGCGCTCGAGGCCATGTGTCTGTCCTTGAGACTGCCGCGCTGACAGTTCCGTCCCTCCCAGGCGAGACGGCTACCGTGGGGGAGAGACAGGGGGCCTCGACGACGCCGGCCCTCTCCCGGCATACGTCCTCGTCCCCGAAAGGCCCCGCATGACCTCGCTGCGCCGGTCGCGCACCGCACGCTCCGCCACGTCCATCGCGGCGGCCTCCCTGCTGCTCGGGGCCTGCGCCATCCCCGGGACCGGGGGCACGAGCGCAACCACCAGCCCGAGCAGCGCGAGCCCGAGCGGTTCCTCCGCGACCGGGTCGAGCGGGTCGAGCGCCACGAGCACGGCCACCGCCTCGCACGCCCCTGACCTCGCGAAGTACTACGGCCAGCAGCTGACGTGGGAGCTGTGCGGCCGGTTCGAGTGCAGCTGGCTGACCGTGCCCGTGGACTACGACAAGCCCGACGGCGCGACGCTGCGGCTCGCGCTCAAGCGGCAGAAGTCCTCGTCGAGCTCGCGCACCGGGTCCCTCGTGCTCAACCCGGGGGGCCCTGGCGCCTCCGGGGTCGACATGGTCGACTGGTTCGCCCCGACGCTGGCCGGCAACGTCCAGCGACGCTTCGACGTCGTGGGCTTCGACCCGCGCGGCGTCGCCAAGTCCCAGCCGGTCACCTGCCTGGACCCCCGGCAGATGGACGACCTGCTCGGCGGCGACCCGACCCCGGACACCCCCGCCGAGCAGGGCCAGCTCATGGCCGCCAACAAGGCCTTCGGCGAGGCCTGCAAGCAGCGCACGGGCGATCTGCTCGCTCACGTGTCCACCGTCGAGGCGGCCAAGGACATGGACGTGCTGCGGGCCACCCTCGGCGACCAGCGGCTCAACTACTTCGGGGCGTCCTACGGGACCTTCCTCGGCGCCACGTATGCCGGGCTGTTCCCCCAGCACGTGGGGCAGATGGTGCTCGACGGCGTCATCGACCCCGCGCAGGACGGCAAGCAATCCGCCCTGGGGCAGGCCACCGGGTTCGAGCGCGCCACCCGGGCCTACGCGCAGCACTGTGTCGACACCGGCAGCTGTCCGGTCGGCGGCTCGGTGGACGAGGTGATGAAGGGTCTCGCCGACCTGCTCAAGCAGATCGATGCCAAGCCGCTGCCCGCGCCCGGCGTCGGCACCGGCACCTTGACCGAGGGGTGGGCCTCGATGGGCCTGGCGCTGCCGATGTACTCCGACCAGCTGTGGCCGGAGCTCGACGGTGCGCTGCGCGCGGCCAAGGGCGGTGACGGCTCCGGGCTCATGCGCCTCGCGACGCAGTACGCCGACCGTCAGGCGGACGGCAGCTACAACGGCAACATGCTGCAGGCCATCAACGCCGTCAACTGCCTGGACCGTCCCGTGCCGGGGGACGCGGCACGGTACGCCGCGGACGAGAAGGATTTCCTTGCCGTCGCGCCGACCTGGGGCCGCTTCATGGCGTGGGGCGATGCGGTGTGCGGCGTCTGGCCGGTGCCGGCCACCGGCAAGGCCGCCCCCATCAGCGCCAAGGGATCCGGTCCCATCCTCGTCCTCGGGACGACGCGCGACCCCGCCACGCCGTACGAGAACTCCGTGGCGCTCGCCAAGGAGCTCGACAAGGGCGTGCTGGTGACGCGGGACGGCGACGGCCACACGGCATACCAGCAGGGCAACAACTGCCTCGACCGTCTCGTCGACGACTACCTCGTCAAGGGCAAGGTGCCGGCCGACGGCGCGAAGTGCTGAGCTGGCTCGACGGATTCGGTCGGCGCCTGCCCGGCCTGTATAGTGGGGCGCCGAGCGTCGGCCCGCTGACGTTCCTGCCGCTTTAGCTCAGTCGGCCAGAGCGATTCACTCGTAATGAATAGGTCGTCGGTTCGATTCCGACAAGCGGCTCAGACTAGGCCCCCGACTCCGGTCGGGGGCCTCGCTGTTGTGCCGCACCTCACCGCAGTGACCGCTTCTTTGCTGTGAATCACCTCAGCGTGCCTGCGCGATCACGGTGGGCTACCTAGGATGAGCGGCATGCGCGAGCCCATGGCCGGCAACCCGCCAGGGCCCACCACTGACGGCGACCCCGAGTCCCGGTCGTTCCGACAGGACGACCGGGTCCTCGTCGTCCTCGGATCTCTGTTCGTGCTGCTGCAGCTCGTCTACTGGACCTCCGACGAAAGGGTCGCGAGCGTGGCCTTCATCGTCATGCGGGTCGCCGCGGTGGTGACCTTCGCCTGGGGCGTCGCCCGTGCCCGTCCGGGATTCCGGCGGGACTGGGGGCTGATGCTGGCCGGCATGGTCGTCTGGGCCCTGGCCGAGGTGGCCGTGGCCGTGCGCATCGCCGTCCTCGGTGAGTATGGCGACTGGACGCCCGCCGGGGTCTTCGACATGGCTGGTTTCGTGCTCATGTGCGCCGGCGTGGTGCGCCTCGCCTGCAAGGACGGCTTCGTGCGGGGGTCGGCGCTGTGGCTGGACTCGATGGCGTGCGTGGTGAGCCTGGCGATCTGCTGGTGGCTGCTCGTCGGCCAAGAGCTCTTCTCGCACCCCGACCAGGCCCGCTCGACGACCCTGCTCGCCGCCGCCTATCCGCTCGGGGACAGCCTGATCGTGGCGGCGGCCGCGGTGCTGCTCAGCTCCCGCTCGGCCCATGCCATCTCCTATCGGCTGCTCGTGCTGGGGATGCTGGTGGGGGCCGTCTCGGACGTCGGCTTCGGCCTCTACGTCAGCGGCGAGATGCCCAGCAACCGCTGGGTGTACGCGCTGTGGATGGTGCAGAGCACCCTGCTCGCGACGGCGTCGGTCCTCGGTCGGCGACCAGGCCGGGAGCTGGCCTCGCGGGTCTCGGTCGCTGGGGTGCTGCTCGTCGTGTCGGCCCTCGTCGGCCCCGCCACCGTGCTGGCCGTCCTGTCCGCGCTCGGGCGGCACACGCATGCCTCGGCCGTGCTCGCGACCCTCGCGGGGACCCTGCTGCTACTGCTCATCGCCGCCACCCGGGTGCTGGTGCTCGTGCGCAGGATCGAGAAACAGTCCGACCAGCTGGCCCGGACCGCCCGCACCGACGAGCTGACGGGCCTGGCCAACCGGCGGGCCGGACTGCGCCTGATGGACGAGGCGATCGCCGCCGCCATGACCGGGGTGGGCGCCCGCCTCACCGTGGGGATGCTCGACCTGGACAATTTCAAGAGCTTCAACGATGCCCATGGCCACCTGCAGGGTGACCGCATCCTGCGGGCGTCCGCCCGCGCCTGGATCCAGGTGCTGGACGACGACGGGTCGATCTATCGCTATGGCGGCGAGGAGTTCGTCGTGATCCTGCCCAACCGGTCCGTCGCCGACGCCGAAAAGATCCTCGCCCGGATGCGCGCGGCGACCCCGGACGACCAGACCTTCTCCGCGGGGCTGGCCGCCTGGTCCGACGGCGACTCGTCCGAGACGCTTCTCGCGCGCGCCGACGTCTCGCTCTACGCCGCCAAGGAGGCGGGCCGCGCCCGCACGATGGTGATCGCGTGAGCGCCCGCGTCGAGGTCGGCCCCAGCTCCTACGAGCGCGCCGGGAGCCTGCGCCGGCGACGGCAGGACGCGCTCGCCCTGGGCCTGCTGGCCCTCGTGCTCGTCGTCGCGCAGGGGATCTACTGGGTCGTCGGGACCCCGGAGGCCCAGGGGGCCGTCTACGTCGGTTCGCGGGTGCTGTCCACGGCCGTGTTCGCCTACGGGGTCGCGCGCACCCGACCGGCATTCCGGGGCGAGCGGCGACTGCTGCTCGCGGCGATGCTGCTGTGGCTGGTGGGCGACGTCGTGGTCGCCGTCCAGGCCGTCCGGTCCGTCAGCCTGGACAGCTGGTCCTCCACCTCGCTCGTCGGGATCCTGTCCTACCTGTGCCTGTTCGCCGCCCTCGTGGGCATGGCGCGCCGGGAGGGAATCGTCGCCGGAGCGGCGGTCGTCCTCGACGTGGTGCTGTGCGCCGTGAGCCTGTCGGTCGTGTGGTGGCTGCTCATCGGCCAGCAGATCCTGCTCGCCCCGGGGGGCAGCGACCTGCGATCCCTGCTGGTGAGCTCCTACCCGCTGTGCGACGTGCTCGCGATCGCCGGCGCCGTGGCGGTGCTGAGCGCCCGGTCCGCGCACGAGTGGTGCACGCGCGCGCTGGCGCTGTCGGCCATGGTCGACGTCGTCGCCGACATCTGGTTCGGCTACTTCGTGGTGGGCCTCACGGACACGTGGTACTGGCCCCCGGCGCTGTGGATGGTGCAGTCCGTGCTCCTCGCCGCCGCCGCCGTCCTGTCCGGCCGCCCGGTGCGCGAGCCCAGCTCGCGGGTGTCGCGCTCCGGGGTGCTGATGATGGTGGGGGCCGTGGTGGCGCCGATGATGACCATCGCGGTGCAGACCATGGTCGGCCGCGCCCCGGCGACGCCCTCGTCGGTCGTGCTGTCGCTCGTGGGCACCGCGATGATGGTCGTCCTCGTCTGCGTACGCGTCCTGATCCTCGTGCGCCGCCTCGAGAAGCAGGCCAACGAGCTCGAGCAGACCGCGCGCACCGACGAGCTCACCCAGCTCCCCAACCGGCGGGCGGGGATGCGGCTGCTGCACGACAGCATCGGGCAGGTGGAGCAGGGGCGACTGGCCGGCCTGACCGTGGCCCTGCTCGACCTGGACCACTTCAAGAGCTTCAACGACACCCACGGGCACCTCCAGGGCGACCGCCTGCTCCGGGCCGCTGGCCTGTCCTGGGCGTCGGTGATCGGCCCGGGGGACATGCTCTTCCGCTATGGCGGTGAGGAGTTCGTCGTCATCATGCCCGAGGGCACCGTGGCCGAGACCCGCGCGGTCCTGCAGCGGATGCGCCGCGCGACGCCGCGCGGCCAGACCTTCTCGGCGGGGATCACGAGCCTGCGGGCCGGGGACACCGCCGAGGACGTCATCGGGCGCGCCGACGCCTCCCTGTATGCCGCCAAGGCCGCCGGACGCGATAGGAGCTGCATCAGCGCCTGACGCGGTGCGCATATCGAACAGGCGTGCATCCTGCGAACACGCCGTAGGCTGGTGCCACCCCGACCACCAGGAGCCCCGCCGTGAGCGTGCCCGTCGCCGTCGTCCCGCTGTCCTCGTCCGGTGCCGCCGGGCAGCCCAAGCCCCTGCTCGTCCTCGGCTCCTCCCTCGGCGTGGCCGTCGAGCGGCTGTGGGCCCCCGTCCTTCCCTTGCTGGGTGACCGCTACCACGTCCTCGGGTGGGACCTGCCCGGTCACGGCCGGACGCACCACGACGGCTCTGCCGGGTCGTTCAGCGTCGCCGACCTCGCGAGCGCCGTGGTCGAGCTGGCCGCCCGTCGCGGCACCCCCGGCCTGCCGGCGTACTACGCGGGCGTGAGCCTCGGCGGGGCGACCGGCCTGCAGGCCGCCGCCGACCACCCGGGCGCGTTCGCCGCCGTCGCCCTGGTGTGCTCCGCCGCGGCGCTCGGCACCCCCGAGGCGTGGACGCAGCGAGCCGTCACGGTCCGCGCCCAGGGGACGCCGGCGCTCGTCGAGGGCTCGGCGGCGCGGTGGTTCGCGCCCGGCTTCGCCGATCGTGAGCCGCAGGTCGCGGGGGGCCTGCTGCACGACCTCGCGCACGAGGTCGACGACGAGGGCTATGCGGCGTGCTGCGAGGCGCTCGCGGCATACGACCTGAGCGACCGGCTGGGCGAGGTGACCGACCCGGTGCTGGTGCTCAACGGGGCCGCCGACCAGGTCGTTCCGCCCGCGGCCGCGGAGCAGGTCGCCTCCGGGGTGGCCGACGGCCGCGCCGTGATCCTGCCCGAGGTCGGGCACCAGGCCCCGGTGGAGGACCCGACCGGCACCGCCGAGGCCCTTCTCGCCTTCTGCCGCTGACACCGACGACGTTCGAAGGAGAACGATCATGACCACCGACACCTATCTCTACGACGCCGTCCGGACGCCCTTCGGGCGGTTCGGCGGGGCCCTGGCCGGCACCCGGCCCGACGACCTCGCGGCCCACGTCGTGCGCGACCTGGTCGACCGCTCGCCCGGGCTCGACCCCGAGCGCATCGACGCCGTGACCTTCGGCAACGCCAACGGCGCCGGCGAGGAGAACCGCAACGTCGCCCGCATGGCCACGCTGCTCGCCGGCCTGCCCGTCTCGATCCCCGGCAGCACGGTCAACCGGCTCTGCGGGTCGTCGCTCGACGCCGCCATGGTCGCCTCGCGGCAGGTGATGGCGGGCGACGCCGACCTGGTCCTCGTCGGCGGCGTGGAGTCGATGAGCCGCGACCCATGGGTGCTGCCCAAGACCAGCAAGCCCTACCCCGCCCACAACCTCACCGCCGAGAGCACCGCTCTCGGGTGGCGCCTGGTCAACCCCCGCATGCCTGGCCGGTGGACCGTCAGCCTCGGGGAGGCGACGGAGCAGCTCGCCGAGCTCCACGGGGTCTCGCGCGAGCGGCAGGACGCCTTCGCTGCCGAGTCGCACCGGCTCGCCGCTGCGGCCTGGGACGAGGGCCGGTATGCCGACCACGTGGTCACCGTGCCCGGGACGGACCTCGAGCGGGACGAGGGCATCCGCCCGGGCTCGACCCCCGAGACCCTGGCCGGGCTCAAGACCGTCTTTTGCACGGAGGGCGGCACGGTCACCGCGGGCAACGCCTCGCCCCTCAATGACGGGGCGTCCGCCGCGTTCGTGGGCTCCGAACGGGCGGCCGAGCTGCTGGGGCGCGACCCCCTGGCGCAGATCGTCTCCCGCGGCGAGGCCGCGAACGAGCCGCAGTACTTCGGCTACGCGCCCGTCGCGGCGGCGGAGCAGGCGCTGCGCCGCGCGGGCCTGACCTGGAGCGACATCGACGCGGTCGAGCTCAACGAGGCCTTCGCCGCCCAGTCCCTGGCCTGCCTGGACGCATGGGAGCGCGACGGCCTCGACGTGGACGTCGTCAACCGCTGGGGCGGGGCGATCGCCATCGGCCACCCCCTCGGCGCATCGGGGTTGCGCGTGCTCGGCACGGTGGCTCGTCGCCTGGCCGCGACCGGTGGGCGCTACGGCCTGGCCGGGATCTGCATCGGCGTCGGCCAGGGGCTCGCCGTCGTCGTCGAGAACGTCGCCAGCGCCGGCACCACCGGCACGAGGGAGGGAGCACGATGAGCGGGCTGCACGTGGCCGCGGACGTCGACGAGGCGGTCAGCATCGTCGAGGACGGTGACACCGTGCTGATCGGGGGCTTCGGCATCGCCGGGCAGCCGGTCGAGCTGATCGAGGCGCTGATCCGCAGCGGGGCCAGCGGCCTCACCGTCGTCAACAACAACGCCGGCAACGGCGACGAGGGCCTGGCCGCCCTGATCAAGAACGGCCAGGTCGCCAAGATGATCTGCTCGTTCCCGCGCCAGAGCGACTCGTGGCACTTCGACGAGGCCTATCGCGCCGGGCGGCTCGAGCTCGAGGTCGTGCCGCAGGGCACCCTCGCGGAGCGGATCCGCGCGGGGGGCGCCGGGATCGGTGGCTTCTTCACGCCCACGGCATACGGCACCCTGCTCGCCGAGGGCAAGGAGACGCGGGTGATCGACGGCCGCGGGTATGTCCTCGAGGCGCCGATCACCGGCGACGTGGCGCTGGTCAAGGCGCTGCGCAGCGACGCGATGGGCAACCTCGTCTATCGCAAGACCGCCCGCAACTTCGGGCCGGCCATGTGCACCGCGGTCACCCGCAGCGTGGTGCAGGTCGAGCAGCTCGTCCCCACAGGGGAGATCGACCCGGAGGTCGTCGTGACCCCCGGCATCTTCGTCGACACCGTCGTCGAGGTGCGCACCGCCAGCAGCGACAAGGAGGGCCTGCGATGACCGAGCCGACGACGGAGCCGACGCGCACGACTGCGAGCACGAGCGCGAGCACGGATGCCGAGCTGAGCAAGCAGGAGCTCGCCGCGCTGGCCGCCCACGACATCGAGCCGGGGTCCTTCGTCAACCTCGGGATCGGGCAGCCGACGCTGATCAGCGACTACCTGCGCGCGGAGCAGCAGATCACCCTGCACACCGAGAACGGCATGCTCGGGATGGGTCCGCAGGCGCACGGCGAGGACGTCGACGTGGACCTCATCAACGCCGGCAAGATCGCCGTCACCGAGCTGCCTGGGGCGTCCTACTTCCACCACGCCGACAGCTTCGCGATGATGCGTGGCGGTCACCTGGACGTCTGCGTCATGGGTGCCTTCCAGGTCTCGGCCGGGGGCGACCTCGCCAACTGGCACACCGGCGCACCCGACGCCATCCCCGCCGTCGGCGGCGCGATGGACCTCGCCATCGGCGCCAAGCAGACCTGGGTCATGATGTCGCTCTTCGCCAAGGACGGCTCGGCCAAGATCGTCCCCGAGCTGACCTATCCCGCGACGGGGCTGGCGTGCGTCCGGCGCGTCTACACCAGCCAGGCCGTGTTCCTGCTCGAGGAGCGTGGCGTGGTCGTGCGCGAGACCCACGGCATCACCTTCGCCGAGCTGGCCGAGCGCCTCGACGTCCCCCTGATCGACGGGAGCACCGAGTCGGGCGACAGCGTGGAGCCCCGCGCCTGAGCCGCTCTCCGAGGGTCATCGGTGGCATCGACCGGCATCGACAGTCGCCGACAGGCGCCGACAGGCATCGATCGGCAGCGAGGGGACGCGAAGGTCCACGACACGCCGTCGGGAGCGACATTCGCGTCCCCTCGCCCTGCCCCTCGCCCTGCCCCTCGCCCGTCGCCCCTCGCGGGCGCGTGCGGTGCGCGGAGCGACCGGCTGGCAACGACCGCCCACCACGGGCGAGGCGCCTAGCCTGGAGCGGTGATCGACGAGACCGCCCTGCGTGCCGCCCTCGACCGCGAGTGGGCCTGGTGCGGCCTGCCCCACGCCCCCGAGTGGGTGAGCCTGCTGGGGGAGGGAGAGTCGTATGCCGCCTGGCACGTCGCCACCCGGGGCACCGACGTCGTGGTGAGGGTCGTGCGTCGCCCCACCGAGGACCTGCCGCGCGCCATGCGTGACGAGTTCACGGTGCTGCAGCTCCTGCCGGACGGGGTCGGCCCCGAGCCCGTGGCCCTGGACGAGAGCGGTGACCGGCTCGGCATACCGGCCATGGTCGTCGGGCTGGTGCCCGGCGAGGTGCTCACCGACACCGAGGACTGGGACGACGAGCTGCTGACCAGGCTCGCGCAGGCCATCGCGCGCCTGCACGACCGGGCCTACCCGCGCTGCGGACCGGTCGGTGACCCGCAGCGCAGCACCGTCAGCATCGTCGGCGCCTTCGAGGCCGGGCTGGGGTGGTGGCTCGAGCACCAGCCGCAGGTGGTCGCCGACCCCGAGGTGCTGGCGCTGCTGCCGGGGGTGCGCGCCTACCTGGCGGAGCGCGAGCCGTGGTTCGAGCCGGTCCGCCGGTTCGCGCTGGTGCACGGGGACCTCGTCGCGGCCAACGTCCTCGTCGAGGCCGGCGAGCCGCGGCTGGTCGACTGGGAGTGGGCCGAGATCGACGACCCCGCCCGCGACCTCGGCTACCTCGGGGGGCGGCTCGCGAGCGAGGGCGTGCAGGTGCGGCTGGGGCGGGACCAGGTCGAGCAGCTCGTCCGGGCCTATCTCGACGCGGCACCCGCCGACCTCCGGGCCACCGAGACCGTCGAGTCGCTGCTCGGCCGTCGCGACGCGTGGGAGGTGTGCGAGAGCCTGCTCAGCTCGCTGCACGACCGACGGCTGCTCGCGGAGGGACGGCACGAGCCCGGCCTGACCGAGCGTCGCATCGCGGCGGCGACCTCCGGCCTGCGCGAGGTGGCGCCAGACCCGGGCGCGCTCGCCTGAGAGCGACCTGCTCGGGTGAACGGGGCGGTCACCCGACCGATGGTCAACCTCCTGGCCGTGGTCGGCGTCTACGGTGCGTAGCAGACAAGAAGGAGGCGGGACATGGGTCCGACGTCGCGGCTTGTCATCGCGGCCGCGATCGGCCTGGCGTTGGCAGTCCCACTGGTGGTGGCGGTGCTGGTGTACCGCCGCTCGGCAGGGCGGGGGACGGGGCGCCGCGTGGCGGTCTCGGCCGGGGTGGCGGTGTCGATCGTCCTGTCCCAGGTGCTCGCCATCGGGGGGCTCGTCCTGGTCGTCAACCGGGACTTCGGCTTCTTCCCCACCTGGTCCTCGCTCGCCGCGGCGTCCGAGGACGACAACCCGTTCGCCGCCGTCGCGCAGCCTGCCTCGGGCGGGGCCATGACCACGGACGAGCTGAAGCAGATCCGGGTGCGTGGCTGGGCTCCCCGCAAGGTCCAGCCGCCCAAGGGCGACGGGCTCTACCGCGACTACGTCGTGTCCGGCGTGCAGTCCGGGACGACCGCCAAGGTCGTCGTCTGGATGCCCCCGGGCCACGAGCACGCCGCCAACGCCAAGGGCCTGCCGGTCGTGTTCGTGCTGGGGGGCGCCTACGGCCCCGTCGACAACGTGGCGACGTCCCTGCAGTTCGCACAGAAGGCCGCCCCGCTGATCCGTTCCAAGCAGATCCCGCCGTTCGTGGCGGTCATGCCGGAGGTCAACATCAAGCTCCCGCAGGACACGGAGTGCACGGACTACCCGGGGGGTCCGCAGGCCTACACCTGGCTCGCCCGGGACGTGCCCGCCTGGGCGCAGCACACGCTCGGCGTCGTCCAGCCCGGTCCCCGCTGGTCGGTGCTGGGGTGGTCGCTCGGTGGCTACTGCGCGGCCAAGCTCCACGCCGCCGAGCCGCAGACGTTCGGCTCCGGGGCGTCGCTGCAGGGATACTTCGCTCCGTCGGTGGACGGCTCGACCGGCACCCTCGCGAGCGTCCTCCAGCGCGACCCCGCGCTGCTGCAGCGCTCGGACGTGGCGTGGCTGCTGCGCAACCGCCCGCCGGCCCGCACCCGGCTGCTGGCGATGTCCTCGCCGGCCGACGCCCAGAGCTGGCAGCTGACGCAGCAGTTCTTCGGCGCCACCAAGGGCCTGCCCGGGATCACCCCGATGGTCGTGGACAACGCCGGGCACACCTACACGTCCTGGCGCGAGGCCCTGCCGAGGACCCTCACCTTCCTGCTCAAGGACGCCGGGGCCAAGGGCTGAGCCTCACATCCGGTCGGTCGGCTCCAGCGGCTCGGGACGCCGGGTCGTGCGCAGCCCGCGCCCGGCCCGGGGCCGGGTGGCCAGCAGGTGCAGGCCCAGCACCCCGGTGCCCAGCACGATCAGCAGCAGGCTGGTCAGGGCGAGGCTCAGCAGCGACGCGGTGGCGACCGGCACGACCACGCCGGCCAGGGCGGCGTTGAACGCCAGCTGCACGAACGACGATGCGGACGCCGCCGTGCCCCGGGCGTCCGGGTGGAGGTCCAGCACGGCGAGCTGCAGCACCGGGAAGGCCATCGCCACGCCCAGCGCCATCAGCGAGGGGCCGACCACGGGCCAGGGGAGACGGGCCGGGTCTGGCGTCGCCGCCAGGACCACGGTGAGCACGCCCGAGGCCAGGGCGATCGTCATACCGACCATGACCTGGGTCCGTCCGGTGATCCGACCCGCGAGGCGTCCGCTGACGAAGGCGCCGGTCACCATGCACCCGATCATCGGGACGAAGAAGAGCCAGAAGTCCCCGCTACCCAGCCCGAGCAGGTCCACCACGAAGATCGGCGCGCCGGCGATGTAGAGGAACTGGCCGGCGAAGGTCAGGGTGCAGGCCAGCGCGATCCGCCAGAAGGCCGCCCCGCGGGCGATCCGCACCAGGCCGCCGACGGCCGCGCCGAGGCGCAGGGGAGTACGGGCCTTGGGCGGGTGGGTCTCAGGGAGCACCAGCAGCACCGCGCCGGCCATGAGCAGGCCGAAGGCGGCGAGGAACCAGAAGACCAACGGCCAGCGGCCGAGGCCGAGCAGCGCGCCGCCGATGATCGGGGCGATCGCCGGGGCGACGCCGAAGATCATCGCCACGTGACTCATCAGCCGCTGGGCCTCGGCCCCGTCGAAGAGGTCCCGGACCACCGCCCGGCTCACGATCTGGCCCGCTCCGGCCGAGAACCCCTGCAGGGCGCGGCAGACCAGCAGGACGGGGAGGCTGGTGGACAGGGCGCACCCGACGGACGCCAGCACGAAGACGGCGATGCCCGCGACCATGACCGGGCGCCGGCCAACGGCGTCCGACAGCGGGCCGTGCACCAGGCTCATGATCGCGAAGGCCAGCAGGTAGACGCTGACCACCTGCTGCATGGCCGTGCTGCCCACCCCGAGCTCGGCCCCCATCTGCTGGAACGCCGGGAACGCCGTATCGATGCTGAACGGGCCGAACATCGACAGCCCGGCGAGCACGAGGGTGAGCCCCATCCCCGCACGTCGGGGGGTGGGGCGGGCCGGGGTCACCCGACCATCCTGACACGGTGCTGATCCGTCACTCTGAGTTGCGATAGGTGCGGATCGTTGGGGTATGTCGTGCCGGGGTTTCACCCGTTCGGTCCTGTCCGTTATCGTTTCGTTATGTCGCTGCGCGGCATCCCGTTATCTCGCTGTGACCTGCGGAAACACGGTCCTGTCATTCCCCGGCATCACCTGATGTTCACCTCTGCGTCCCTTGTCACACAGCGTGAGGCCACCCCGATGTCGAGGACCGCGTACCGCTACGGTCTCTCGCTCCGTACTCTTGACCCATAGGGTCGACGCGCCAGCCGCGGTCGGCCCCTCTCCATCGCGTCGCCCGGGGGGCGTCGCGCACGATCGGTCACAGCTCCAGAGGGGACATCAGTGCAGTCCACGCCACGCGTCCGTCGCGGCCCACGGGCCGGCGCACGCGCCGCGTCCGTCAGCGTGACGGTCGCCCTGCTCACCCTCGGCCTGGTCGCGCCCGCCTCGGCCGACCCGGCCCCGTCCCCCACCGGCAGCACGCAGTCGCTGCCGTCCGAGCAGGACGTGGCCGCGGCCAACCGGGCCGTCGCCGACCAGGAGGCCCAGGTCGCCACCGCCCAGGCGCAGTATGCCGCCGCGGCCGACCGCCTCGAGGTGGCCCGGCGCGAGGCCGCGCTGGCGGCCGAGCAGTACAACGGCGCCAAGGTGCGCCTGGACGCGTCCACCAAGACCTTCGCGGACGCGGACGCCAAGGCTCGGGCCGCCGAGCACGCCCTGGCGACGGCCAAGGTCAACCTCGGTCGCGTGGCGGCGGAGACCTACGAGTCGGGCCACGACCTGCACGGTCTCGAGGCGCTCGTGAGCCCCGGCGGCCCGCAGGCCGTCCTCGACCGTGCCTCCGGCCTCGCCACGCTCGGCGAGCTGCAGACCGGCGTCGTGCGCCAGGCCACGGGCGACCTCACGCGGGCGACCGAGCTGCGTCGTGCCGCCCAGCGGGCCCAGGACCAGCGCAAGGCCGACGAGACGGCGGCGCTCGCCGCCCGCACCCGCGCAGGGGCCGCCGAGCAGGCGGCCGTCGCCGCCGCCCAGGCCACCCAGGCCGCCCAGGACCAGGCGCTCGCGACGCTCGCCCGGCTCAACCAGACCTCCGTCGACCTGGAGCGCCGCCGCCAGGAGGGCCTGCGCCTCGAGGCGGACCAGCGCGCCGCCGCCGCCCGCGAGGCCGCTGCCCTCGCCGAGGCCGCGCAGCGCGACTCGGAGAGCCTGTCCGCCGACG